>NZ_JAVRBN020000015.1:0-156370 GCF_034531305.2 Nostoc sp. ChiQUE02
GTGGACACATTCATATATGTTTGACACCACAGGAAAAGTTAGCACCCAGAAAGTTCTAGAGTATATAAATGATCCACATCACGGCTGAATAAATTCAGCCTGTTCGCTTATATCCCCCGGCTAGAAGCGCGGGGGCTTTACGCATCACAACTCGTAAGTACCTAGTAAAATTAATATCAGCCAACTCAATGCTAAGTAAGCGTTTGAATCATCAGGATGCTCAATTGTGTATTCAATAACTCTCACTGCTAGCGGCTGACAACCTTTTTTTCTTCGCTTTCCACATGGATAAATCCACGATAGATAGGAACCGGTTGTGGTCTGTGGAAAGTTTAGACCAATTCTTGGTGCAGGGTTGCAATTGGCTGCATGATTATTTGCAGAATAACTCGAATCTTAGCGATCGCGACAAGCGTCTCTGCGATGATATCAAGTAGGAGACAAGAGGCAGCGATCGCATCTCCAAGACTCTCCCCGAAAACTTTGGTGCTACCAGTGTAATATCTGCCCCGTATGCCAGCCACCGACGCATCGAACGGCGGCATACGTTTATTGTGATTATTCCCTTCTGGCTCAAGCCTTAGTGTAATTATCGATGACTTTGGCTAAGTCTGGCACTGCTTCTTCTACGTGCTTTTTGGCTGAACCACGAAGTTTTTCATAGGTTCCTCGCACGATTTGGCGCTTTACGTTCTTGGCTCTCGCATCGGTGACACTCAGTAGCGCGTCTGCCGTATGAGAGCGATTCGCACTCAGGTGTTCAATTGGGTTGCCTTTCTGTACGCCTTCACTCCAGATGGGATCAAGTGCCGTGAAGCATTGCGGTAGAATCTGCTCAACGACATAGGGGATATACCCTGGCTTGACTCCCTTTAGGGCGGCGAAGGCAGTTTTCAAAGCGATGCCGCTCATTCCTGACTTGGATGCAAGCTGTCCTTCAATCATGTTGCAACATTCATCTATGACCATAGCTTTTTTGGTCGGGTTTAAAAGTCCGTCACTAAGTCCCATTTCACTTTTCCTTATCTAAGTACTTAATTTATATTCGACTAATTTTTTTAGCAAGCAGGAAATTATAGAAAATGCTATCAGAGTTAGAGAATGTTATGGATATAAGCCTTTTGTAGGGGCGCACAGAAGTCCATTGGTGTCAATTTAACGTAGAAACTAGTAGAGCACAACGTAAATCCAGCTACTATCTCAATTAACTAGACTAACAAGTTTTTCTGAGCAACTTGTTAAAAATAGGCAAACTTCCACCACGGTGTTCTAGTACTCAAGCAACCCAAAAATTATGGGTGAAGAGAGGCAGAGGGCAGGGGAGGCAGAGGAAGCAGGGGAGGAATTTTAGAAGTTGCCAAATCATCCCGCTTTCTCTGCAACGCCCATTATTTTAATTAATTTCGAGCGATACCTTCTTGACGCGCGGCTTGTTGCACAGCAGCAGCAACAGCAGTGACGACGCGCTCATCAAAGACTGAAGGAATAATATGTTCCCGATTCAAATCTGAAGGCTTGACTAAAGAAGCGATCGCACTTGCAGCTTCCAGGTACATTGTGGTGGTAATTGTCTGAGCCCGACAATCTAAAGCACCACGGAATACTCCAGGAAAAGCTAAAACGTTATTGATTTGATTCGGGTAGTCACTGCGACCGGTAGCGATGACAGCAACATCTTTACTGATTAATTCTGGCTGAATCTCTGGAATGGGATTTGCCATTGCAAACACTATTGGGTCTTTCGCCATCGAATGCACCATTTCTGGTGTCAAAACTCCCGGTGCGCTGACTCCAATAAACACATCTGCCCCTTGCATTGCACCCGCTAAGGTACCCTGAGCTTTCACGGCAAATTCGAGTTTTTCGTCTGTTAAGTCGTTGCGACTGGTAGAGATAATCCCTTTAGAGTCGCACATCCAGATTTTTTCTGCCCCAGCTTTCCGGAGTAACCGAGCGATCGCTACTCCCGCCGCCCCAGCACCATTAATCACGATGCGGATTTCCGCCATTGACTTATGTACCAGTTTTAGCGAATTAAACAATGCTGCTAAGGTGACAATTGCTGTACCATGCTGGTCATCGTGAAAAACGGGGATATCTAACTCTTCGCGCAATCTTCTTTCAATTTCAAAGCAGCGAGGTGCAGCGATATCCTCTAAATTCACACCCCCAAAAACTGGCGCGATATTCTTGACTGTCTGGATAATCTCATCTGTATCTTGAGTGGCCAGACAGATGGGAAAAGCATCCAGCCCCGCAAATTCCTTGAATAGCATTGCTTTGCCTTCCATGACTGGGAGAGATGCTGCTGGACCGAGATTTCCCAAACCCAAAACGGCACTACCATCGGTAACAATGGCAACAGTGTTTTGTTTAATGGTTAACTTATAAACTTCCTCTGGGTCTTGAGCGATCGCAGTACAAATTCGACCCACTCCGGGCGTGTAAGCCATTGCTAAATCAGACACACTCTTCAGAGGAATTCTGCTAGCAATGCTGATTTTGCCACCACGATGCAAATTAAAGGTGCGATCGTAGACACTGAGTAACTTGATGTCTGGCAATACTTTGACTGCTTGCACAATGGTTTCCGCGTGCTCAGTACTAGCAGCATCAACGGTAATATCGCGGGTAGACTCTTTGCGGGTTTGCTCGATTAAATCAATTTGACCAAGATTACCACCAGTGGTTGCGATCGCCTGAGTTACCGACGCCAACATTCCCACACGATTGGGAATCTGCAAGCGTAGCGTCAAACTAAAACTAGAATTAGGAGTTAGGTCTGCCATGTTGATTTTGGATTTTAAGTTTTAGATTCTATATTGAATTGAGACGAAAACTAAAATCTGAGATTTGTAGTCAGTGGAAATACAATGAATGTAAACTCCTGGAATAACCTTCAGTAGTTAGTTTACTCACTACTCACAGTTTTAATAATTATTTTTATTTATACCAATGCATTTACTAATATAAATGAGTAACAATTTAGTAATTGTACCCAAATACACCAGATATTTTTTATATATTTTATCTATGTAAATATTTGTATAACTATAGTTTCATGCATGAAAAAAGCGCCCTCTAGATAGAGAGCGCAGTGGATTTTAACTTACAATTAACCGTGAATTACAGGTGCGTAGGCGTAGCCCGTCGTAGACATCGTTGCCACAGGTACTGTCTCATCAGCAGCCAAATCCAGGGGGAAGTTGTGAGCATTGCGCTCGTGCATCACTTCTATACCTAAATTGGCCCGGTTGAGCACATCTGCCCATGTATTAACTACACGACCATTGGAGTCCAGAATTGATTGGTTAAAGTTGAATCCGTTGAGGTTGAACGCCATTGTGCTGATGCCCAATGCCGTCAACCAGATACCAATTACAGGCCAAGCTGCCAAGAAAAAGTGCAAGGAACGCGAGTTGTTAAAGCTGGCATATTGCCAAATTAACCGCCCAAAGTAACCGTGAGCCGCGACGATGCTATATGTTTCTTGTTCTTGACCAAACTTGTAACCATAGTTTATGGATTCAGCTTCTGTTGTCTCTCTGACTAGAGAGGAAGACACCAAAGAACCGTGCATTGCTGCGAAAAAAGCACCACCGAACACCGCAGCTACACCTAATTCATGGAATGGGTGCATGAGAATGTTATGCTCGGCTTGGAATACTAACATGAAGTTAAATGTGCCGCTAATGCCTAGAGGCATCCCGTCAGAAAAGCTACCTTGACCAATTGGGTAAATTAAAAAAACCGAAGTCGCAGCAGCTACAGGAGCAGAGTAAGCCACGCAAATCCAAGGACGCATTCCTAGACGATAGCTTAACTCCCATTGCCGACCAAGCCAGCAGAAAATACCAATCAAAAAGTGCAAGACAATGAGTTGATAAGGCCCGCCGTTGTAGAGCCATTCATCCATTGAAGCAGCTTCCCAAATGGGGTAGAAGTGCAAACCAATGGCATTAGATGTGGGTACAACAGCACCAGTGATGATGTTATTGCCGTATAATAAAGAACCAGAAACTGGCTCCCGGATGCCGTCAATATCAACGGGTGGTGCAGCAATAAAGGCAATAATGAAACAGATAGTAGCGGTCAATAGGGTAGGAATCATTAAAACGCCGAACCAGCCGATATAAAGCCGATTGTCGGTGCTAGTAATCCATTGACAGAAACGATCCCACAGGTTGCCGCTTTCGCTTCTTCCTAGAGTTGTGGTCATAACTGTGTTGTTTATAAATCGCTGACAACAAACTTTCCCAATTTTTAAGAATTGAGAATTAAGCTGTTTTCAAAGATTTTCGCCAAATACCTTCCCCCTAATCGCCGGGACTCTCTGGAATTACCTCACACCAAAAATGCTGTTAACTAATTTCCCAAGGGAGACTGTCTGAAAAAAGGGAAAACTTTCCCGGCTTCTAACATCACGTTTTACATTAATAATTTGTATTTTTCAAGACATTATTTTTAAGTTTTGCTAAGTTAAACCCTCAACAAACTCAGCGTGTGCTTCTGAATTCAATCCTTGTTGCAGCACTGCTAAAACTTTCGTCATATCTCCTGTAATTAGTGAGGTGACAGCTAACCACAAACCCGGAAATACTCTACTTCTAATCACACCATCTGCATCTGCCACCAGTGGCAAATATTCCCCATTCTGCAAACAGAACCAGTCGAGTTTATTCTCTAAAGTCTGCCAAACGATATATTCCTGCACTCCGTTGCGACGGTAGGCGCGTTTTTTGTCGTACAAATCAATCGATGCACTACTGACTGCTACTTCTGCTACTAATTCTGGTGCGCCTTCTACGTACTCATCTTCACTTATTTGTGCCTGTCCTCTAGCTGGTTTATCTATCAACAACAAAACATCAGGCTGTGGTTCATTATCTAAATCCAAGCGCACGGTAGCATTGTCACCTAGTGCTACGCCTAGAGTGGAAACTTGATAAACTCCCAACCAGGTAATTAACTGTCCATGAGGTTAGCCATGACTTCTAAAACGTAGTGGTGATGCCACGTAGACAACTCCTTCGATTAATTCTGCTTTTTTATGGGGCATTGCTGTATAACGACGCTCGAATTCATGGCGGGTTAAGCGATCGCCACTTTCTAAGGGAGGAATAAAAGCGCTATTATTTAAGCCATGTTCCACAGAAGTCGTCATTACCTGATTCCTCATCACAGGAGTTGTAGCTTGAATCTAACATAGTGGAGTGCCATGTTTTCTCGTGTGGTCACTGCTGCACATAGCTTGCTTCCACATAGGAGTACGACAAACCTCATAAATCTTTCTTATTTAAAGATAATTACAACTAAAAAGCGCCCCCCATTTCTGGAGGGCGCTTTTTATTTAGCTAATACTGAAGTATTAACCGTTGATAGCAGGAGCAGTCATTGCTACAGGAGCAACTTCACCAGCAGCTAAGTCTAGGGGGAAGTTGTGAGCGTTACGCTCGTGCATTACTTCCATACCCAAGTTAGCGCGGTTGATTACGTCTGCCCAGGTGCTGATAACGCGACCTTGGGAGTCAATGATTGATTGGTTGAAGTTGAAACCGTTCAGGTTGAATGCCATCGTGCTGATACCCAAAGCGGTGAACCAGATACCGACGACAGGCCAAGCTGCGAGGAAGAAGTGCAGTGAACGGCTGTTGTTGAAGGAAGCGTATTGGAAGATCAAACGACCGAAGTAGCCGTGGGCTGCAACGATGTTGTAGGTTTCTTCTTCTTGACCGAACTTGTAACCGTAGTTTAGTGATTCGGTTTCGGTGGTTTCACGCACCAAAGAAGAGGTAACCAAGGAACCGTGCATTGCAGAGAACAATGAACCGCCGAATACACCAGCCACACCTAACATGTGGAAGGGGTGCATCAAGATGTTATGTTCTGCTTGGAACACAATCATGAAGTTGAAGGTTCCAGAGATACCCAAAGGCATACCATCAGAGAAAGAACCTTGACCGATGGGGTAGATCAAGAATACTGCGGTAGCAGAAGCCAAAGGTGCGCTGTAAGCTACGCAGATCCAAGGACGCATACCTAAGCGGTAAGAAAGTTCCCACTGACGACCCAGGTAGGCAGCGCAACCGATCAAGAAGTGGAAAATTACCAATTGGTAAGGACCACCGTTGTACAACCACTCATCTAAGGAAGCAGCTTCCCAGATTGGGTAGAAGTGCAAACCGATAGCGTTTGAAGAAGGAACAACTGCACCAGAGATGATGTTGTTTCCGTAAATCAAAGAACCTGCAACTGGTTCGCGGATACCATCAATGTCCACAGGAGGAGCAGCGATGAAAGCAATTACGAAGCAGGTTGTAGCAGCTAGTAGGGTTGGGATCATGAGTACACCAAACCAACCGATGTATATGCGGTTGTCGGTGCTGGTGATCCACTCGCAGAAGCGATCCCATACGTTAGCGCCGGAGCGCCGTTGTAAGGTTGTGGTCATTGTTTTATAAGTGCTATGGGTTGTTAAATATGGAACAAGCGGATTTATTTTCGCCTGTTGAAATACAGTCTACATGAATTTACTTTGACGCAATCTGTGACTTAATATTCTGTAATATAATTCTTTAACAAACTCATCGAACTGTAAAGTTTTCCTACTATCAACAATAGTGATAAAAGTAATGGATTAAGGGTTTTTAAGCGATTTCAACACCAAACTAGCTATCACTTTAAATGACGCGATCGCCTAGTTATCTTCCTTTACACTTCTTTACAATTAGCCTGTAACAACAATTTTAATTCTTGATGATTTGTAACGAGATATTAAGTTCTATATTGTCTGATATTTCAGTTAAAAATCAAAGTAGATATAGGGCAAACTGCCTTCAGGAGCTAATAACCAAACAGCGTAGAAACACAGGGGAACGAAGACAAGCTTAAGGGGCCAGTTAAACTCTAACTTCAGTATTCGGTTGAAGGCATAGACTACAGCCATAAGGGCAGCTAAAGCTAGAAGTATCCAAGTCAGTTGGTATTGGCTGATATTTAAGGCATCCACATAGACCTTTTGAGCAAACTGTGAGTCAGCAGGGTAACCCCAAAGATGCCTAATTACCAAGGAAGAGTCTTGGAGGTTAGGTAGACGGAACCAGATCCAAGAGGTAAAAACCATCAGTTGGGTCAAGAACCAAGCGACGAAGATACCCAGAGGATTTTGCCAGAATTGTTCCAGATTTTCAAAGCGATCGCTCATGGTATCTGTCAGCCGATGAACCACCAAAGCTAACCCGTGGAATATGCCCCAAACTACATAACCCAAGGCAGCACCATGCCAGATACCAGCGATTAGCATCACAATAAATAAATTCCAGCAGGTACGGACTAAACCCCGACGGGAACCACCCAAAGGAAAGTAGACATAGTTACGTAGCCAATCTCCTAAAGTCATGTGCCAGCGCCGCCAAAATTCTGCAATATTGGTGCTGAAGTAGGGAAAGTCAAAATTCTCAGGTAGAACCAAGCCGAAAAGCATAGCACTACCACGGGCAATGTCTACATAGCCATTGAAATCTAGATATAACTGTAAACCGTAGGCGAATGTCGCTAACCAGAGATCGGTACTACCTGCGCGTTGCAGGTTCCCAAAACATAAATCGACGAAAATACCCAGGTGGTCTGCCAAAATACCTTTTTTGACTGCACCCCTAGCAATCAACCACAGCGCCTCAGCTACTCTATCAGTACTGGGTAAGTCTAGTGTATTGAATTGATTTGCTAAGTTGTGGTAGCGCGTAATTGGGCCTGAAATGAGTTTGACGAAAAATAATTTGTAAGTGGCAAATTTGAGAAACTGCTCAGTCGCAGGTGCACCACGATAGACATCGATTAAATAGGCAATGCATTCAAAGGTAAAAAATGAAATACCCAAGGGTGCAATTAATTTAAAAGAGCTATCTGGTGAGTTTGTTTGCACATGAAAAACAAATTTGAATAAAGGAGTAAAATACTTAAAAGCTAATAAAAGTAAAACATTTAGAATTATCCCCAGCCACAAAAGTTTTAGACGACGACGATTCCAGTCACCTTGGGCAAATTGCCACTCTTCATTAGAAATTCGCCAGTCAAGAGAATGTTTTCCTGGTGATGTGTTTTTCCCAATCTCCAGTCCCACACGGAAATTAATAAACGTCAATGCTAATAGTAATGGTACGTACTGGATGTGCAGAGATCCATAGAAAACCAAACTGGCAATTAGCAGCGTCCATAATCGCAATTTCTGTTGTGCTAAAGGCCAGTAAATTCCTAACACACTCAACAAGAACAGCCCATAGAAAATTGATATAAAGTTCATTTTTTAGTCATTAGTTATTAGTCATTAGTCATTAGTCATTAGAATGGGGCATAGGGCATAGGGCATTGGGTAATAACCAATAGTTATTCTTCCCCTGCCTCCCATGCCTCCTCTGTTCCCCCTGCTCCCTGATCTCCTTACTTAACTGGCCAAGGAATCATCGGGTCATTAGCCAGCTTTTTCGAGACTTCGTATGCTCCAAAGCGGTTGAGGTGGCTGGGGTCAGAAAAGTAGTCATTTGTTTTTGGCCACTGTTGGCTCAAATCACGATAAATAAAGTTGGGATTAGTAGCCAAACGCAACATATATTGCTGAAATTCTTGCTCATATTGTCTACGCACTGGATCTAAATAATCTGCCGTCAGAGGCATGTTGACAAACACTAAAGAAATTTTCTGAGACTGGGCAAACTGAAGCACTTCTTGAAAGGCAGCATCTTGCTGTCCTTCTACTTGGAAAGATTTATAGTCGTTGTCGTAATTTCCAGGAACTCTAGAATGTTTTTGATAGTATCTAGCGGGATTGAAGCGAATGGACAAAGGTAAAAAGCCATCAAAATCAACTGCTTGCTGGGAAGTACTCTCGTCTGAAGTCCCGTCTGTTAGCTGTTTTTGTGATGCAACTGTCTGATTATGACCAAATATTAGGAGTTGTTTTTGCAGTAAACTTTTAATTTGGTCACGGTTTTGATAGCTAGCGGAAGCAGATGCTAGAGCTTGATTTAATGACTGATTAACGGCTTCATAGGTACTAAGCTCTGGTTTTTCCTCGTTTGTCTTTTTTTCTGCCGAATCTATCGTATTCTCGGGTAAATCATTGCTATTCGCAGTTGTTGGTGTTTTTTGGAATGCTTGTTTATAACCAGCTGATGCAGCGATCGATTTAAAGGTAATATCCTCGCGTCCACCGTTGAAAGCACGGGCACCATCTGCACAGATAATTATTTTGGGCAGTTCCGATGGTTCCAGTACGTGGCGAATCACAAAGTCGACAACTTGTGCGGTAGCACCGTTGATTCCAAAGTTAAACACGTCAATATTTGGATATCCCTGAGTCGCTAAAGCTTTAGAAAGTGCTGCTGGATCTACTCCTCTGAGAGCGCGGGAGGAACCAATAATCAACACATCTGGCGGACTACCAGTTCTAGCCAAACGCTGTTTATATAATGCTAATTGCTCGTCTAACTGCCTGACATTGAAACTTGGCATCTGCGATCGCGCTGCTAAAAGAATAGCTGTTGCGGTTGCTTTTTCCTTCAGTGGTGCGGCTGCCAAATTCTTGGTCGGGGTATCATCATTTTGGGTAAATTCGGAAGCATTAAATACAGAACTCTGATTTGGAGGAGATTTTGTCTTGGAAGTGCTGGTAAAAAATGTTGTTTTCTCACTCTGATTTTTACCAGATGTCAAAGATGCCTTGTGCTCAGAAGATGATGGGAGCGAGACACTAGCGACTTTTGGCGAACTCGGCGTATTACGTGCAATCATTCGACCCAACACCCAATCAGTTTGGAGGGTGAGTAATAATCCCAATGTTCCCCAAACCAGAGCAATTTTAAGTCCTTGATCGTCAAAGTTATGTTCTGCTGACTGATGGGTTTCGGTAAATAGCTGGCTTTTCAACAGGAATTTTTTCGCTGTTGCACTCGCCGTTGCCATCCAATCTCGCGCTACTTCTGTTACAAAACTTTGAACTTCTTCTGTGGTTAAATCGGGGCGCAAAATTGGCTCACTAGTCTCAGAGGTTACTAAATCATTAACGTATTTAGAAGTAGCAGCAAATTCTGGGGTTGCTTCTGGCACTAAACGTTGGCGATGTTCAAGATCAACGCCATAATGCCAAAAAGGTTCTTTATTCCCAGCACGGCGACCGTAGACACGTACTCCCATAATACCGGGAATTTTTAAATGGCGGATAAACTGCGTAATTTTACTTGCTACTTGTTGACGCCCTGGACAAACTGGTGCATCACACATGATGTGTAATAAATCATGTTTGTTTAGCAGCAGTATACGAATTCCACCTGTCAATAGACGCCAATCCAAGTCAGGATTGAGTAAGCGCTCCAGTAAAAATATGATGGCTGGTTCATCGCCAGTATTTGCCAAATCTAGCGGTGATGCGGCAAAGGCGGGATACTTTGCAGCGGGTAAAGCCAGCCAATCAATCCAAGTTGGTTCCTTGTCGCCTGCTTTTTGTCCGTATACGGTGGCGGCGAGAATGCCTTGAGGAGCGATCGCTTCTAGCTGGGGTAAAATCGCCTCTAAGCACACTTCCTTGTCGGGTATTGGCGCAGTTCCTAAGGGATCAAAAGCTGGGATACAAAAGATATGTAGCGTTGATTCTTTCAGAGAAACTTGGACACCAACTTTTAACCCTGACAATACCTCAGTTAATAATCGCGCGATCGCTTGGACATCCCCCCAACGCGCCCATTCCTTCAACATCACCTCTGGTGGTGTCAAATCCACCCGCAGTAGCCAATCAGGGGCAGTTTCGCCACTCACCTGGGAAACAATTACTGCGTCTTGGTAGCCGGAAAGCTTGAGGTAACGCAACTTCTGTGCTATCGGTTCAGCAAGCAACGATGCATCAGGGCTATAACTCGATTGGCAAAATATCCACAGGCGATTTTCTTCCGGCTGAGAGTTCTTTGGCTGATATGGCTTAATCTTTGCCTGTACCGATACACCTAACGTACTCAGAGTTTCGCTGAGATAGCGAGCGATCGCCTCTGGGTTCCCTTGGCGTGCCAAACTTTCGTTAGAGACAATCAGCGCCCCACCCGACTGTTTTGATTTTTCCGAGTCTGCTAGCAAGGCTTGCTCCACCTGCTCCAGATGCTTATCTATTTGATTCAAGTAAACCCGATGGCACCATTTGGGGCGCTGTTCCCCTTTTCTACGGCCATAGACAAATACTTGATATATTGAGGGTTGTTCGTTGCTTGTAAGGATATCTAAGTTTGTTTGCTGTAGTGCTTGCAGCAAGTCAGACAAAGTACGCCAACGCTGCGGACATTCTGTACCTTCACAAAGAATATGAAGGTCATTTCCCCGTAACCGGACTTTCACCCCGAAAGTGTTGATCCCTGTTGCTTGGCTTACCCACTGCACTAAGGATTGCTGGCGATCTGGTAATACTGTTTTCATGCTCAGTTAACTTTACAGGTAGCGATTGTTAGGGGATAGTGCCTGCACTTGTAAACTAGAACCATAGGTCTATCACACTCTGACGTTTTTTTTTAACAATTTTGTTACCTTCGTAGCTCACAAAATCGGCCAAGATAGTCTTGTACAGGTTGCAAGTCTGACTAATGTTGAGTTTTGCGTTTATTTTACTAATAGGGAGTCAGAATTTAGAAGTTAGAAGCCAGGAGTCAGAATAATTCTATATGACTGGCTGATGACTTGTCGTTTAAAGCCGGACTCGCGTCCCACTAAGCTAACAGCCCTGATGGACGAAACAAACAACAAGCTTATCTCATTTAAACTCCATCCCTTTATTGTTGGAGTCATCTTAACTCCTGTACAGACGCGATTAATCGCGTCTCTACTCATATTCCCATAACCAAGAATTAGCAATGCCTCCTGCCAACCAACAGCCTTCAACTAACCCCGCATCCAATCTGGATTTGTTTAGCATTCCCCAATCTTTCCTTTTACAAATAGGTACAGCGTCTATATTACTGCTGCTCATTACCGGAAAAACCACAGTAAGAGCACTAGAAGCCGTAGGGGAAGCCAGTGAAGAATTATTTCGAGGCGATCGCCTACCCATTCTCGACTTCCCAGAGGATGACGAAACTAATCAAACTTAGAAAACATACACCAAATAATTATTTGCTCAGGAACAACCTGGTGAGCATTAAGTGCAAAACCTAGAAGCGTAAACAGTAATTAGCTTTACAACAATAGAGAATATGGGTTCCCTTTTATACTCTTCGTCTCAAACTGCGGATATATACCCGGTGTCGGAATTATTTTTGCGTCATCGTCTCCAGGTAGTGGAAGAATTGTGGGAGTCAGTTCTCCGGCAAGAATGCGGTCAAAATATGGTAGACTTGTTGCGGCAGTTGCGCGATTTATGTTCACCAGAAGGACAAGCAACAAATGACCAAGCATCCTCAGCCGTCAAATTAATTGAACAACTAAATATCAACGAAGCAATTCGCGCGGCTCGTGCTTTCGCTCTGTATTTTCAGTTGATTAACATCATAGAGCAGGAATACGAACAACGGCAGCAATTGAGTCGCTATGAGGCAGAAGTAGAGCCAGAAATACCATCCAATGTCAACTATTCGTCCAACCAAAGAGAAGATGACGCGCCTGTTAGCAGGGGAATAGCAGCAGACTTGCTGAGAAAGAGTTATCTAGAAAAAGCACAAGTCCAACCAAAAGGTACTTTTGCTGCCTTGTTTCCTTATTTATTCAAACTGAATGTACCACCCCAACAAATTCAACGTCTAATTGCCCATCTGGATGTGCGCTTAGTTTTCACAGCACACCCAACGGAAATTGTTCGTCATACCATCCGGGATAAGCAGCGACAGGTGGTACAACTATTGCAAAAACTGGATGCCTTGGAAAACCATTCTGGTACTACACCAGGAGCATATCCTTGGGAAGCAGCAGATGTCCGCGAACAATTGCTCGAAGAAATTCGCCTGTGGTGGCGCACAGACGAACTTCACCAGTTCAAACCCACGGTGCTAGATGAAGTAGATTATGCCCTGCACTATTTCCAAGAAGTTTTATTTGATGGCATTCCTCAACTATATAAACGTTTCAAACACACCCTATCCAACACCTTTCCTTGGCTAGAACCACCGAGTAAAAACTTTTGCTCTTTCGGCTCCTGGGTAGGCTCAGACAGGGATGGAAACCCATCAGTCACACCCGAAATTACCTGGAAGACAGCTTGCTATCAGCGCAAAATGGTGCTGGGGAGATATATTCAGTCAGTGAAAAATCTGATTGAATTGTTGAGTGTGTCGATGCATTGGAGTGATGTCTTACCAGATTTGCTGGAATCTCTAGAATTGGATCAGTCCCAGTTGAGTGAGGTATACGATGCATTGGCGCTGCGTTATCGACAAGAACCATATCGGCTCAAACTGGCTTATGTGCTGAAACGGCTAGAAAATACTCGCGATCGCAATCTAGCTTTGTACAATCGGGAAACGCCAAAAAATCAAGATAGCCCCCTGTATCTTTCGGGAACCGATTTTTTAGCAGAACTGCGGATGATTCAGCGCAACTTAACAGAAACAGGTTTAAGCTGTCGAGAATTAGAAAATCTCATCTGTCAGGTAGAAATTTTTGGTTTTAACTTGACACAGCTAGATATCCGCCAAGAATCATCTCGCCACGCCGATGCGCTGAATGAGATACTGGAATACCTGCAAATATTACCCCAACCTTACAACGAACTATCTGAGGAGCAAAGAGTTGCTTGGCTTACAGGAGAACTGCAAACCCGCCGTCCGTTAATTCCGGCAGAATTGCCATTTTCTGAAAAAACCAACGATGTAATTGAAACCTTTCGCGTCGTGCGATCACTGCAACAAGAATTTGGTCTAAATATCTGCCAAACTTACATTATCAGCATGTGCCGCGACGTAAGCGACGTGCTAGAAGTATTGCTGTTAGCCAAAGAAGCCAGACTTTTTGACCCTGCCATTGCTGTCGGAACAATTCAAGTAGTCCCCTTATTTGAAACAGTAGAAGATTTACAACGCTCCAGAAGCGTCATGCGGAAACTGTTTGAACTACCCTTGTATCGCGCTTTATTAGCTGGCGGTTACGAACAGACAAAAACAGAGAGTGTTGTTGTGGATGAAAATTCATCCCTCCCTGCCTCTCCAGCACCTTCCCCCCTCTCCCCTAACTTGCAAGAAGTAATGCTGGGGTATTCTGATAGCAACAAAGACTCTGGGTTTTTAAGCAGCAACTGGGAAATTCATAAAGCCCAAAAATCACTGCAACAAATAGCAGAAAACTATGATATAAATTTGCGGATTTTCCACGGACGCGGTGGTTCTGTGGGACGAGGTGGGGGCCCTGCTTACGAGGCGATTTTGGCTCAACCTGGTCATAGTATCAATGGGCGAATCAAGATTACCGAACAAGGAGAAGTTTTGGCTTCCAAATACTCCTTGTTGGACTTGGCTTTGTACCACATGGAAACCATCACCACTGCTGTGATTCAAGCTAGCCTGCTGCGGACAGGGTTTGATGATATTGAACCCTGGAATGAGATTATGGAAGAATTAGCAGTGCGATCGCGTCAACATTATCGTGCCCTAATCTACGAACAGCCTGATTTTGTTGACTTCTTCCACCAAGTAACTCCCATTGAAGAAATTAGCCAACTGCAAATTAGTTCCCGTCCAGCCCGCCGTCCATCTGGTAAAAAAGATTTAAGTAGTCTGCGAGCTATTCCTTGGGTATTTAGCTGGACGCAAACCCGCTTTTTGCTGCCTTCATGGTATGGCGTTGGTACAGCGTTACAAGAATTCTTGAACGAAGAACCAGAAGAACACTTGAAATTGCTACGCTACTTTTACGTTAAGTGGCCCTTTTTCAAGATGGTGATTTCTAAGGCCGAGATGACCTTAGCAAAAGTAGACATGCAAATGGCACAGCACTACGTCCAGGAATTATCAAAACCAGAAGATCAACTTCGTTTTGCTAAGGTTTTTGACCAAATTGCCAGCGAGTTCTATCTCACAAGAGATTTAGTGTTAAAAATCACCGATCACAATCGACTGTTAGATGGCGATCCTGTATTGCAACGATCTGTGCAGTTACGCAATGGCACAATTGTACCCTTAGGATTTATCCAAGTTTCACTACTCAAGCGCCTACGGCAGTCCCTAAATACTACCGCTACTTCTGGAGTTATCCACTCTCGTTACAGCAAAGGCGAGTTACTGCGAGGGGCACTGTTAACTATTAACGGTATTGCAGCCGGGATGAGAAATACAGGTTGATTGGGAATGGGGCATTGGGAATGGGGCATTGGAGCAAACAGAAAGTTCTTCTCTCCTGACTAATGACTAATGACTAATGACTAATGACTAATGACTAATGA
Source organism: Nostoc sp. ChiQUE02 (assembly GCF_034531305.2). Lineage (NCBI taxonomy): Bacteria > Bacillati > Cyanobacteriota > Cyanophyceae > Nostocales > Nostocaceae > Nostoc > Nostoc sp. ChiQUE02. The sequence continues at coordinate 15,398 of NZ_JAVRBN020000015.1, forward strand.
CTAATGACTAAAAACAGAATTTTAATTTGCACTTTTTTGGCGCTGTCATCAGGTTTTTTTGGTGCTTACACCAGCGGGCAAATCACGATAATGCTGCATAGCCAAAAGTGCCAAAACCAACCTTGGGGTTTAAAGGAGATGTGCAACGCTTGGATGACACCAGGAGCAATATGGCAAGGTAGCACCACAGGACTATGGACAGGCACAATCTTAGGGGCGTTTGTTGGTGGTTTGGTGACGCGACAAGCTCGTGATTAGTCTTGTTGACTACCTAATCAAAAGTGAGTTAGACGAACCTCTCCCTGCCTTGAACTTCAATTCAAGTCTGCCCCTTTCCACTTGTGGCTATCCATTAGTCACATTTTTCTTAACTCTTTCGTTCACCGCTTTTGCTTGGAATTGGCACTAAAGGGTATTTCCAAAGATTTATGAAAATCTTCCTGAACTTTGCGAGTTAAGCGGCGGGAGACTTGGCGGACGATTTGGTTAAGTAAGCGATCGCCTGTAGATTGAACTATAGACTTGGGTAATCGCTGAATAAACCTGGGAAAGTGAAGATAAACTATCAAATCCAATTCCCATTCAACTCTTGTAACCTCATCAATACTAGAGGAAACATCAGTTTCTATTAACTTGAGGGCTGCGTGATAGTCTACGTCATAACCAGGCGGCTGATAGTCAGGAATGGGGATTGTACGGATGCGGTAAATACCTTCCTCTGGGGGCAACAATTCCAAACCAACTTTCGGTTCTACTTCATAACCAAAAGAACCAAAACGACCAATTGTTAAAGCATAGCCATTTTCCCCAAGTGATTGTACCTTCATGGGTTCAGCGCAGCGCGAAAACCATGAGGCGTGAGAATTGAGATACTCAGCAACCTTCTCTACTGGGGCAGCCATTTCCATACAGTCTTGATAACGACCGTAAAATTTTGTGAGCGTCGCTACATTTGCTTCTGTTAATGTGTCCTCGGCTTCTTCTTGGCTGGACGCTACAGGTAAAACTGCTTCTGTTATTTCCCAGGATTTATATTCGCTTTTTCTTGAAAGCATAAATGCATTACTGTATACTATGGCGTTCGTCTATATTAATGATTCCCCACCTACCTGGGTTATTTCGCACTAAGATCCCATTTTGACCGAAACCTCATTAATCTGCCATCAACTCCATAGAATTACTAAAATAAAGAACTGAACAAGCACACAATAGTTTCCCAGGATAGCATTTTTCATGAAAGCATTTGTAGCAGGGGCAACGGGTGAAACAGGTCGCCGGATTGTGCAAGAGTTGATAGCGCGGAATATTCCCGTCCGAGCCTTGGTGCGGGATACAGAGAAAGCTAGGGGTATTCTGTCTCCTGAAGCCGAATTAGTGGTAGGCGATGTGTTACAACCAGAAAGTTTGAATGCTGCGTTGGGAGATAGCACAGTTTTGTTGGTTGCGACTGGTGCAAAACCTAGTTTTGACCCCACTGGTCCCTATAAAGTAGATTTTGAAGGGACTAAAAATTTAGTAGAAGCTGCCAAGGCAAAGGGGATTGAGCATCTTGTCTTAGTTTCTTCTTTGTGTACTTCCCAGTTATTCCATCCGCTGAACTTGTTTTGGCTAATTTTGGTGTGGAAAAAGCAAGCTGAAGAGTATATCCAGAAAAGTGGTCTTACTTATACGATTGTGCGACCTGGTGGATTGAAGAATGAAGATAACTCAGATGCGATCGTGATGCAGAGCGCTGATACATTGTTTGACGGTAGCATCCCCAGGCAGAAAGTCGCTCAAGTTGCTGTTGAGGCGCTGTTTGAACCAGATGCACGCAATAAAATTGTCGAAATTGTTGCCAAACCTGAAGCAGCTTCAAAAAGCTTTCAGGAGCTATTTCAACAGTGCTGATATCCCAGAGGATTCTATCTTCCAAAATGATCGGCTCACATCTTTATATATATGCAAAAGCGATGACTACGGCTGGCTACGCCTAAGCACTTTGTCAAGTAGCTTGCTTCATCTAAATTGAGCGATCGCTCCATCCCACGCTCAAAAGGGTTTAGCAATGCTAAACCCTACACTCATTCACGATAGACTAGCGATCGCTCTCTTATTCTCTTCATATTCACAAAAAGCAATACAAAATACTTCTCTCTGTGGTTTAAAAAAATAGGGTTCTTTTTTCCTAATTCCTAAAAGAATGAGTAAATGGGGAATAATAACTAACAATCAGGTGTGAACTTTACTGGAATAAGTTCGTCGATGATTTTTGTTAGCAAAAAGAGCGAATTTGAAGGAGTCGGATTCTGAAAGGTTTTGAATTCAAAGGTGTTGAAAAACTTATTGGGCCAATAGCCGCGCTTCTCGGCTTTGTGTATTTGTTGCAATGGTATATTGGAGACTTGCGATCGCCTTCCGATCCCATCTTTGAAGATAAACAGCCGCCTTTAGTCATGAAACAGGGCGACCCCTATATCCGCGCTTTAATGCGAACCATCTCGGCGAGTGAGGCCAGTGGAAACCGTCCCTATTCGCTGTTATACGGTGGACAGCAAGTCAACGACCTTAGCCGGCATCCTGAGATATGCGTCACAATTGTCACAGGTCCCAACACAGGTAATTGTTCCACTGCTGCTGGCAGATATCAAATTATCAACATTACTTGGTATCGTTTAGCGCCCCGTTATCACCCAAATCCAATGCAGATGATGTTTTGGACTTCTTATAGTTTTGAAGCAGAATATCAAGATATAGTAGTTTACCGTTGGTTAAATGATTCTAAAGTTTGGGGAACTGATATTTCTCAACTGTTGCGTCAGGGAAAGTTAAATGATGTTTTGCGGCGACTCTCTCCCACCTGGACAAGTCTGGGATATGGCATAGAAACTAATTCTGTTAGTAACTCTTTGCCTAAGGTTTATCAAAAAATGTTGCAAGAGGAATTAACCGCAGCTAAACAACCAACAACCCCAAATTTGACACCATCCCCAACTCCTTCTAGTAAGGCAGTAAAAAAGCAGTGAGGTTATCTTAATTTTTAACTTGCTGCGGACAAAAAATCTTTGATACTTTCTACAAATGCCAAGGTATTTTCAAAGTGGATATTATGTCCAGCATTACTAATTATTTTTATCTGGGCAAATTCAGATATTTTAGCCATTTCTGTATTAATATATCTAAATTTTTGATCGTATTCACCAGCTAGTAAGAGCATGGGAATTGTATTATCTTGTAGCTTTTCCCATAAAGAAGGTTGGCATCCAGTACCCATAAAGCGCAGTGATTTATCTAATTCCTGTGGAATATTTTGCAATCGGCTTCCTACCATGTGTTCATATTCTGGATGATTTTTTAGATTACCAAAAATCGTCTGATTATACCAATTTGATAGAAACGTGGCAAAATCACTTCTGGCAATACTTCTGATTAGCTTTCTACCTATTTGCGTATCAGATTTAATCCGTTCTAATCGTTCTGTTTCTGTTGGCAAACCTGGGGAAGCTGATTCCAATACAACTTTTAAGAAACGTTGCGGGAAATGCAGTGCGAGGTATAAAGCTAATCTTCCACCCATTGAATAACCAACTAAAAAGCATTTAGCAATTTTTAACTCATCGAGTAACTTGATTAAGGCATAGGCAGTATTTGTCATTGTATAGCAATCATCCCCACCCGAAACTTTAGTGTTGCCATGTCCGGGAAGGTCAAGTGTTAAATAATAAAATTCCTCAGATAGTAATTTTATAGCTTTATCAAATTCATCTATGTTACCCATAAAACCATGCAGAAAAAGAATTGGTGGTTTGTCTGGGTTGCCAATTAAAGAATAGTAAAATTGATAATTTTCTATAATCATAGTCTCGCTAAAAACCATTGTTGCTGCACAGCGCATTATCATATGGAATAAGCTTTTTTTCTCGCTCCCGACTTCTAGCTTACGGTATAGATACAAGCCTTATAGGTGTTGTCCCACAGCGTTTAGATCCTGCCTAACTCATTTTAAAAAAGGGGAACCTGAGTCAGAGTCCCTCAATTTATCGGGGGATTTAAGGATATCTACAACGATTTTGATTTTGTACAGAGATGTATGTACACGGTAGCTACTTCTAGGAGAGAACGAGGAAAAAGGAAGGAAAGTTTATTGAAATAGGTTGGCTACCAGTTAGTTTGTAACATGATGTTGCCGTGGTGAATATCACGATGCACTATTGAAATTTGATCTATCAGTGTTAGTGCATCGCCAATTTGGCGAATGAATTTTAGATTATTTTTCTAATTTTTAAGGTAAAAATCGGTCTAAAGCAGCTTTTAACTGTTTAATTTCAACGTCAATATTACCTTCTTGTGCGGCTCTACCAATACACTCAGTTAAATGTTCATCCAAAATAATTCGTGCTACCCGATCCAATGCGCCGCGCACTGCGGCAATTTGTAGTAGAACATCAGGACAAGGGGTACTTTGCTGCACCATTGCCTTAATGCCACGAACATGTCCTTCTATACGGGATAATCGATTGACAATTCGCCGTAAAGACTCTTCACTATGGACGTGAGGATGAGCTGACTCTTCAGTCCCATGACTATGATCTGTATGTTCGTGGTCTGTATAGTGATGGTGGGAATGTTCTGCTTGCTGGGATGTTGACAAGGATTCCTTACCTAATCGGTTTGATCCATTCATGGGTTATCAAAGGACTTGTAGTACTAAGATCCTAGCCTAGTACTCGACCAAAATTTATAAGTGGGGAGTGGAGAGTAGCAGGATGAGGAAGATGAACAGAGTTGGAGTCTGGTCATCTCTCCCAGAATTGTTCATTTAACTCAGACACTTGTTGACTGAGTTCAAAGACTCCCTCATTTCCCCCATTCCCCAACTCCATTACTGACGATTGGCTTTTTCTTGGGGAATAATCTCCGTTACTACCCTACCGCTAGAATTGCCACCTTTGACAACAATATTTTCTGTTTGCAGATTACCAACGGCTGTCTCACCTGCAAAATTTAACGGTGGGTCAACTTGCCGATAAACTACATTTCCTTGAGCTTCAACTAACTTATTGTCTAGATACCAAGTTAGTGTATTGGATCTTAGAGACTGGCGACGCTGACCAACAGCGTTGACATTACCTGTTAAATAAACGGTTTTTTGCGGTATTTTCATTTCACCTTGATTAGCTGTCACTGTAACATTTTCGGCACGCTGGAACATTCGCGTAGGGGAGTTTGTGGTGACAGTTTCTGCATTCATGTTCCAGGTCATAGAGTTACTAGCTATTTGCAGTGGTGGGTCTAGTAATTCTAGTTGGGCATTTTGCTGGACAGTGGCAATTTTTGTTTTTAAGTTGACTTCGGCAGAATTTCCCTTGCCGCGATCGCTAATTTTATTATTTTTGTAGCGGTCAATTTGTATTGGGCGATCGCCAATTAGTTTTTCTTCTTTAATATTCCAGATTAAATGCTCAGTTCTTACTTGCATCTGAGGATCGGTAGAATTTGCTACTACCCCTCCAGAAAATTCCATGCGCTGTTCGCGGGTTTTAACTCGCGCTTCCTGCGCCACTGCTTGTAGTTTTTTATGAGTACCATTAATTTGGTTACGGACAATCAACAAATCCTCTTTGGGACGCCATTCTAATTCATTACCTTGCAATACAATCCCATTACTAGGATCTGTGGCAAATATCTTACCTTTAAGAAACAACTGCTTTCCATCTTGTTCAATGTCTGCAACATCTGCCTTGATTTGGTAAACCACTTTCCCATCTTGGTATAGTTCACCATAAGGATTTTCAGCCTGGCCAATTTGTTTTTCTTTGGTGTATTTTGCGGTTTTAGCCCTGACTTTCCAAATCGGTCGTCCCACTTCATCTGCTTGTTCTAGAGTGACATCAAAGAAAGTCAAATTACTATCTCGATCGCCAGATGAAGCCGCAGTATTTTGTTGGGAAGCTGGAGGAGATTTCCCCCCGCAGCCAACTAAACCAAATACCAAGAAAAAGGTCAAAGGTAAAATAAGAAAAGAGGGAGTGGAGGAGAAATTTTGAATTTTTTTCTTTCCCCGTCTCCCCTTTTGATGAAATTGATGCGCCATTATTCTTGGATTTCTAGGTGTCCATCACTAGTTCTGGGGTCTTCCAAAAAACCGATACCAGTTAACGGCCGGTATGGATAGCTTTGGCGAGGGGTTTTTTGAATATCTTCTTTGATAGCTTCTAAATCAATGTAGCGATCGCTTACATTAATTAAGCTGTCGCTGGTCATTGAACGCAAGCTCACTACTTCTACCCGCACACCACGATAGCTCACTGAATTGACTGCGTAAGCTAAATCCCCATCACCGCTGACTAAAACTGCGGTATCATAAGAATCTACTAGCGCCATCATATCGACTGCTATTTCTACATCCAGGTTAGCTTTTTTAGAGCCATCTGGTAGCTGGACTAAATCCTTAGCAATGACTCGATAGCCATTGCGACGCATCCACAGCAGAAACCCCTGTTGCTTCTCGTTTGTCCGATCTACCCCAGTATAGAAAAAAGACCGCAGTAGTCTAGAACCTCCAGTTAATCGACACAATAGCTTCGTGTAATCGATTTCGATCCCTAATTGCAGTGCAGCGTAAAATAGATTTGAGCCATCAATAAATATGGCGACCCGACCCCGATTCTCCAAAACTTGTTCTGGCGTAAAGATTGAATCGTTTTCCAAATTATTCAACATCATTGTGATACCTCAATTTTTATCCCTGTTATTTTTGATACAAATTACCAACTTTTAGATGCTAGTCACAGCGGCTTATGATAATGTTCTGGGGCTAATATTAAGTTCAGCCCCGATAAATTTTTTGAGAAAATAAGAAATTGAACAAAATCAGAGTTTGATAAGGACTAATCGTTTTTCGGGGGTTCTATTCGCTTAAAAATGGGTTGGGGTGTACCCAACTGTTGTTTACTGGATAATATCCCCCATGTTGCATGGGTGGCAAAAGGAGCGGTAATTGAACTTTGTATTTGCTCGTTAAAGTTTATTCCGAAGCCTAGCTGCTGATAAATATCGCTACTAATGTTCGGAATAATTGGGGATAGCAGATAAGCTGCTAGTCTAACTGATTCTAGAACTGCGTAGAGAACTTTTTCCACCGACTCCTGCTGTCCCTGTTTATATAATGACCAAGGAGCTTGTTCATCAATAAACTTATTACTGGCTTGCACCAGTGAAAGGATAGCCCCGCAAGCTTGATTAAAAGCTAGCTCCTGGTATGCTTGTTTCACCTGCTCTCCAAGACGTAAACCAATTGTTTTCAAAGGATTTTCGTCAGGAATCGCTTCATTGCCGATTGATGGGACATTATTCTCAGCGCAGTATTTTTTCACCATGTTCAAGGTGCGATTGAGCAAATTACCTAAATCATTTGCCAAATCTGCATTCAGAACATTAATGAACCTAACTTCATTAAAATCTCCATCCTTGCCAAATTCGATTTCCTTAAGGAAGTAATAACGAACGGCATCACTACCATAGCGCTGAACTAACGCTATAGGATCAAGGGTATTACCCAGACTTTTGCCCATCTTCTGCCCATCTTTGGTCAAAAAGCCATGTCCAAATACTCTTTCTGGCAAGGGTAAGCCAGCCGACAACAGCATTGCTGGCCAATAAACTGCATGGAAGCGCAGAATATCTTTACCAATTAAGTGCAAGTTAATCGGCCACCATGTTTCTAAAGCATTTGCTAAAGTCGGTTCTGCATCTGGTTCTAATAATGCCGTGACATAACCTAGCAGCGCATCAAACCAGACGTAAAGGGTGTGTTTGGGATCAACTGGTACGGGAAAACCCCAATCTAGATTCACCCGTGAAATGGAAAAGTCTTGCAGCCCCTGATTGACAAAGCTAAGGACTTCGTTTCGCCGACTTTCTGGTTGAATAAAATCCGGTCTAGATTGATAAAATTCTGTCAGCTTAGTTTGATATTTGGATAAGCGGAAAAAATAGTTTTGTTCGTCTCGCCACTCCACTTCTTTGTTAGTGTGAATCGGGCAACGGTGTCCTTCTAACAGATCCCGTTCTTCTTTGAATTCTTCGCAGGATACGCAATACCAGCCTTGTTGTTGTCCCTGGTAGATATCACCAGATTCCCAGACTCGCTCAAAGAATTCTTTGACGATCGCTTCATGACGAGGTGCTGTAGTCCGACTAAAGCGATCATGTTGAATGTCTAGTAACTTCCATAAACTAACGAAGCTAGGGACAATTTCATCACAAAAATCTTGTGGTGCTTTCCCTAAGCTTTCTGCCGATCGCTGAATTTTTTGCCCATGTTCATCTGTACCTGTAATCAGCAATACCTGATGTCCCAGCAGCCTCTGAAATCGTGCTACTACATCTGCTGCGATCGTCGTATAAGCACTGCCTATATGGGGGACATCGTTTACATAATATAGGGGTGTTGTTAGCGCAAATGTCAATTCTTTTTTATTCACTAGATTCATGCAAAATAAAAATTAACTTATTAAAACGTTTTACATCTTTGCTTTCAGTGGCAAAACCACGTAATTATACAATATTCTTCCTATTTTTTCCAATAACATCTTCATAGTAGCAAATTTATCCGGTCAAGAATTGTTTTGTAATATGCATCAATTCAGCTTATTTTTGCCTAAAAGATCAAAATTAACTAATCATAATTTTTTTGAATAGTTTCTATTAGATATTATTGTGATCGGGAATACATAATCGAGAAGGAAAAAAATCTGGCTACTTTTGGAGATTAGATATTTCTATCTTAAGACGGTCATGGCAATAGTAAAGAAATGTAAAAATTAAGTTAAGATAAACCGCCATATTTACCAGAAAAATATATTGATTAGGTATGAGTCGAAATAGCCCCCTAGAGATTTCTCGCGCTTTGGTGGCGGCACTCTCAACGCAAATGTTTCGCTATTACGAAGACCGCATTCCCCAGGATGCCAGCGTGTTGGTAGTCAGCAATCACCGCAGCTTTATGGATGCACTGATTTTAATGGCAGCGTTATCCAGTCCGATTCGCTTTGCTTGCCATCACTACATGGGACAAGTCCCAGTCATGCGGGAGATTGTCACCGGACAATTGGGGTGTTTTCCCTTGGAGGAAACTCAAAACCGCCAGCAAAGCTTTTTTTCACAGTCGCAGGTGCTATTACAGTCCAAGCAGATGGTAGGAGTATTTCCCGAAGGGACTGAACCAATGGTGAAATTTACCCAGCCAAATCATCTGGGTGAGTTTCAGCGGGGATTTGCTCATTTGGCATTGCGAGCCGATGTCCAGGATTTAGCTATTTTGCCGATCGCGATCGCCTCTTTGGAAGAGGTAAACACTTCTGGCTTCCCTTTAAGGCTTTTGAGTCTGTTTGACCCTTCAGAACCCTTATTTAACCAAGGTGGTTGGCATCCTTTAGTAATTTATCGACGGGTTGCTGTGTTAATCGGTCACCCTTATTGGATTACGCCCCAACATCAAAAAAAATATCACGGCAAACAAGCCAGAACTGTTGTGGCTGAACTAACAGAACACTGTCACGGCGAAATTAGCAATTTACTGCGTCAAGGTTGCTATTAGAATCAAAAGTACCGAAGCTTTTATAAATAACAATCAGCATTACAAAAGTTTTCTACCGTTTTATACCATTGACTACTGACTAATGACTATCCCAGAAGTTGAGCTAAACCCTTGTTTCCTGACTCCTAAACGAGTACAGCCAGAGTATCCGCTGTTGGTATATTTGCCAGGAATGGATGGAACAGGTCAACTATTGCGATCGCAAACCGCTGGATTAGAAGCTGGCTTTGATGTCCGTTGTTTGGCGCTCCCACGGAAAGACCTGAACACTTGGGATGTGCTAACTAAGAGTGTATTGGACTTGATCCACGCTGAATTAGAAAAAAGCTCTCAGAGGCCAGTTTACCTGTGTGGTGAGTCATTTGGTGCTTGCTTGGCAATGGAAGTAGCGATCCAAGCACCCCATTTATTTAAGCGAATTATCCTAATTAACCCAGCTTCTGCCTTTCGTCTTCGCCCTTGGTTGACTTGGGCATCCCAACTTACTTACTTAGTACCATCAGAGTTGTATGATGTTGGTGCACTGGGGTTGTTGCCGTTTCTAGCATCTTTGCCACGCATTTCCCGGAGCGATCGCCATGAACTGTTAAAAACTATGCGTTCTGTACCGCCAGAAACAGTTCTTTGGCGGTTGTCTTTACTGCGAGAGTTTGAAGTTGATGAGGAACAGTTAAGTCGTTTGACTCAACCGGTTTTGTTGATTGCTGGTGGTAGCGATCGCCTTTTGCCTTCTGTAACTGAAGTGAAGCGGATAGCGAACATCTTATCAAATACCAAGATTGTGGTGTTGCCCAATTGCGGACACGCTTGTTTGCTAGAGGAAGATATTAATCTCTATGAAATTCTTAAGGATAACGACTTTTTAGAAAGTAAAGCTGATATCGGTACGGGGCTAGAGGTAAGAGGATAGAGTGAGGAGCGATCGCCTATACTACTCCTTTTGATTGGTGAATTTACTTCTGAAGGCAGACAATGAACAATCGGAAAGATTAATTGCCTGTCAAAAAATGAAATTAAAACTAACTGGAGTCAGGACAAGAAAATAGTTAATTTGAAACTGATATTTACGTTTATAGAGAGATGTAGAGCCGCTCAGACTTTGTTACAAGTTTAAAGAGAGAGGCTTTAGAAGATGGTGTCAAACAATGGCAGACAAACCCCAAAAGATAGAGGTGAATAAATCAATTAATTCACCCAGAGAAACTTCAGAAGTAAGAATCCAGGCTCAATCATCAGTAGAAAATAAACCGTCTATATTAGAGTCTTTTGTTAAAGCAGTTTTAGACACAGCAGTGGGGGTGGGAGAAGCCACAACGAAACAGACACACAAATTAATTGAGCAAACAACTCAAAGCAGCGGTCAGATTGTGAATCGCCTCAGTGAAAATTGGCTGATTAGAAGACTGTCTGGAGTGTTAAATCTCAATTGGCTAATTGGTAATACTGATATTGTTGATTTAGAAAAAGCAGAAGCGGCGGTAAAGAAGCTCAAGCAAAAGTATCCCAATGAATCACCCAGCCAGATTGCTCACCGAATCATGGTGGAAAAAGCAACTAAAGCAGGCACAGTTGGACTAGCCACTAGTATTTTGCCAGGAGTAGCGGTGGCATTGTTGGCAATTGATTTAACAGCGACAACAAAATTGCAGTCAGAAATGATTTATGAGATTGCATCCGACTATGGACTAGATTTAAAAGATCCTGCCCGGAAAGGTGAAGTTTTGGCAATTTTTGGTTTGGCCTTGGGTGGAGGGCGTCTTTTGAAAGCTGCGGGATTAGGCTTGTTGCGAAATGTGCCCTTGGCGGGTGCAGTGATTGGAGCTAGTTCAAATGCGACGATGATCTATTCATTGGGGTATGCTGCTTGTCGATTTTACGAAGCCAAGCTAGATGAATCAACTTCCCTGGCATCACCACAGACATTGGCAACATTAAAAGCCGAAAGTGAACAGTACTTAGAAAGTGCGATCGCTCAACAAACTCTTATGGATCAAATCTTAGTTCACATGATCCTGGCCAGTCATCCAGAAAAGACTTGGGAAGAAATTTTGCCAGAATTAAAAGCTGTAAACCTCAGTCCTAATTCATTGGATGCTATTGCTCAAAATATCAAATCACCTAAGCCTTTAGATGTACTGCTCAATCAGCTGAATCGTGATTTTGCCATACCCTTGTTAGCTCAATGTTACAAAATTGCCCAGCTTGACAAGCAGACTACACCAATTGAGCAAGAAATAATAGAGGCGATCGCCAGCAAATTTGACATTGATAGAAATGGAATTGGGGCATAGGGAATTGGACATGGGGAAGAGGCAGAGGGGCAGGAAGCAGAGAGCAGAGGGGAAAGAGATAGTTTTTTGGCATTGCATATTTGTGGAATGATTTAGCAACTTTCAAAATTTCTCCCCTGCCCCCTGCCCCCTTGCTTCTTACCCAACCCCCACTCCCCTGACCATGAAACAAGAATTTTGAGCAATACTGGTACAGGAAGGAATATTTACACAAAATCCCAAAATGACAATTCAACCTAGTGATAAGTCTTTGCTAGAGTGGGCAGGCGACAGTTTGGCAATTGGATTATTTGAAGATGCAGTAGAGTTAACCGGAGAATTGGCAACTTTAGATCAAAAATTTTCCGGGGTTTTAAAAGAACTGATTGCTGAAGAAGAATTTAAAGGTAAAGCTAACAGTACAATTTTTACCCGTGTGAATGCTGGTAGCCCAGTGCGGAAATTGATTTTGGTAGGTTTGGGTAAACCAGATGCACTAAAACTCGACACTCTGCGCCGCGCTGCGGCTGCTGTAGCCAGAGTAGGAAAAAAGCAAAAAAGCAAAATTCTGGGATTTAGTTTTCCATTGTGGAATAACGATCCAGCCGCTAGTGCCCAAGCGATCGCAGAAGGTGTTGAATTAGCACTGTATCAAGATATTCGCTTTAAATCAGAACCAGAAGATAAAGGTTCACAAATAGAAACCGTAGATTTACTAGGATTTGGTGGACAAGAAGCAGCCATCACCCGCGCCAATCAAATCGTTTCCGGGGTAATTTTGGCACGGCAGTTAGTAGCAGCACCAGCTAACGCAGTAACACCAATTACTTTGGCAGAAACTGCTCAAGCGATCGCAAACGAGCACGGTTTACAAGTAGAAATTCTGGAACGAGAAGACTGTGAAAAGTTGGGGATGGGTGCTTTTTTGGGAGTAGCCCAAGCTTCTGACTTGCCACCTAAATTCATTCACCTGACTTACAAACCAGCAGGTACACCCAAAAAGAAACTGGCAATTATTGGCAAAGGATTAACCTTCGACTCCGGCGGACTCAATATTAAAGGTGCTGGTAGCGGTATCGAAACCATGAAAATTGATATGGGCGGTGCAGCAGCTACCTTGGGTGCGGCAAAAGCAATTGCTCAAATTAAGCCAGATTCGGAAGTTCACTTTATCTCAGCGGCTACTGAGAACATGATTAGCGGTCATGCTATGCACCCTGGAGACGTTCTCACAGCATCAAATGGCAAAACAATCGAAGTGAACAACACGGACGCTGAAGGGCGTTTGACCCTAGCAGATGCCTTGGTGTATGCCGACAAACTGGGATTAGATGCGATCGTGGATTTAGCCACCCTGACTGGTGCCAACGTCGTTGCCTTGGGTGAGGATATTGCTGGTTTGTACACTCCCGATGATGCTGTAGCTTCCCAAATCGAGAAAGCTGCTGAAACTTCGGGAGAAAAGATTTGGCGGATGCCAATGGAAGAAAAATATTTTGAAGGACTAAAGTCTGGTATCGCGGACATGAAGAATACAGGCCCGCGTCCAGGTGGTGCTATTACCGCTGCTCTTTTCCTCAAACAATTCGTCAAAGAAACCCCTTGGGCGCACTTAGATATTGCCGGCCCCGTGTGGACAGATAAAGAAAATGGCTACAACGGCGCAGGGGCAACTGGCTACGGCGTTCGGACGCTAGTTAATTGGGTACTGGGGACTGCGGAGTAGGGAGTAGAAGGAGCAGGGGGGCAGGGTGCAGGGTGCAGGGGGAAAGTTCCTCTCCTCTGCACCCTTCCCTCTGCCTCTTCTGCCCAATGCCCCATGTCCAAATTCGTGCTATCTTGAGCTTGCCAGCAAAAATTGTTGCAATAGTAACAGAAGTAATTTGGCAGTCAGAAAGTTAAGCTTTTTCGGCAAAGCCATCTGGTAAAATTTGTAAGGTTTCTAAAAGCTCTGAGCAATGGGATCGACTCGCGTACGGATCGCAATTGACGCAATGGGAGGGGATCACGCACCCGGTGAAATCGTTGCTGGCGCACTGCGAGCACGGGAAGAATTGGGTGTAGATGTATTACTGGTTGGTGATCCCCAACAAATAGAAGCTGCCTTGCCGCCAAAAACGAATTTAGGGCAGGTGGAGATCGTTCCTGCTGAGGAAGCGATCGCTATGGATGAGGAGCCTTTACATGCAGTTAGACGCAAACGTAAGGCTTCCATCAATGTGGCGATGGATTTAGTCAAGCAGCAAAAGGCAGATGCCGTATTTTCTGCTGGTCACTCTGGGGCAGCTATGGCATCAGCTTTGCTCCGCTTAGGACGATTGCCGGGAATTGACCGCCCAGCCATAGGGACTGTTTTTCCCACGATTATTGCTGGTAAGCCAGTGTTAGTACTTGATGTTGGCGCAAATGTAGATTGCCGTCCTAAATTTTTAGAGCAGTTTGCCGTCATGGGATCGGCTTACAGTCAATATGTTTTGGGTACAACTGAACCTAAGGTGGGTTTGCTGAATATCGGTGAAGAAGACTCTAAGGGCAATGACGCAGCCGTTCGTGCCCATCAACTGCTACGCGAAAATTCCCAAATTAATTTTATTGGCAATGCCGAAGGGCGTGATGTGCTTTCCGGTCGCTTTGATGTGATTGTTTGTGACGGCTTTGTAGGCAATGTATTATTAAAATTTGCCGAAGCAGTCGGAGAAGTAATTCTGCAAATTCTGCGGGAAGAATTACCCCAAGGATTGCACGGTCAAATCGGTTCAGCACTCTTAAAACCAAACCTAAAGCGGATTAAGCAGCGGATGGATCACGCAGAACACGGTGGTGCTTTGCTATTAGGCGTGGCAGGAGTCTGTTTTATCGGTCACGGTAGCTCACAAGCTCCTTCAATTTTTAATGCAATTCGGATGGCAAAAGAAGCTGTTGACAACCAGGTGCTACAACGAATTCAGTCCCAATATATCTTAGAGCGCGAGAGCGGTTAGCGATTCAGTTATTGAGTCATAAGCCATTTGTCATTTGTCATTTGCTAGGACGAAAGACAAAGGACAAAAGACAAGGGACAAAAGACAAAAAGCTGATAGCTGGGGAGATTAGGTGTGCAAAATTTAGGCATAGCAATTACAGGAAGCGGCTCGGCAGTACCAGCAACTTCCCTACACAACCAGACATTGACTGAACTGGTTGAAACATCAGACGAATGGATTGCCACAAGGACGGGAATTCGCCAACGACGATTAGCGCTGCCATCTGAGTCCTTGAGTGTACTCGCTACTGCCGCTAGCAGTCAGGCGATCGCAGCTTCGGGAATTAAACCAGAAGACCTAGACCTGATTCTACTGGCGACTTCCACCCCTGATGATTTGTTTGGTAGTGCTTGTCAAGTACAGGCTCAATTGGGAGCCTGCAACGCAGTAGCCTTTGACTTGACCGCTGCCTGCTCCGGCTTTGTGTTTGGACTGGTTACAGCAGCCCAATACATTAGGACTGGTGTCTATAAAAATGTACTGTTGATAGGGGCAGATATCCTCTCTCGCTGGGTAGATTGGCAAGATCGGCGCACTTGTGTACTGTTCGGTGATGGTGCAGGGGCAGTAGTATTGCAGGCCAACAAAAGCGATCGCTTATTGGGATTTGCCCTTAAAAGTGATGGCACTCAAAACCATCACCTCAATCTTGCATATACAGGCGCTTCCCAAGAACTACTCCCCGGTGTAAATATCACTAAAGGCACTTATCAACCTATTACTATGAACGGCAAAGAAGTCTACCGCTTTGCTGTCCAAAAAGTGCCAGAAATTATTGACAAAGCCTTGTTTCAAGCAAACCTCAACGTTGACCAAATAGATTGGCTGCTGTTGCATCAAGCCAATCAGCGGATTATTGATGCCGTTGCCCAACGCCTGAATGTCCCAGAGCATAAAGTTATCAGTAATCTTGCCCAGTACGGCAATACCTCTGCTGCTTCCATTCCTCTAGCTTTAGATGAAGCAGTACGGCAAGGCAAGATTAAACCCAATGACATCGTTGCTGCATCCGGCTTTGGTGCCGGTCTTACCTGGGGCGCAGCAATTTTTCAATGGGGAAGATGAATATTTTGTCCTTTGCCATTAGTCATTTGTCCTTTGTTAATGACCAATACAACTCTTGGAGAGGCTGCGCCCTAAGCGTAGCTATGCCGCAGGCTTTACGGCTTCTCTACGAGACGCTACGCGTAGCTTGCTTCCCCGCAGGGGTACGCTCAGTACAAGTGACCAATGACTAATGACCAATGACTAATGACCAATGACCACTGACTAATGACCAATGACAAAAACTGCATGGGTGTTTCCCGGACAAGGTTCCCAAGCGCTGGGAATGGGAATGGACTTATTAGATATACCGTCCGCTAAAGATAAACTTGCCCAAGCCGAAGAAATTTTGGGCTGGTCTGTGACTGAAATTTGTCAAAACGAAGAAGAAAAGTTATCACAGACGCTATACACCCAGCCAATTCTTTATGTGGTAGAAAGCATTCTTGCTGATCTTCTCCGAGAACGTGGACACCAGCCAGATTTAGTTGCTGGACACAGTTTGGGAGAATATTCTGCCCTTTATGTAGCGGGTGTCTTTGAGTGGTCGGCTGGTTTATATCTAGTAAAGCGCCGTGCAGAACTCATGGATAGTGCCGTCGGTGGGATGATGGCAGCTTTGATGAACTTTGACCGCGAACAGTTAGAAAAAGTCATTGCCCAAACACCTGATGTGGTGCTAGCAAATGACAATAGTTCGGCTCAGGTGGTAATTTCAGGTACGACTGAGGCTGTACAAACGGTAATGACTCAAGTTAAAGCAAAGCGTGCTATTCCCCTAAAAGTTTCTGGAGCATTTCACTCACATTTAATAGCACCAGCGGCTGCGGAATTCCAAGATATTCTAGAATCTGTGGAATTTCAGCCAGCTATTGTACCAGTGTTGTCTAATGTCGAACCAATTCCGTCTATTGATGCTGAGATTTTAAAGGAACGCCTGAACAAACAAATGACTGGTTCTGTAAGATGGCGAGAAATTTGTCTGCAATTACCAGCTAACGGTATCGAGCGAGTAATGGAAATTGGCCCTGGTAAAGTACTAACTGGCTTGATTAAACGTAGTAGTCCTGATTTAATATTACAAAATATCCAGAGTGCTGCTGATTTACCTGTTTAATTTTTTTAGATTCTTGCAAATGTAGTAATCCTTGCTTTCAGGGACTACTCAGACTAATCACAATGCTTCTAAATTTTTTAAAGAGCTAACCCTGTACGCCACAGGAAGGTGTGTGGAGTTGTCACCTTCTATCGGTAGAGTTACAACAAATTCTGCTCCCTTTCCTAGTGTGGAATTACAATCAAGTTTACCTTGATGTAGTTCAGTCACAATTTGATAGCTGATAGATAAACCCAATCCAGATCCTTTACCCACATCTTTAGTCGTGAAAAAGGGGTCAAATAACTTTGTTAGATTTGTGTCTGGAACTCCAAGACCATTATCTCTGATGGAAATCATGATTTGGTTTTCAGATACCAAGCGAGTATGAATCCAAATTGTGTTGGGATGTGAAGCAATTTCTGTAGGCGTGCGTTGCTGATTTGCATCTTCTAACGCATCAATCGCATTAGACAGAATATTCATAAATACCTGATTGAGTTGGCCGGGATAGCAGATCGCTGAAGGTAAGTTACCATAGTTTTTTACCACTTCTATTGCTGGACGCTTTGGTTGATCTTTCAGACGATGTTGCAAAATTAATAACGTACTATCAATGCCCTCATGAATATCAACCGCTTTAAATTCAGCTTCATCTAAACGAGAGAAATTGCGGAGTGATAGCACAATTTCGCGAATGCAATTAGTGCTAATTTTCATCGAAGACAGCATCTTGGGTAGATCGTCTCGAATAAATTCCAGATCCAATTCTTTAGCCTCAGTTTGAATTTCAGCGACTGGATTGGGATAGTGATACTGATACAGTTGAATAAATTCCAACAAATCTTGGGCGTAATTTTGTATATGGGTGAGGTTGCCGTGAATGAAGTTGACAGGATTATTGATCTCATGTGCCACGCCTGCCACTAGTTGCCCCAAGGCTGACATTTTTTCACTCTGGATCATCTGGGCTTGAGTACGACGTAGTTCTTCAAGTGTCTTTTGTAATGTTGTTGTCCGCTCCTCAACCCTTATTTCTAATGCACTGTTTACCTGTTCTAGTTCGATGAAAGAAGTCTTTAACTGACTTGCCATGCTATTGAAAGAACTAGCAAGCCCTCTCAGTTCATCCTGTCGCGTAGTATCGAGATTGATCGCAAAGTCACCGTTGACAAGTTGGTTACTAGCGGCGGTTAATTGCTGGAGGGGTTTAGCGATTTGTTGGCGCAATACCGACAAGAGCAACAACACTTCAACCAGCAGCGCTACTGCACCGGACATTAAGATAAATTGAGCCGTATTCTATGCTGCCCCCAATAGCAGTGATTTGGGATAGACTGTGACAAAATACCAGTCTGGGAACGGTCGATTTTGGGGAAAATTGCGTCGGGTACCATCGTTCCAGGAAAAATACTGTCGCTCAAATTCAGCCTGAAAATCAATATTAGTGGGTTGCTTGAATTCCTGCAAAAGCCGATCTCGCAGCAAAGCGAGGTTATCCTGTGCGAGTTGAAAGATATTGCTTTCTTGCTCTCCCCGCCCGCTGATGTACTTTTCTAGCTGGGTTTGGGTCTCGGCTTCTAAACGGGATATGACATGGACATAGCTCACCCCAGCAGACACGAGTACCACCCTCATTACTCGCAGTGCCATATTAATTAGTGTTTTGTGGGTAAGTGAGGTAGGGCGATTCTTAACGATATGGACAGACTTTAAAGACCACTGTTTTTTAAGGGTTTGTCTAAATTGGGTAAGCATGGAGTAGCACAGATAAGTATTTAGGCTGAAATTTTCATGAAAGTTAGTCTGGATGTGCAGACGGATGTATGTGCTACAGCGGTAGCTGGATCACAAATTCAGTACCTTCGCCTAGTCTAGAATTTACCTCAATCACTCCTCCATGTTTTTCTGCGACAATCTGACGAGCGATCGCTAATCCTAATCCCGTGCCTTTACCCACACCTTTCGTAGTAAATAAGTGGTCAAAAATCTTTTGTTTCACTTCTTCATTTATCCCATTACCATTATCAGCGATCGCAATTTTTATCCCTCCGTTTTCCAGAGAGGTTTTAATTATAATTCGGTTAGGATTGGTCTTAATTTCCTCAAAACTTCGCCCTATATTCGATTCTTCTAACGCCTCAATAGCATTTGCCAGAATATTCATAAATGCCTGATTTAATTGTCCAGAAAAACAATTAATTTTAGGTAAATTACCATACTCAGTTATCACCTCAATTGCTGGACGTTGTTCATTAGCTTTCAGGCGATGTTTGAGAATTAAAATTGTACTATCGATACCTTCATGGATATTAAACGGTACTTTGTAATCTTGATCGGCACGAGAAAAAGTGCGGAGACTTGTGCTGATATTTTTGAGGCGATCGCACGCCATCATCATTGAATCAATAATCTTGGGTAAGTCTTCTAAGCTATAATCCAAGTCAATTTCTTCGGCATGTTCTTTGATTTGATCGTCGGGATTGGGGAGATTTGCTTGATATAGTTTCAAGTGTTCAACAATATCTGCAAGGGTGGGTTTAGCTTGTTTGAGACTAGCAGCAATAAAGCCCAAAGGATTATTCATTTCATGGGCTACCCCAGCAACTAAATTACCCAATGCAGACATTTTCTCACTCTGAACCATTTGTAATTGTACTTGTTGTAATTCTTCTAAAGCTTTTTTCAATTCTTGGGATTTTTGAATTACAGCGGCTTCGGCTTGTTTGCGTTCTGTGACATCTAACAACAAGCCATCCCAAATAATTGAGCCATCAGCTTGTTTAATTGGACGGGATGCAGCTTGAATCCATTTTAACTGACCGGAAAGGGTAATAATTCGTCCTTGATATAGCCAAGGCTCCAAGGTTTGAGCAGAAATGGTAATAGATTCTAGATAACGCTCCATATCCTCAGGGTGAGTCAGAGACATCAAGCTGCTAGCATCAGCTACCGCCTGCTCTGATGAGACTTCGTAAATTTCATAACAACCAGTGCTAACATAGCTTAACCTGGCGGTATCATCTGGTAAAAGTTGGAATTGATAAATCATCCCCGGAACATTTTCTGCAAGGCGGTGAAAGCGGGCTTCGGTGTCCTGTAAATTAGTGTACAATTGGGCATTTTCTAAGGATATTGCTGCTTGGGAAGAAAGTAAGTTAATAACGCTGAGGCGATCGCTAGTAAATACCCCTTGAGTCAGTTGATTTTCTAGGTAAAGAATCCCTACCAAATGCCCTTGATTAATAATCGGGGTACATAATACACTCTGAGGTTTTGTTAGATGCATATATTCCCCAATTAGACCAGGAATATCTGTTTTCAAGTTATCGATCGCAACTGTTTTTTGAGTATTTTTGACATAATTGATAATTGTTGTGGGAATATCTTGACAAGTATCTAGTGGTTGTGGATTAAGAATGGTTTGTATCTCAATCTGAGAATTTAATCCATGATTAATAAAGGTAATTGCCTTAACTTGCCAAGTATCTCCTTGGGGAAGAATTAGTGCAGATTTTTTCGCGCCAGAGTTTTCTAGGATAATGCGGGTGAGGCTAGCAATAAGTTGATCTAATTCTAGAGAACTGGAAATAGCTTGAGCGGCTTTCAGGACAGAGGTAAAATCCAGACTATCAGAAATACAGGTGCTATCAGTGCTAGAAGTGCGAGTAGATGAGGAAGTGCCACGAAAGCTAATAGTTTCTAGGGGGTTGAGGTTAATTCGTTGCTGTTCTAGGATGAGTTTAAGCAGTTGGGGATAGCGTTTTTCTAAGTCATTGGTTTTGGCTTTTGCACCCCAACGAGCGTAGCAGTAGTATGCTTCTTGCATATATGCTTGGGCGACTTTTTCTTTACCCCAGTCGAGGTAGAATTTGGCTGCTAGTTCATTGCTAAGTGCTTCTTCTTGGATGTAGCCGTTGGCTTTGGCGAGGGAGATGGCGCGATCGTAATATTCTATTGCCTTGAGCTTATCTCCCATTACCCGCGCTGTTTCTGCTTCAACTAAGTCATACTTGTGTTGAAAATTAACAGCAGCATAGCCAGCCCAGTAGTGCATCAGTTTTTGGTTGGTAACTACTTGATTCAGCGAACATTCTTGCCGATCCCGTAGCGTTTCACTATCGCAGCTAGAATACTTTGCAAGTAAGCACAAAGAGTAGTAAAAGTTATGTGCCACAACTAACAGTAGACCAAAGGCTCCATCCACATATTCGGTGGCTTTTTCTGCATTGCTTGCAGCCTCTTCATACTGGTCAAAGGTATAAAGGATAGCTGTTTTGGCAACATAGATGGCAAATAGTGACTGATGATTGTGGGTGTTATGAAAATGCGGCAGCATTTCTGTCTCATCAAAATCAATACCAGTCAAGTAATATTGGTGAGAGGATCTACCGAGTAAATTTAAGGTGACTTGCCTCCAAATCTGGGCATAATCAAAACAATGTTTTTGTTTGAGTTTTAAAAGTAGATCGATATATCTTGCTTGCCTTTCTTCAACAGCATCTAGAGTTTCTCCAATTAAGAATAAATGCGTACACTCAGCCATCATTGAATAGCTAGCGTGTTCGATATCTCCAACTTCTAGCCCACACTGGATACTTTCCCGTAAAAATGTGAGTGTATTTAGACCATGCTCCTTGTAAGCACAAATAAAAACACCAAAAATCATATAAATTTTTGGACTGAGTTCTTTACTGTGGTATTGCTCTAATAGCTTTAAAGATATCTGACCTGAGTGATAACCTGTATCGACATCTCCGATTACAGCACAAAGAAATACACCATAACTTCCATAGGCAAAAGCAGCCAAGGATGAATGTCCCTGTTCAAGACAAAGATGGAGCTTTGTTAGTGCTATTGACGGAAACATATCCGGTTTGACATGATGAACAGGAGGCGTAATGCTAATCAGCAACCGCAATGCAGCCAGAGATTCCAGATTGGTCATTTCTGGAATATTAGCTAAGTTTGTTAAAATTGGTAGTTGAGCTAAACGATTCTTCTGTTCTACATCAGGTGATATCAAAGAAATTTTTAATTGCTCCAGTGCTTTTAACCCTGTTTCAATGGCTTGAACTTGCCGATCTTGAGCAATATAAATCTGAATTTTCAGTTCATAAGCTTTAATTCTGTCTAATATCTGCGTAGTTTGCTGCAAGATTAGGTCTGTAAATTTGATAGCCTGTTCAAAGTTGGTGTTTAAGTATTCTGCTTTTGCAGCATCTTCATACAGTGCCAGGGTGAGATCGTACTGACTTTGCCAGCTATCTGCTGTTAGCAGTTCCATTCCTAGTGTCAGATACTCAATCGCAGCAGTGTAGGCAGTGGCAGCCATAGCTTTTCGTCCAGCTAACAGATTTAACTGAACTAGTTGCTCTCGTTCAGTCTGTTGAGTAATTAACCTTAACCCCAGATTCAATTGACTAACAATTTGAAATATTTTCTCTTCTTGCTCGCTTGCAGAAATATTATTTAACAGTAGCCGACCCAGTTTTAAGTGAGTAGTCTGCTTCTGATCTTCAGGAATTAAAGAATAAGCAGCTTGTTGGACGCGATCGTGTAAAAATTTATAGGTGGGGACTTGAAAATTGGAATTAAAAGACTTTGAATCAGAATCCTGTCCATTGTGTTGAAAGAATTTATAAACTTCACCAGTAGTTAAAAGCAACCCTTCTTCCAAAGCTTTCCACAAATCAGCAGCCGTTTTGATTTCTGATGATTCTGAAACAATTGCCAAAGTTGCTAAATCAAACTGATTGCCAATACAAGCAGCTAACTGCAAGACGTTTTGAGTTGATTGCGGCAGTCTTCGTAGTTGAAATGCCATAAAAGCAACAACATCATCTGTAACCGCTTGCTGATTTACTTGGGCGATGTCACATTCCCAACAAGCTGATTCAAAATTAAATTTAATGAGCTTATCTTGATGTAATGCTTTGATAAATTGTGTAGCGAAAAATGGATTACCTTCAGTTTTTTGAGATACTAGTCGAGAAAGAGGCAACGCTAAATATTCAGAACACTTAAGTGTGTCAGCAACTAACTGATTCACTTGTCTTTGACTTAGTGATGCTAATGTAATCGTATTAATTGTTGCTTGTTTTTTTTCAATTTCACTCAAAGCTAACATTAACGGATGTGCTTTTTCGACTTCATTATCACGGTATGCACCAATTAATAAAAGATGCCCTGTATCAGCCATTAATAACTGTATTAACTTCAGCGATGCTGAATCCACCCATTGTAAATCATCTAAAAATATTACTAATGGATGTTCTAAGCTGGTAAAGACTTGGGTAAAGTTTTTGAATAATAAATGAAATCTAATTTGTGCTGCATTCCCTGATAATTCTGGAGCCGATGGTTGTTGACCAATAATTCTTTTTAATTCAGGGATAACTTCAATAATTACTTGTCCATTTTCACCCACAGCCTCTAATATTTTGCTTTTCCATTGCTGGATTTGGGTATCACTTTCTGTTAATAGTTGCCCCATTAAATCTCGAAATGCTTGCACCAATGCACTTAAGGGAATATTTCGTTGAAATTGGTCAAATTTGCCTTTGATAAAATAACCGCGTTGTCTAACAATCGGTTTATGAACCTCATTAACAACCGCAGTTTTACCAATCCCGGAAAATCCAGCTACCAACATTATTTCAGTAGCGCCCAGACTGACTCTTTCAAATGCTTGGAGGAGAGTTTTTACTTCGTTTTCTCGTCCATAAAGTTTGTCGGGGATAATAAAGCGATCGCACACATCTTGTTGAGCAATTGCGAAATTATTAATGTTACCTGTTGACTGAAGTTGAGTTAAACAATTTTCTAAATCAAATTTAATTCCTAATGCACTTTGATAGCGGTCTTCGGCATTTTTTGCCATCATTTTCATGACAATATCTGAAATCACTTGCGGAATTTCTTCCCTGAGAACTGAAGGTGGTTGTTTAGCAATATGACAATGCACTAACTCCATCACATCGTTTGATTGAAAAGGTAACTCTCCTGTCAGTAATTCATAGAAAGTGATACCTAAAGAATAAAAATCAGTCCGGTAGTCAATCCCCCGATTCATTCTTCCTGTTTGTTCTGGGGAAATATAAGCGAGTGTCCCTTCTAACACATTGGGACTGATGAGCGTTTGAGTTTCGCGTGGCAGTAAAGATGCAATACTAAAGTCAATTAGTTTAACCTGTTGAGTTTCTGGATTAATTAAAATATTCGCGGGTTTGATATCTTTATGAATAATGCGATCGCGGTACAGTATATCTAAGGTATTGCACAGTGCGATCGCAATTCGTAAAAACTCCATTAGAGATTCTACACTTCCCCCCACTCCCAACTCTCCACTCCCAACTCCCCATTCCTTCAAGGAAATTCCCCCAAAGTCTTCCATCACCAACGCATAGCCATTTTGATATGCTTCCAGGCTATAAGTTTGGATGATTAAGGGTGAGTTGAGATTCTTCGAAATGGTGTACTGATTGCGAAACTGTACTAGTTCGCTGAAACTAGGATAAGGATTCTTCAGCAATTTAATCACTACAGGTAATGAGTCAGCCTCTCGATAACCACGATAAACCAGAGTTCGAGAACCGTTATAAAGTTGTTCGCTAACTTGATATCCGGGAATATTGACTAAAATGCTAGCCATACTGCTAAATCCTAAAGATTTCTAAATTTAGTTTTCCCAGATGGATGAAGCAATTCATGTCTACAGCTTTTTTGCGTTTGATCTGAGCGTTGCGATCGCTTATGCTAAGTTCAGTTTGATTTGCATAATCTTCTGTGGACAGAAACCGCGAACCGTTTATCAGTCTGGCACTTTACCACGCCTTTAAATGGTCAGTCGTCAGCCCCATGCTTCACACTTACTTTCGGGGCCAGATTTATGGTGCGGAAAATGTCCCTCAATCAGGGCCGCTACTAATAGTCAGTAATCACGCTAGTTACTTTGACCCGCCAATTGTCTCCAACTGTGTACGTCGTCCAGTGGCGTACATGGCTAAGGAAGAGTTATTTAATATTCCGATTTTGGCGCAAACGATTAAATTGTATGGTGCTTACCCAGTTAGTCGGGGAAATGTCGATCGCAATGCCATCCGTTCAGCCCTAGAATATCTAAATAAAGGTTGGGCTGTCGGTGTTTTCTTGCAAGGTACTCGCACCCCAGATGGTCGAATTACAGACCCCAAAAGAGGCGCATTGTTGCTGGCGGCGAAAGCAAAAGCCCCAATATTGCCGGTGAGTGTTTGGGGTACTGAGGAGATTTTACAAAAAGGATCGTCCCTACCTCGTGCAGTTCCCATCACTGTGAGAATTGGTAAATTGATTGATGCTCCTGGTTCTACTAATAAAGAGGAATTGGAAGCATTAACACAAAAGTGTACCAAAGTAATTAACGAGATGCATGATTTAGGAAGATGAGTTAGACAAGTAAGAGATATATGCTTTAGGGAGGTAGCGATCGCCCCTTAGCCTCTGTATGTTTAAGGTCAATGTGCTCTAGCAATGAAGTCTAACTTTATGCTTAAATGCAACTGCTAGGCAATTCTACCATCAATTTCACCCTAAACAGCATATGAGCGGCTTTGAAGCCAAGAATTTTTGGGAGCGATTAAATAATCTGGCGTTAGTCCGCTTTTTGCTTTTAGTTGCTTCTGGCTGGGCAATTGTACAGCTTTTAGCTTACTTTGAAGCGGTCATTGTTATTTTTACATTTGCTGCAATTTTGGCCTTTTTACTCAGCTATCCTGTAGAGTGGCTGCGGCGTTTTTTGCCTCACAGTGTAGCTGTTGGTGTCGTTTTCTTGCTCAGTATTGTGATTATAGGCGGTCTGATAATTACCGTAGGGTTAACGGTTTTATCTCAAGGGCAACAATTAATTGACAGTATAACTGGGTTTTTAAATTCTTTACTACCTTTATTAGACCGACTAGAAGGATTTTTGCGAAGTCGTAATTTGCAGATAGATTTAAGTTTTATTCAAGAACAATTACGAAACCAAGCTGTATCTAGCCTTGTTACTAGCTTGGCTATTTTACAAGGATTTATGACGAATTTTATTACATTTATATTAATTGCAGTTGTAGCTTTTTTTATGTTATTAGATGGAGACAAGCTGTGGAATTTTATCATAAAAATAGTACCAAAACAGCGCCGCAATAGATTTACAAATATAATAAGACGCTCTTTTCTAGGATTTTTTAGAGGTCAGTTATTATTAAGCGTATTTCTCACAAGTACGACCTTCCTAGTATTCTTAATATTAAAAGTACCTTTTGCTTTGATATTGTCGGTGATAGTCGGAATTGTTGATATCATCCCTGGTATAGGAGCAACATTAGGAGTAAGCATAGTTACTTTAGTTGTGTTGTCTCAAGGTGTTTGGTTAGCATTAAGAGTATTGATAGCTTGTATTGTCCTACAGCAGATACAAGACAACTTGATTGCACCTAGAATTATGCAAGGTGCGCTGAATCTTAATCCAGTAGTAGTGTTTTTTGCTTTGCTAGTAGGCGCTAAAGTAGCAGGATTATTAGGTGTTTTTATATCTATTCCAATAGCTGGAGTAATTGTATCCTTATTTGAAATTGATGAAATGAAATCAGAAGTTTAGTTAGGAGTTTGGAGAGACGCGATTAATCGCGTCTGTACAAGAGTTAGGAGTTGGAAGTAGTAATTAATGTAAAATAGGTTGTTAGGCAATACAAATTGAGGAATGATGTCGGATTTAAGAGCGGAATTAACAGAAATTTTGGATGAGGCAGAGTGGGAGTGGCTAATTCCTCATGTACAACGAGATGCAGTAATTTTGGTGGCACTTGAGCTAAACTTGGTGGATGTTGGAGTAGCGATCGCCAGTGATAACATCCCATCAGTAGAACAGTGGATTGATAAACAATTGATTGCCAAACCCACGACAGTACAAGTGGGAGAATGGAATGGCGATCGCACTAAGCGATTTAATACTCTCATCGTTCAGCCTTACGTTCTGGCGCAAGAAATAGTTGCTGCTTAATCAGTTTTTGTGGCGTTTTCGCTCAGAGTCGGAGTCAATAGAATATTTATGTAGCATAAAATACACCAATATATAAAAAATGTAAGTAAGCAGAGGGTAAATATACTTCTTGACTATTGACTAAAGCAAAATTTTCTCCTTTAAGATTTAGCCATCTAGGAGCTAGAATTGTTACCATAATTTCAGATTAGATGTTGAAACCTTGATCCAATCTGAAACCTTAGAACTATTAGAATGGCATCGCCTCTGCCAGCACCTTGCCACCTTTGCGGCAACTAAGCTGGGGGCGACAGCTGCGCGTCATCTGAAAATACCTGATTCTCAGACCCAAAGCGAACAGTTGTTAGAGCAAACCAAAGAAATCTACCAACTCGAAAGTCGCCTGACCACGGGACTCTCATTTGAGGGAATTCAAGATATTGGCGATTCCCTAGAACGGGCGGAACGCAGTGGAATTTTGGCAGGGGATGAACTGTTAGCGATCGCCACCACCCTCGCTGGTGCCAGAAATTTGCGCCGTGTCATTGACAATCAGGAAGATTTGCCGATATTGACTGATTTGGTTGCCGATTTGCGGACTTATCCAGAACTAGAACAAGAAATTCACCGCTGTATTGATGAACGGGCCCAGGTAACTGACCGCGCGAGTCAAAAACTGGGGGAAATTCGCACAGACTTGCGGCGAGTACGTAGCCAAATTACCCAAAAGCTGCAAAATATCTTACAGGCAAAATCTGGGGCAGTTCAAGAACAGCTGATTACGCAACGGGGCGATCGCTTTGTCATTCCCGTAAAAGCACCCCAAAAAGATGCCATCCCCGGTATAGTCCATGATACCTCTACTAGCGGTGCCACCCTTTACGTGGAACCGAATTCAGTGGTGCCCTTGGGCAACCAACTGCGGCAGATAATCAGGAGAGAGCAAGCGGAAGAAGAAGCGATTCGCCGCATTTTGACGGAACAAGTAGCCGCAGTCAAACCAGATTTAGAGAGATTATTAGCGATCGCTACCACTTTGGATCTGGCAACCGCTAGATCGCGATATAGTTACTGGCTAGGAGGGAATCCGCCGCGATTTATTCAGCGCGAAGACAATGAAATCATTACCTTGCGGAATTTACGGCATCCACTGCTAGTATGGCAGCAACAGCATGAACAAGGGCAACCAGTAGTTCCTGTAGACTTGCTGATAAACCCGCTAATTCGGGTAGTCACAATTACCGGGCCAAATACTGGCGGTAAAACAGTAACCTTAAAAACTTTGGGTTTAGCAGCATTAATGGCCAAAGTGGGTTTATTTGTTCCCGCCCGCGAACCAGTGGAAATACCTTGGTTTGATAAAGTGCTGGCAGATATTGGCGATGAACAATCCTTGCAGCAAAGTTTATCTACATTCTCTGGGCACATCCGCCGGATTAGTCGGATTTTAGAAGCATTGGGAAATGGAGAATCGGGAATCGAGAATGGGGAAAAGGAAATACCCAGTCTCCAATCACTCGTTTTACTCGATGAAGTCGGCGCAGGAACCGATCCCGTTGAGGGTAGTGCTTTAGCGATCGCCTTGTTGCAATATTTAGCCAACCATGCCCAGCTAACGATCGCCACCACTCACTTCGGCGAATTAAAAGCCCTGAAATACGAAGATGATCGGTTTGAAAATGCCTCTGTAGAATTTGACGAAAGTACTCTCTCACCCACTTACCGTCTGCTGTGGGGCATCCCCGGACGTTCTAACGCTTTAACTATTGCTCTACGCTTGGGATTAAAACCAGAAGTGGTAGAACAAGCAAAAACTCAAGTGGGAGAGGCTACAGATGAAGTTAACCAGGTGATTGCTGGGTTAGAAGCGCAACGCCGCCGTCAGGAAACCAAAGCGGCGGAAGCCCAAAGTTTGTTGCAGCAAGCGGAACGTTTATACAAACAAGTATCAGCAAAAGCCGCAAGTTTGGAGGAAAGGGAAAGCAGTTTGCGGGCTTCACAGGAAAAAGCAGTCCAACAAGCGATCGCTCAGGCAAAAGGTGAAATTGCCCAAGTAATTCGCCGTTTGCAGAAAGGTACGCCCACAGCCCAAGAGGCCCAGCAAGCAACCAATGCTTTGAATCAAATTGGCCAGCAATATCAGCCAGCAGCACCAGCAAAACCAAAAGCTGGGTTTATGCCCAAAGTAGGCGATCGCGTCCGCATTCCAAAATTGGGACAAATCGCGGATGTGATCGCTGCCCCTGATGAAGATGGCGAGTTAAGCGTTCGCTTTGGGCTAATGAAGATGACTGTGAAGTTGGAAGACGTAGAATCTCTAGATGGTCAAAAAGCAGAACCAATCGTCAAACCCAAACCAGCCCCAGCAGCAGTAACACCGCCACCGCAAAGTATCCCAGAAATTCGGACTTCCCAAAATACCATCGATTTGCGTGGTAAACGGGTGGCTGATGCCGAATACATTTTAGATAAAGCCATCTCGGAAGCTACAGGCCCAGTCTGGATTATTCACGGATACGGCACTGGAAAGCTGCGACAAGGAGTTCACGCCTTTTTGCAACAGCATCCCAGAGTGAACAACTACGAACCAGCAGAACAATCTGATGGCGGCAGTGGTGTTACCGTTGCTTATATCAAATAAAGTTCACTTGCAAATGGTAATCTTGAGAATCTTTAGAGAGAATACCAACTAAGATTTACTGTTTGCAAGTCTCTTATTAAAAAGTTGGTATATTAGTTTCTACCACGGGCTAATTGTACATTTCCTCTTAGTTGTAAAATCGGACACTAATAGATAAATAACAGCAGTAGCCGCTAACATACCAAAAGTTGAATCCGATTCTGGAACTGCTAAGACTTTACCAGAACCACTGATTGTATTGGTAAAAACACCAAAATCAGCTACCCGACGTCCAGTTGTAACTAAAAAGTAATTTCGTTGAGCGATTAATTGTCGGCTGAATGCAAGACTACCATCATTGGGAGTAGTATTTGCTATGAGGACATTAGTCAATTGGTTAGTAGGATTGAAACTGTCCTGATATAAAACTAAAAAATTATCCCAGGCTCCATCAATAGATGTCGTGGCTCCAGGTACAGTACTTGCAAATGTATATGAACTCGATTGTTCTCTACCCATCAAGTTTATAAATGAGTTTTGATATATGCGTGGTTTGCGATTAGAGCTATAGTACCAACTAAGTTGGAAAAATCAATTAGTCAATATCTTGAAACGCTGACTTTATCAAATTTTTAAGTTTGCGATCAGTTTCATGGAAGCATCAATCGTCCTGATGTTGCCTAGCCTGTTCTGAAATAACAGGCTACACCAAGCAAAACTGAGGTGAGCTGATGTCCAGCAGCAAGAAGCACCTTTAGCAAACAGGCAAAATATTTGTATAGTAATTATGTATACATAAAGACCAAATAATAAACATCAAGAAAGTTCAAAATTTAAAAGCGCAAATAAATTAGGAGGTATTCTACATAATTACTTGGCGAGAATTAGCGGTTAGCATTCTTAAGATTGTTTATTTATACTCTTGTACGGAGCTAGCAGCGAAAGTCGGGTAAACCTTAACTAGAATTGATAATTTTCTACTTTGTCAAAAATAAATTTTCATCTAGAGTAGGACAAAGATACCTGCTGTTTACCACATAGAAAAAATCTAGCTGAAGCCTCTGGCTCATAGCTATGGGAAACCAAGCTTGATGCTTGAGAGTCTGGTTTCAAAATGGGTAACAGCAACATCCCCTATCAGCTTGATCACCTATGCTAAAAGTTATGCACTCGGCCGCCAACTCAGCCACTCCAAATTCCCAGTGGGAGGATTTAATCAAGCTTCCAGCCCCAAACACAGTTCAATGGGACAATATCAAAACCCAATTAGATTTGGTGCTGTTGGCGCTAGAAACCTTAACTGGGATTGGTTCAGAGGCAATGCTTTCGGCGGCAACCGATCTGAATTTAGAGTCAAGAGTGCCAGACCGCGTAGCTTTATGGCGACTACGCCAATCAAATCCCCTACGCAAAGGTCAAGGAGGGCGAAAAAAGCTAGATGTCGAAGAAGCGCGATCGCTTGTTCTGATCATCTGCTATTTAGCCAAACAGCACCAGGAATTGATTCGCCGCGCTGTCGGCCTGTTGGAACAAATGGCAGAAAATAACCGGGAACCTCACCAGGCTGCTTTACTTGGAGATTATATTGATGCTTTTTGCAACACCTACCAAGAGCGGATGGAAGAGGACGAGCAAATCTCAACAGATTTACTAACCAACCTGGCTCTAAAACTGCTTGTAGATTTACTTTTTTACAGTGCTCCTGGTGGGCATCGCCGTCTCTGGCTAGCACTTATAGACCGTTCAACAAAATTTTAAATTTTAGATTTGAAATTCCTCAATCAAAATTCGTTCATGAAAGTTTGCTAGGTCAGGAAACTCTTTTGATAGTTGTTAGCTCTTGGGCAATGCACTATCAGCACTGCTTCCTCCTTGCACTCCAGTTTGCACAAGCAAAGGAACGTGACAAAGTTCTGAGTGGCAAAAGCCGCCGTTCCAACTTTTCTTTGCAAATAACTGGCTCAATTTTTTGCAAAATCCCAAATAGTCTTCCTCGCAGTTCCTGTCATGCCTCTATCAAATTCTGTCATTCGTTGCTATACACCTCCGACTTGCACGCTAGAAGTATTCGCGCAAAGCTCACCTCTGTCCCGTTGGATGGGGAAAACTGTCCTCAAACACCTAAGTTTTGAGCTACGTTTCGATGATCCCCGGCTACCAGAAGACCACAAAGTTCCAATTCGGGGCGATCGCGAACAACTCGAAGCTTTATGTGATGCCGTCACAAGCTACGTACAAGAATTCCTCCAACAGCCTCCAGAAAGCTTTTGGGTCAGTTTCTCCGGTACTCAGCAGTCAAGCACAGCACTGGATGAGCCGGAATTAAAGTCTTCAACAAAAACATTAAATTCATTTAGTAACCAGATTCCAGGGGCAAATATCCACTTAGAACCAAGCAGCTATTTAACTCACAATTTATTTCTCGGTTCTCTCGCCAATCACTCATCTGGCCCCGTAATTCAACTCAGTCTGCTGCAACTATTTGATTTAGCAAGTGCTTTAGATGAATACTCGACTGATGTCATGGCACTCCCAACTCTCAACAGCACGAGTTCGACTCTGAGGTTCCCTGCTTGGGCCCCTATTGCCGCAGTATTAGTATTAGGTGTAGGTTTTTTACCAGTTACTTGGCAATATGCTAACAACATTAGGGAAAAGCAACAGCAGACAGCTAAAACATCAGATCCAGCAGCGGTAAAGACTGCTCTAGAACCTTCATCCTCACTAAACTTTCCCACGCCTCAACCCGGACTTACCACTCCATTAGATAATTCGCTAGGTTCCACGCCTCCACTTCCTACATCTAGTTTACCCCAAGCTCCTTTAACAGCTCCTAGTTCCAGTTTATCTACAGCACCACCTCTACTTCCAAATACTTCACTCACAATACCTCAGGGCAAGACTTCAACCCTTCCCAATAATCGAGCGATGCCTCCGGCGAGCTTTGCTAACGCACCATCCAGCAAAATCCCAGGCCAGGAAATTGCCATATTACCAAATCTTGGACAGAACCCTACAGGGTCAAGTCCCCAATCTGGTGCTCTCCCTCAGCTGCGGAATTTGCCACCTAGACTATCTTCTAACGCAGGTAGCTTACCGACTAATATCTCACCAGTCTCTCCCCCGTCTCTTGACACCATACCCAATAATAATCGTGGCAATACCCTTACCAAACCCTCCTCACTAAGCTCACAACAGCTAGACGAAACAATCAATTCCTTACAGCAATCTTCTCCTGGGGAGAAACCTGCTTCACAACTTCCCTCCTCTAGAACTGCGGCGAATAATCCCTTTATCGATCAATTAGGGGACGGACGCAAACCCCCCACATCCACAGAAGTGGCTACTGGCACATTATTTGATACACCTCAAGTAGCAGAAGCTAGAGAATATTTAAGAAAGCGTTGGCAACCACCCACTGGACTAGGACAAACATTAGAGTACAGTTTGATAGTCAGTGTTGATGGCACAGTTGAACGAATTTTTCCCCTTAATAAGGCAGCCAGAGAATTCGTTGATAATGCTGGGATGCCTGAAGTTGGTAAACCTTTTGTTTCCGCCAATACACGCGGACAAAATGTCAGAATTCGAGTTGTTCTCAGTCCTGATGGCAAAGTACAAACTTTTCCAGACGAATAAGTAAACTAATCCGTTTAATGCCACTTGTAAAACTGGTACAAACCTTGTGCCAGTTTCTATTTAATCCAATTGCTCTTGAGCTTGCCTTTTGGAGTCCAGTTACCAAACTGGTCTTACTATTAATACCAGTAAAACTACCGCTCAATACAATCACTGTTAATACCAATTCTCCAAAATCAAACTATAGATACAAGTCTGGAAATCCAGATGAAATCTAACGCCTTCTTAATTACGTAGCTTGCTTATCGCTGGAGGCGAGTATTACGAATTGGTACAAATCACCCAGAGCAAAGGTAGGGAATATGCAAACAATTGGTTCTCAAAAAGACAGTGCAGCTTGGATTATTCAAACTTGGGCAGCTTTTATATTTTCTATTTCTATGACCACCTTCGGAATTGTAAACTTACCTGTTGATAGCTGGGTGAAAGGCTTTATGGGTATGGGTTTAGCTTTTTCTGTTGGCTCAACTTTTACTTTGGCGAAAACTACTAGAGACTTGCACGAAACTAGAAGATTAACCGCTAGGTTAGATGAGGCAAAAGTCGAAAAATTGCTTTCACAACACGATCCTCTCAATTTAAAATAAAGGCAGTCATACCAATTTTGGATTAAAAGGCATTACCAAAAAGCTGTTTCAGAAATATCAAACAATACTACCTTTTCCTACTTGATGTAATCTAGACATCAAAAATTAACTATATTACGAAAAACAAAAGGACTGGTATATCCAGTCCTTTACTGTATTAATTTAAAGTTTTTATCTTAATAACGGGATTTTTTGGTCTTTAACTTTTGCTTTTTACGCCGACGTTCGCTAGCAGCAACTGCCTGTTCTACTGGATAACCCACTACAGGAATTACCTGATATTTGCGCTCATCTTCTAACTTTTTCAGTTCAGTGTAATCAACCCAGTGAATGCAATCAACCGGACAAGTATCAATTGCTTCTTGGATAATTTCCTCAGCATCCCCATCTTGCCGAACCACGCGCGATCGCCCATAATCTGGTTCAATATAAAAGGTGTTACGCGCAACATGAGCGCAATGCTTACAACCAATACAGGTGATTTCGTCAACATAAACACCATTTTGGCGCAGCACACCACCCAATTCCGGTTCTAAACCAGAACGTCCTGGGGCATCCCGTAAAAAACCCCCTAATTCTGGTTCCAAACCGGAACGTTTGTCTTCTTCTTCCGGCGACGGCAGAAAATCAGCCATTACGCACTCCAGCGCTGTACTACCAGGCGAATTGAACCATCTTCATTTTTTTGTTGTTCAGAAACTTGAAAGCCAACACGAGCGGTTTCTTTGACAACTGTTTGATAAGCATAGCGCTGTGTTACCTGGCGCAAAAATCCGTCCACAGACAGGTCTTGTTGCCAATATTGCAAGTCAGCCACCAATTCATATTCTTTGCCATTCCATCTAAAACCGATGTCATAGCCATTTTCCTGCTCAATACTAACTTCCGCAGGATGGGTTTGACCGCGATAGCCACGGACTTCTCGTGGGCCGGGTTTCCAGTCTACGCCCAATTCAGTCAAAGCATCTTTCAAAGAATCAAGGTTACGGATTTGAGTCTTAATTTGGCTAAAGTGTGACATGGTGGTTGTGAATTAATTACACTAAACTACTGTGAAAACTTACCAATCGCTGTAAGTGGTATGTGTATTCGCCACATTAGATTGCTGCACCTTAGCAGCGAAATATTCTGAGGTTGGCTCATGATTAAGTACTTGCCCCAGCTGCGCCTCTATTGCTGCTGTAACCTCAGCGCAAGAAGCACCCACAATGCCAGTGACTTTCTCTTGTACCCGACCGTCTGGATAAATTATGAACTCTAATGTCTCCATTCTTTTGGCCAACCAGGATAAGTACGCTTAAATTGTACTGCCTTAGCAGAAGGCTACAAATATAGCCGTAGGAACATTTTTACTTAGATACAAACTTGCCATTTGTTAACTAATGTTCCATTTTTCAACACATATATCTCAGAATCTTTACAAAACTTATTAAGATTATAAGCACACACATCAGTATTTAGTTAGTTTCTCTTAACCTCATTGATTAGTCAAGGTAACTACTGGAGTTAGCTAAGTAAGCTGCAAAAGTCCTAAAGATAAGCATTAGAGGTACTATAGCCAGCAAGACAATTCACAAAAATATAAAATTTCTTGAAAAACTTTATTATTACCGTACGATCTAGTTTATTGTCTTAAGATTTTTCAGGAAGGTTTGATGCAGCGCAGTGTCAGCCTACAGCAAGATAGTGAGGTATACCTACGTAGGCATAGCATTAGGTCTTTGATTAATAACTTTAGCTTGCATTGAGTGTAAAGAGATTTTGAGACTGCGATCGCTATTTTCTGCCATTGGTGAGATTTACCAACCTCAACTCTAGACAGTTAAAGACAGTTAAATATGTACAATTTTGCCCCAGCTTGGGAGAAAGAGCAAGTAGTCTTTGGTGCTGCGCGGCCTGGATACACTGACAATAATGTTCAGGATTGGATAGAATTCATGAAGCGCCAAAATATCAAGCGTGTTTGCTGTCTTCTTGATGAACAACAGCTAGCTTTTTACTCCGATCTTCTAAACACATACAAACAGGAATTTGGGAATCAACTAGTTTGTTGGGCACCAATTGCAGATTTCCATTTATCTGATTTAGAAACCCTCACACAGAAAATACTTCCTTTCTTAATAGAAGCTGATAAACAAAATGAGAAAGTTGTTGTACACTGTTCTGGTGGAATTGGACGTACTGGACATATATTAGCGGCATGGCTAGTTAGTGTCCGAGGATTATCAAATCAAGCTGCAATAAATGCTGTCAAAAGAACAGGTAGAAATCCCTATGAAGCTGCGTTAGCGAAGCTTACCGAAGGTATCGCTGCTGTATTTAGAGGTAGAAATCCCTTGACAGTTGTAAAAGAACTTAACGTGCTTCTGAATGATTGCCGTCTAGCAGTGGATAAAACATTTTGAGTTTACTATTATCTTGTTTAATCAGTCCTTTGCGAGGTAAATTCTATGGCAATGGTTCTAGATAGAGTAGTTCCTTTTGGGAGGTCAATGGATGAATATATAAAAATATTCAATTTAACAAATACAGATTTAAATAAAAAAATCATTGGGATTGGGGATGGCCCAGCAAGCTTCAATGCAGAAATGACACGTCAGGGTAAAAGTGTAGTTTCTGTTGATCCACTGTACCAATTCTCCGATAATGAAATATTGCAAAGATTTAATGAAGTGGTAGATAACATTATTAACCAAGTCAAGGCTACATCAAATGATTGGGTATGGAGCTATCATAAATCTCCAGATGATTTGCGACACAATCGAGTGAAAGTTATTCAAGAATTTCTGTCTGATTATGAAACTGGCAAAAAGAGCAACAGATACACAGTCGGTGAATTGCCAAAATTGGCATTTAATAATCAAGAATTTGATATAGCCCTTTGTTCACATTTATTATTTTTATATTCAGATCATCTCGATTACGATTTTCACTTAAATTCAGTAGGTGAGATGTTGCGTGTTGCTAAAGAAGTCAGAATATTTCCCCTGATAACTTTAATGTGGAAACATTCACAACATTTAGATGAAATTGTCAAATATTACACTTCAATTGGTTATAAGGTAGATATTGAAATGGTTGAATACGAACTACAGCCTGGTGGAAATAAAATGTTGAAGATAACGAAAGATTTTATATAATTCGTATTCATAGAGAATTAGTATAACCATTAGGCTGGAATTTCATAACCATCAGGTGTATAAGATTATTAGGCATATTATTCTGCAAACATTTCAGTTAAGGTATCTAAAACTGCTTTTTGTTCATCAGAGTCAATCTGACCTAGCTTTTTGACTAATCGAGTTTTATCAACTGTACGAATTTGATCTAGAACTATTTGCCCATCCTTACCCTGAAACTGACAAGCAACACGAGTCGGATAAGATTGTCCTTTAGTTGTCATTGGAGCAACAATAACCGTGGCAATATATTTATTCATCTCATCTGGTGAAATTACTACACAAGGTCTTGTCTTCTGAATCTCACTGCCAATCGTTGGGTCGAGGTTAACCAAAAACACATCAAATCGATTGACTACCACTCCCACTCTAGATGCTCCCACTTTGTAGTTACGCCATCATCGAGCAGTGCATCGTCATGTTGCTTCGCCATTCTTGCAAATGCTTCATCCCACCCCTGACGCGATTGAGAGGCAGCACGGACAATTAGTTGACAATCTTGAATTTCAATTTCTACCTCTTCACCAATACCACTTTGTTCTAGCAGAAGTTTAGGAATGCGGATACCTTGAGAATTCCCGATTTTAACGATACGGGTTCTAATTGCTGTCCCCATGAGGATACTTATTCTTGATTGTAATTACATTGTGGCTACCAATGAGAGTTTTGTCAACAAGCGCTCAATTTTTCAATAATTTTTAATGCGTAGGCGTAGCCAGCCGTAGGCATCGCTCTTAAAAATTACCAGATGCGATCGCTTTGCTGGTATATGTTTAATATGCTCCAGCCTAGCCCCTTGTAGTTACTAGTCTTTAGGTCGTCTCAGAGTCATCCAGTGCTTCACCAAGGGTCTGCTGTGCAGCGTGACGGATATGAAGAACACGCACTGTCGATATTTCTTGCCCTGCCAAAATTGTGAAAATTATTCGGTATGAGTTACGTCCTCGACCGTAAAGTATCTGGCGAATTTCTTGGCTAAAATAATCATTTTCTCTAGCTAGAGAACATCGGCTTGGCATTTGCGATAAAGACTCAATGACTTGTAGTAATCCTGCACACCACAGACTTGCCCTTTCTGGAGAAGTAACTTGAGATAACTGCAAAAATGCGCTGTCTGCTTCTGCTTCAGCTACACTAGAGATTTCAATGCGGTATTTCATAAATCGGCTGGCAGATTATACTTGCGACGTTGCTCGTCAGCAAAATCATCAAATGAACGGAATCTACCTGCTTCAAAGTCTTCTAATCCTTGCTGAATACCCTTAATAGCTGCTTCTGAGTCTTGCACCTCCCACTCTAGGACAGCCTCTAGCAATTGTGTTGCAACGAAACTAACGTCTTGTCCTTGCTGTGCAGCTTTCTCGCGCAGTCGTGCTTCTAATTCTGGGCTTAGGGAAACAACGATCGCCATAATCGGATATTTTGCGGAAGGTTTATAGATATGATTTTATTTCAGAATATCTGATAAAGCTGCGTAGGCGTAGCCAGCCGTAGGCATCGCTCTTAGCAGAACTACTTATGCTGTCACCATTGATCGTACTGAATCAGTGGATGCTGGCTCAAAATGTAACACCATAATTTGCTCTGGGCGTAAACCGACAGATTCATAAGTGCGGCCAGAGCGATCGCTAAATTCAACCTCAAATGCAGCACCGCCAGCTAATAATTCTACTACAGTACCAACTTGACCACGGTACAGGTTGTATTCAGGCAGATCAACTGTCAGTGCTAATACATCCAGCAACTTGATTGGACTTTTAGTCATCTTGTATAACTTCCAGATATTACAGAGGATAGCAGGTTGTTAATCTTGGGGTATTAGAACTATTTTCGATAATCCAAGCACGGCGAATCGTTACACTTTTTACTTAATCACTTTTTGGGTCATAAATTCCAAGTGTAATGCGAATTTTTTTAGCTCTCTCTAAATTAGTATTTACCAAATCAATTGGCGACTTGAAAACACCATTTGAAAGACAAATTAGTTCACTGGTAGCTTCTACCATATTATTTTTTGAAGGTAATTTAAATAGTTTTGAAATAGTTCTGTAACCTGGTATCAAATAGATTTGAGCATTCAGACGTGATGAGAGTTTCCTTAACTCTTGTGAGGCTTTATTTTCAAGTTCATTGCCAGCATATCCTGGATTTGAATAAATATTTGCATATTCGATTAAAGCAAAAGCGATATCGGCTACAGTTTTTCTAAATTCTTGAATAGGCTCGATAATAAACTTGAGTACTAATTGTCCTAAAATGAATACAAATACCCCTGAAATAATAGTCATAAATATCTCCATTACTAAAATAAAATTATTCATGAAAAATTTTTCATTTTAAACAAAATAGGATTTTTATGAGAATAATCGCTGTAGATAATCTGCCAACTATTACTTGCTAACTCCTGCTCAGAAACTGATAAATCGATAGTTACACCAATCTTATTCGCACAAAATCGATATGCGTCTATAAAACATCTATCAAACTCGTTATAGTTGACTTTTGCTAAGACTCTGATTCGATTCTTTTCTTGTGCCTCAAGAATACTATTGATAAATCCTCAAAAGAACCTTGCACACAAAAATGCTACTAAGCCTTGCCATCCTACTGAGTACCATCCGAACACAGTAAGTCCTATCGAAATTATTCCAAATGTCCCAATAGAGTTGAATATCACACCTAAATTCACGACATAATCAATAGATTTACTCCTAATATGCATTCCACGCATAATTGCTGGGAAAAGGAGAACATTTATAAAAATTATAATGGGTGAAATTTGCACTGCAAATAATATAAATCCCAAAAGATATGCAATAGCTTCAGGCGCTTTATCCATACCTTCAGCTATCTTTAAAACCTTATGTGGACGATACTTCGGATAAAGTCTTGCGAGTAAGCTAAAAGCATAGCTCATCGGGAAGCTGATTGGCATTACTCCAGGTGTGTAAATTGTCATACTTAATTATTAATACTGCTATATTAAAGGTTTAAGTTATTACATATCGCGCTTCTTGGAATTTCCCGGTAAAAAAACTATCCTTCATCCTCATCACCTAGAAAAATAAAGCATAGTTAACCTTTACAGCCATCAGCCACAGTAGAATCACTATGAATACACAACCAATAAACCAACCTATCCGCGTCGGAGTCATGAGTTTTGACGGACTAGGACGGCAGCCGCTAAGGTACTTTACTTATCTTGCTAATAATTTAAATACTGACTGCAAATTTACTTGATTATCACTTGGCGATGCCCAAGCTGCTTAGAATAGTAGTGATAGAGAGGATTGTAATTATGAGCGTCGTCATTCCTAACGAAATATTAACCGCAACTCGGATGACTGAAGGCGAAATGAAGCAGGAAATTGCAGTGATGCTCTTTCAAAAAGAAAAGTTAACCCTAGCTCAAGCCAGTCGGTTTGCAGGTATGAATCGTATAGCATTTCAGCATCTACTCGCAAGTCGTCAAATTTCAGTGCATTATGGGGTCGAGGATTTTGAACAAGATATAAAGAACTTGCGGGCGATGGGTAGACTGTGATCATTGTCAGTGATACTTCACCCATTAATAACCTCGCCGCCATTAACCATCTTCATTTACTACAACAGCTTTATGGAACAGTCCTAATTCCTGAAGCTGTCTACCGAGAACTGACTGATCCTAACTTTCCAGTTGCAGGTGCAATTGAAGTCCAAACTTCTATCTGGATTCAAACTCGTCCAATTCAAGATCGAACATTGGTTGAAGCACTCAGCAATGAACTGGATATTGGTGAAGCTGAAGCGATCGCTCTAGCGTTGGAAATGAAAGCAGAGCAGGTTTTGATTGATGAACGTCGTGGCCGCACGGTTGCAGCTAGGCTAAATCTTGGTTACACAGGGATTTTAGGGATCTTGGTTGAAGCTAAAAGCCAAAGGCTGATTTCTGCTGTGAAACCTTTGTTAGATGCTCTGATTAACCAAGCAGGATTCTGGGTGGCAGAACCTTTATATAAGAGGGTTTTGCAGCTTGTTGATGAAAATTAAATGCAGCATAGACTTTATAACTGAGCAGCAGTAGGCACTCTAAAAATTTTTCACCTATTAGTTCTCTTAGCAAGTGTTTGCGGTTAATTTGTCAGTGATACTTTGCCCGTCAATAACCTTGTCGCCACCCTACTGAGTTTTCTTTTACTCTGATTCAAATTTCCGCCAGAAGTCTATTGACTTCTAGCAAATCTATTGAGAAGCTAATAGTTAGATTTACTAATTAATAGAAGTGCATCAAACTTGTGACAATACTGACGGGAAAAATAAATCGATCGCAACCTGCTAGCGAACCAAAACCGTTGATTCTGGAAACTCAGGGACTCACACGCCGTTTTGGGAAGTTAACCGCAGTTAATAACCTGAGCATATCTGTAGAACAGGGCGAAGTTTTTGGACTGCTTGGTCCCAATGGTGCAGGGAAAAGTACGGTTATTAAGATGTTGACAACCTTACTGCCTATCAGTGCAGGGAAAGCAACCTTAGCTGGCTATGACGTGGCTCGTCAATCTAATCCTGTGAGACGGGCTATCGGCTATGTACCCCAGGCGCTCTCTGCTGATGGTAGTCTCACTGGTTACGAAAATCTCTTAATCTTCGCCAAGCTATATGGAATACCTGCCAAAGGACGCGATCGCCGCATCTATGAAATTTTAGAATACATGGGTTTGCAAGATGCAGCGAAACGCTTGGTACGAAACTACTCTGGTGGG
This sequence comes from Nostoc sp. ChiQUE02, assembly GCF_034531305.2. Lineage (NCBI taxonomy): Bacteria > Bacillati > Cyanobacteriota > Cyanophyceae > Nostocales > Nostocaceae > Nostoc > Nostoc sp. ChiQUE02. The sequence goes on from NZ_JAVRBN020000015.1 coordinate 57,178, forward strand.
ATGATCCGCAAGCTGGAAATCGGCATATCAGTTCTACATCAACCCCAAATTCTGTTTCTTGATGAGCCGACTGTCGGATTAGATCCCATCGCTCGAACTCAAGTATGGCAGCTTGTACTACAATTCTCTGCTGATTATGGCACAACTATATTTTTAACAACCCACTTTTTAGAAGAAGCGGACAGCTTATGTAACCGAGTGGCGATTATGCAGCAAGGTGAAGTTGTTACCACAGGTTCACCGAGTGACTTAAAAGCTTCTTTAGATAACCCAAATGCAACTTTGGATGATGTCTTTATTCACTATACAGGCGACCAATTAACATCAGGAGTGAACTACCGTGACACAGCAAGAACCAGACGTACTGCTCAACGGTTGGGTTAAATCACCACCCACTGTCCGAGTAAATTTGATCTCTGCAATTAAAGAGCTAGTTACAAAAACCCTGGCGATCGCAGAATTAGAAATACGTAAACTCCGCCACGATCCCACTGATTTAATAGTTCGAGCTGTACAACCAGCATTATGGCTGCTAATCTTTGGACAAGTTTTCGCCCGGACTCGTGCGATTCCAACAGGCAACTTACCCTATTTAGACTTCATTTCTGCTGGCATCTTGGCTCAGAGTATTTTGTTTGTGGCAATCTTCAGTGGTGGAATGACCCTAATCTGGGAGCGAGATTTAGGGATTGTACATAAATTTCTAGCTAGTCCTACACCCCGTGTAGCGATGGTGTTGGGCAAAGGTCTAGCATGTGGGGTACGGTGCTTATCTCAGGTAATATTCATTTACGGATTGTCATTTTTATTAGGTGTCAAACCAAATCCTCATCCCCTAGCTATTCTCCAAGTACTGCTGCTAGTCATAATGGGGGCGGGAACATTTTGTATTTTTTCATTAATTATTGGCTGTTTAGTGAAAAGCCGAGAAAGGATGACGGGTATTGGACAATTGTTAACCATGCCGTTATTTTTTGCTAGCAATGCCATCTATCCGATCTCGTTGATGCCCAGTTGGTTAAAGTTCATTTCCCATTTAAATCCGTTGACTTATCTGGTTGACGGGTTACGTAGCACCATGCTGTTAAACGGCACTAGCATCTATGGCTTTGGTCTGGATTGTACAATTCTCTTATTCACATTAATAATTTTGGCCATCCTTGGTGGAAAACTTTATCCACGGGTGGCCATGTAACTAGGAGAACAACAAGCCCATGACCTTGGATAAACCTAATCAAGGTGCAACTTCCGAAGAATGTGCCGCTAGAGTAATGGAGACAGTTCCATTAGTGATGCGGTTTATCCGAGCGGATATGCGTGCCCATAGTGCCGCTTTTTTATCTATACCTCAGTTGCGATCGCTAGCATTTATCAACCGCAATCCTGGTGCTTCATTATCTGACTTAGCAGAGCATTTAGGTGTCACCTCTGCCACGGCATCAGCAACCATAGAACGCTTGGTACAACGGGACTTCGTGAAACGGATTGCTCATCCTCAAGAGCGGCGCCGGGTGCTGCTTAATTTAACTGAAGATGGAAAACACCATCTCAAGCAATCCCAAGATCAAACTCGCGCTCATATTACCGACTTGCTGAAAGGTCTTTCAGAAGACCAAATTTCCAACATTGAAGAAGGCTTAACTCTACTAAAAAATGTCTTCGAGAAAACAGAACTCAAAGCCCCATAAATTTGAGGTTGCACAACACGATCCCTTTGCAGCCTTTAAGTTTCGAGACTATCGGCTATTTACCATTGGACGGCTGGTGCTGTTCGTGGGGTCGCAAATGCAAACTGTAGCGATTGGCTGGGAACTCTATGAACGGACTAACTCAGCGATCGCTTTAGGTGGTGTAGGACTGGCGCAAGTCCTACCGATGATTATTCTCACCTTAATTGCCGGAGATGTTGCCGATCGCCGTGATCGCAAAGTGACCATGTTACTCTCGGTAATGTTGCTAGCCCTCTGTTCCCTAGCTTTAGGGGTACTTTCCTATACTCAAGGGGCAATTTTTCTAATTTACGCCTGCTTAGTATTAACAGGTGTCGCTAGGGCATTCCTCAAACCTGCCAGTGATGCTCTGATGTGGCAATTAATACCTGTCACCGCTTTTACCAATGCGGCTACCTGGAATAGTAGTAGCTTTCAATTGGCTGCTGTTATTGGCCCAGCCTTGGGGGGATTCGGGATTGCACTGTTAGGAAGTGCTACAGGAGTTTATGTATTAGCAGCGATCGCAGCTTTACTGTGTTTTATTTTAACACTGGCGATCAAACAACAAAAAGTCATTCGCGCAACTGAGCCAATTTCATTTAAAGCACTTGCAGCCGGTGCTAAATTTGTTTGGCAGAATCAGTTGATTTTAGCAGCGATCACATTAGATATGTTTGCAGTATTGTTGGGTGGTGCGATCGCGTTGCTACCCATCTTTGCCAAAGATATTTTACATGTCGGACCGGTGGAGTTGGGATATCTACAAGCAGCACATTCCATTGGTGCTTTGACTATGGCGATTACCCTGGCGTATTTACCACCGTTACGTAAAGCAGGCCCAGCCTTATTATGGTCAGTGGTTGGCTTTGGGGTTGTAACAATTATCTTTGGACTTTCTCGTTCCTTTTGGCTGTCTATGTTGATGCTGATCCTTGGTGGTGCACTAGATAGTATTAGCGTTGTGATTCGACATACATTAGTTCAAATCAGAACACCAGATCATTTACGTGGTCGGGTTGCTGCTATTAATAGCGTGTTTATTAGTGCCTCGAATGAATTGGGTGGCTTTGAGTCAGGCTTGACTGCGGCTTTATTTGGCCCGGTGATTTCCGTTGTGGGTGGTGGGATTGGCACAATTTTCGTGGTGATTGCTACAGCCATAATTTGGCCGGGAATTGGTAAGTTAGGAGCTTTGCAGGAGTATAAATAAATGATCAAGTCATAGCTACTACTAAGTCTTCTATAAATAACAAAAATCCCCCCCTATGCAAAAGCTACAAGATTGTGATTGTTATCTCTTGCTGGGGTAAGATTTTTGAAAGAGTGAAAGTTGCACATCGCGTAATTAAAAGATAGACAAACCCAGAGTTTTAGGATTATGTCTAAGTTCAATTCACCCTTAAAGTTATACAATTGCCATTAAGCAATTGGGCTACCACTGCCACTACCACTACCACCAAAACTTGGTATATCGCCTCCAGTTGGAATACCATACTTAGAAGGATCAAAGCTGCCTTCAGTTGGGATACCATACTTAGAAGGGTCGAAGCTGCCAGCCGTTGGAATACCATAGCTACCCAAATTAAAGCTGCCTTCGGTTGGGATACCATACTTAGAAGGGTCGAAGCTGCCAGCCGTTGGAATACCATAGCTACCCAAATTAAAGCTGCCTTCGGTTGGGATACCATACTTAGAAGGGTCGAAGCTGCCTTCAGTTGGTATGCCATACTTGGCAAAGTCGAAGCTTCCATCTGTTGGTATGCCAAACGCGCCTCCAGGTGCGAACGGATCGCTGAGGTTGCCAGGATAAAGACTATCAAAAGCGTTACTAGGAAAAGAATTTGCATCAATTGCCATTAGAGTTAATCCTCCTATTAGGACATAAATTTTGCGTAGTCAAGAAATGTCAAGAAGGTGCAATTAAGCTTCCTTCATAACTTTTTTGTTTTTTTAATTGCTAATCTTGAGTTTTTCAGACTGAATTACAGAGTGTTTCCATAAAATTTACTAACTAAAACAGACCTGTAATTAACCCTAGTTGCCTGAAGAAAATATATAAAAATTAATTGATTTTTACAATGAAAAATTTTTAGATGCTTGTGTCAAATCTTTAGATGCTTTTTGTACTGTAATTTGCAGGGTAAACTCATTTAAATTTGTATAAATAGGACTTGACAAATGGGCATCATGAGTAAAAAGACAGCATTGCTGTCTTTGAAAAGTTCAAGGAACTGATTATTCGTATACCTCAAAAAGTACCTGGAGGAAGAGAGTAACAAATCTGTTTCTTACCTTCGGCGGATGTTAAAGAACTACTGACAGTAGCTCAAAAATTTTTCTAAAAGTCGTACCAAGCATTCATTACATTCATTTTAGTTAGAGGATACAATTCGCTAGAATCCTTTTATACGAAGTTCCTATGAAGATGCAATGTACTTAATGTTTATTCAACGAACTCCATAATCATACACAGAAGCAAGCTACGTGTAGCATCCCATTGGCGCAGCCTTTTGTAGAGAAGAGAAAGAAGAGATATTTTTTAAATTATTTTGGGCAATTTTGGAGAAAATTGGTAATATTAGTTACCACAATTGCATGGCAGGTGCTTAAGATTGGCTCAAAGCAATCTTAGTTATGATGGTAGATATAAGCCCTGTTTCTGAGCCTCAGTGTTGAATAGTAGATCGTTTTTATAGGTGAGCATTATGAGCAATAACCTTCCAGCAGACGCTGCAAAAGGTTTTAACTTAAGCGAGACTTCGATGAATAAAGAGTCGCCTTTTGTGGAAAGTGACGGATTGCTCTTGTATAAAGAAGAGTGCAAGACTCCAGAATTCTTAAACTCATCCTTTTGCATACATCTATTTGGTGAACGAGTCGTCGTAGATCACTATGTACTGTTGTTTCCTGATTCAGAAACTCTCACAGACTACGCTAAGACTCTGGTCAACTATGATGCCAAAATCACGGAAGGGCCAGGAAAATGGCCTGATAATTTTTGTCCGGAGCAAAACCTATTGCCCGAAGATGCTAGCATGTACTTTCTTTCAGCCTTAATGCCGTCAGGCATGATTTTGGTACTGCTTGCGCCTAACGCGCCACATGAACAGATCGCTAACTTATTCCAAGAGCAAGGTTTTAATACTGTCCATCACGTTGCCATTCTTGTTGATGATATCTATGCAGCAGCAGAGATGTGGCAGAAGAAGGGCTTTCTTCCTCTGTCTATGACTCCTCAAGATGATGGTTCCTTATGCCAATGGTTTTTCCGCAACTGGGCAGGCCAAATTATAGAGCTAATCTGCCGCCAATGGATGGGTAAAGAGACTTTTTCCTGTGAGAATATCGCTGGTTTACGCCTTTCCGAATTGGCAGCCTAAACTTGTCAAGTATGCCCTCCGAGACGGTGGTTAGCAGCTTGCAGTAACAGAGATTCTGCAAAAGCGATCGCGTCACTAGCAGATTTACCACCAGCTAATTGCGCTAATTCTTCGCGACGAGTGGTTAAATTATCCAAGGTAGTAACTCTGACAACAGTACGTTGTTCAGCGTTGTCATTGTTGGCTTTTTTACCTTTACCTTGATTGATAGTTTGCTTATCTACACGGAAATGACGATCAGCCATTGCTGCAACTAATGGCTGGTGGGTAACACATAATACTTGGTTACGTTGACTTAGCTGGTGTAATTTTTCAGCGATCGCTTGGGCGACTCTTCCCGAAACCCCAACATCAATTTCATCAAAAACCATTGTCCCAGCCACGTCAACCTGAGAAAAACAAGCTTTCAGCGCCAGTAAAAAGCGGCTCATTTCCCCGCCAGAGGCAACTTCCGTTAAAGGTTGCAGTGGTTCTCCAGGGTTGGAACTAAATGTAAAAGTAATTTTATCTGCTCCCATAGCAGTTGGGAAAGCTGGTAATATTTCAACCAGAAATTTCACCTTTTCCATCGCTAGGGGCTTGAGTTCAGCGATCAAACGTGATTCTAAATTAGCAGCCGCCTTACTTCGTAGTTGAGTTAACTGATAACTTGCTTGGGTAAGTTTTTCAAAACACGCCTTTTCTTGCTGTTCTAACTTTTCGATAGATTGTTCGCTGTCGTTAAGTTGGGATAATTCCCCTTGAATACGTTGGTAATAAGCGATCGCTTCTGTAAGTGTCGGCCCATACTTACGACAAATTTGCTTTAATTCCTGAATCCGTTCTTCTACCTCTTCCAACCGCTGCGGATCGGCTTCCAATCCATCCCCATAGGCATTAATCTGCCTTCCCACTTCCATTACCGCAGCTTGCGCGTCCCGCACCAATTCCAACAGGGATTGCAGTTGGGTATCGTATTCCACCATGTCATTTAATGTCGTCTCACTGTCTCCCAATAAATCTGCTGCGGCGGGAGTTTCATTATCGTTTTGATACAAAGCCTGATAAACCTTGTAACTCATTTGTTGCAAATCGACGACATGATTTAGGCGTTCCCGTTCTTGTCCCAACTGTTCCAATTCATTAGGTTCGTTGAGGTTGGCTGCTCCTAATTCTTGCACTTGATAGGTGAGCAAGTCGAGTTGTTGCAATCGTTCCCGTTCTGAAGTCCGGCGTTTTTCTAGTGCTAAATGCGCCTGTTGGTAAGCACTGAAGCTCGTAGCAACTTTATGGCGCTGCTGCATTAGAGAGTCACCGCCATATAAATCCAACCAGTCGCGGACTTGGGCAGATTGTCCAACTTGCACGGTTTGACCTTGGGCCGTGATTTCCACTAAGCGATCGCGCATTCCTGCCATGATCTGCCGATTTACCAACACGCCATTCACCCGCGATCGACTGCGAATATTACTAGCAGTGGCTGTGATTTCTCGGCTAATAACTACGGAGTTTTCATCAAGCAAATCTATTTCTTGTTCGGTCAACCAAGCAGCTAGGGGGGCGTTTGAGGTGAAAGTAGCTTCTACCAATGCCCGACTTGTCCCCGTGCGAATGACTCTACTAGAGACTTTACCGCCCAAAGCGGCATCAATGGCATCCAAGATAATCGATTTTCCAGCGCCGGTTTCACCTGTTAACACATTTAGTCCCGCGCCAAATTCCAATTCCAGTTGGTCAATTAGAGCAAAGTTTTCAATTCGCAGGCAAAGCAACATCAAGCCAAATTCTCCATGAGGGCAGATGCCGGATATTTCTAACTTACAAGACAATAAGTCTCATCTTTCAGCAACTAGCAATACCTACTACTATTGAACTAGTATGCCCGTTTAAGTGTAACAAACCACTGGGTACTGGCGACTGGGTAGTCGAAAAGAATTATTTTAATTCTAATGCCTAATGGCCTATGCCCAATCCTTCAACATATTGTTACAATACTTAATGTGATCGTTCTGACTGGTGGCCTTCTTCATGATTGTTAAGACACTTCCCCCTAGTTCCCGACCGATTCAGGAGGACAGTCGCAACGGCACAAATCGCCGAGGCGAACTGGACGTTATTGATGTAGTACCAGAAAGTGGTACACCAAGTTTAGTTGTGCGTAGGCATAGCCCGTCGCAGACATCGCCAAGACTCTTAGCAGCCCAACAGTTGAGGACAACAGCCCAACCTGAGACGCTTTACGATCCCGTAGGTATAGCGGCGCATTACCAAAACAGACCCCTGCAAGTTCTGCGGCGGATTTTCGCCGTGTTGGGGCCGACTCTATCCTTTGCTTTCGGGTTGTGGTCGGATAGTAAACGGGGAATTGTCGTCAAAAATGATCGCCGTCGAGCCACTCAGCTACGAGTATTGCTGACCCAATTAGGACCTGCTTACATCAAAATTGGACAAGCTTTGTCTACCAGACCGGATCTGGTTCCTCCCGTATACCTAGAAGAATTAACTAGGCTACAAGACCAATTACCGCCTTTTCCCAACGAAATTGCTTACCAGTTTATCAAAGAAGAACTAGGTGCACCTCCAGAAGAGGTTTACGCCGAACTCTCGGCCCAGCCAATTGCTGCGGCTTCATTGGGACAAGTTTATAAAGGTAAGCTAAAAACTGGTGAAGAAGTCGCTGTTAAAGTTCAACGCCCCGACTTAAGAGAGGGGATCACCATTGACTTGTATATCTTGCGTAACCTTGCCGCTTGGGTGCAGAAAAAAGTCAAACGGGTAAGAAGTGACTTAGTTGGGATTCTCGATGAATTAGGCGATCGCATCTTTGAAGAGATGGACTACATCCACGAGGGTGAAAATGCCGAACGATTTTTCGAGTTATATGGTCATATTCAAGACGTATACGTACCGAAAATTTACTGGGAATACACCAATCGTCGCGTCTTGACGATGGAGTGGATTAACGGCACCAAATTAACCCAGACAGAAGAAATTAGCGCCCAAGGTATAAATGCTCGTTACCTAATTGAAGTGGGTGTGCAGTGTTCCCTACGCCAGTTGCTAGAACATGGATTTTTCCACGCCGATCCCCACCCTGGTAATTTGTTAGCAACACCAGATGGCAAATTAGCTTATCTCGACTTTGGGATGATGAGCGAGATTAAGCCACCTCAGCGTTATGGTTTGATTGAAGCGATCGTCCACGTCGTTAACCGCGACTTTGAAGGTTTAGCAAAAGACTACGTTAAGTTAGATTTTTTATCACCAGAAACTGATTTAACACCAATTATCCCAGCTTTTGCCAGAGTCTTTGCTGATGCCCAAGGAGCCAGTGTTGCCGAACTTAACATTAAAAGTATCACCGATGAACTATCGGCTTTGATGTATGAATATCCTTTCCGTGTACCGCCATACTATGCCTTAATTATTCGCTCCCTCGTGACGCTCGAAGGTATTGCAATATATATAGATCCCAACTTTAAAGTTCTTAGCGAAGCTTATCCCTACGTTTCCAAACGTCTGTTAACAGACCCAGCACCCCAATTAAGAGCATCATTGCAAGATTTACTATTTAAAGATGGGAGATTTCGCTGGAATCGCTTAGAAAACTTGTTACGTAATGCGCGTAACAGTCAAGACTACGATTTCAACTTAGTGCTGAATCAGGGTATAGAATTTTTGGCATCTGAACGCGGTGCTTTCATTCGTGACAAGCTGGTAGATGAATCTGTTAACGGACTCGATGCTTTAGGTAAAAATGTTTTGCATAACTTCACTTACCTACTGCGGGAACGCGTAGGGTTGACAGCAGTTAATGAAACTCCGGCGGCAACAGTTGAACAACAACAAACCTTGGAGCATATCAAACGTATATTAGGTATTCTTCGAGAAACACGAGGCTTTGACCCAGCACAACTTGTGCCCCGAATTGCCCAGTTATTGGTAAATTCCGATGCACAGCGATTGGGTCAACAAATTGCCAACCGCTTCACGCAAAAGGCTGTAGCCAGGTTAATTCGGCAATTATTGGCATCTTAGTAAAAGTTATGAGTTAAAAAGTTTCATTAACTCATAGATCGTTCATTCTAGCACCTATATAACCCAACTTTTCCAACTTTTCTAAGACCTTAGTTGCACTTTGGGCAATACTTTCTAGGTTAGTTTTGCATTCGACTTCCGGACGGAGTGGTATTTCATAAGGATCATCAATCCCAGTGAAGTGCTTAATCTCCCCGGATCTTACTTTTTTATATAAACCTTTTACGTCTCGCTGTTCACAAACTTCTAATGATGCATTAACGTAAACTTCAATGAAATCTTGGATATTTTGGCGCACTTCTTCCCGAATTTCACGGTACGGTGAAATAGCTGAAACCAATACAATTACATTATTTCTAGCAAGAAGGTGAGCCACAAAGCCAATGCGGCGAATATTTTCTTCTCGATCCTGTTTACTGAAACCTAACCCTTTACATAGGTTTTGACGTACCGCATCGCCATCCAGAACTTCAACTGTGTATCCCTGTATCCGCAGTTCCTTCTCCACGAATTGACAGATAGTAGTTTTACCTGCACCACTTAGACCAGTAAACCATACTGTCACACCACACTCTTGTTGTCTCATCTTAACCTCCGCCGTACACTTCAAATGGCACAACAAAAAAAGCTTTTTTGGGGAATTTTAGGTCAAATAGAAATTTGATTTTTCTAACCCTTTTTTAGCAGGAATTTCAGGCGTTGCTTGGCAACTCGTGTCAGCCTTGCTACTTTTACCTCTAATTATTTCGAGCAAAAAAATCGCACTTACACGTATCTTGGCTCAATATTTAATACAGTAGCTGGCAATGTCCCAGATGGGCTATACTTACGAGTTTTCTCAAGCCTAACAACGGTCTTTGCGCCTACATAATCTTCTGATCCAGGTTTCAACTTATTGAAGTTTTGACCAAATTTTGTATTCAGTATATATACAGATTTGTTTTATATAAAAAGTCTTTATTATAACAACACAGGGTCTGGCAAATAAGACTCACAACTAGGACATTGTAAAGAAAACAAGGTTCGTCGTGAGCGATTTATCGCTCAATTTTAAGGGCTAGAGCCACTAATTTTATACTCAACTCAGTCCAAATTTGACCAACAAAATTTGAAATTTAATTCAACTTATTTATGTTAGCCACCTCTACCACTACTGCCCCGGAAGAGAATAACTTAATTCAGTGTGATGCCGACCAGGGATTTATCTCCTGGCTAAGTCAAGCCGGAGGCTCAGTTGCCATCACCACCTACCAAGCTGGAAAACTGGCAGTTGTGGGCTGGAATGGACAACAAATTACCATGCTGTTACGCCAATTTTCCAAACCAATGGGATTGGCAGTTCATGGTTCACGACTGGCACTGGCTAGCCATCACGAAGTCTATTTATTAGCCAATGCAAAAGCATTAGCTTATGAGTATTTAGAAGACCAGCCCGGACGCTACGATGCCCTCTACCTACCACGGATGGCATACTTCACAGGCGACCTCAACATTCACGACCTGGAATTTGGCAGGGAAGGGCTGTGGATTGTCAACACTCGCTTTTCCTGTCTTTCTGCCTTGAGTCCAGACTTTAGCTTTGTACCGCGCTGGCATCCCAAGTTTATTTCTCAAGTAGTGCCAGAAGACCGCTGCCACCTGAATGGGTTAGCGATGGTGGATGGCAACCCCAAGTATGTGACTGCTCTCGGTGCGACGGATACCGTCGGGGGATGGCGACCAGGTAAAGCCAACGGTGGGGTCGTGGTGGAAGTAGAGAGCAATGAAATTATTTTAGATGGATTATCAATGCCCCATTCTCCAATCTGGCATGACGGGTTTTTGTGGTTACTCAACTCTGGTGCTGGGGAAGTATGGCGCATTCATCCGGAATCAGGAGACAAACAAGTAGTCTGTGTACTCCCTGGATTTCTGCGGGGGTTGTGCTGCGTGGGGTATTACGCCCTAGTCGGACTTTGCCAAATTCGGGAACGGCATATTTTCGGAGGGTTGCCCATTACCCAACGATTTGAGCAGTTGCTCTGTGGCATAGCAGTCGTAGATTTGCGAAATGGGCAGCACGTAGGGATGTTGAAGTTCACCACAGGCTGTCAAGAACTTTATGATGTGCAGTTTCTTGCTGGTGTGCAGCGTCCGATGGTTTTGAATCAGGAACGAAAAGAAATCCGCCAAGCATTTACTGCACCAGAGTTGAACTACTGGCTCCGACCAAGTGCGGTGATTCCTAATGACTAAGGAGTCTGCCCTAATCAGACCGTAATTGTTGAAATCAAATTTTTAGTTTTTTAGAGGTTTTTCATGGCTGAATTCCAGGTTAATACTGAGACCAATAGTAATCAAAATAACTCCACGGTAGCAATTGATGCAGATGGGAATTTTATTATCTCCTGGCAAAGCTTTGGTCAGGACGGGTCTGGCTATGGGATATATGCCCAGCGCTACAACAGTGCTGGGGTGGCTCAAGGGAGCGAATTTAAAGTTAATACCTCCATCACCAACGACCAAAGTAACCCCACAGTAGTGATGGATGTAGACGGAGACTTTGTCATTTCCTGGGTTAGCGATGGTCAGGACGGGTCTGGCAATGGGATATATGCCCAACGCTACAACAGTGCTGGGGTGGCTCAAGGGAGCGAATTTAAAGTTAATACCTCCACCAGCGGCGATCAAATCAACCCTACAATAGCGATAGATGCCACTGGGGACTTTGTCATTTCCTGGCAAAGCCAAGACGGGTCTGGCACAGGGATATATGCCCAACGCTACAACAGTGCCGGGGTAGCTCAAGGAAATGAATTCAAAGTCAATACTTATACCGCCGACAATCAAAGTAACCCCAAAGTAGCGATGGATGCCGCTGGGGACTTTGTCATTTCCTGGCAAAGCTATTATCAGGACGGGTCTTACTATGGGATATATGCCCAACGCTACAACAGTGCTGGGGTAGCTCAAGGGAACGAATTTAAAGTCAATACCACTATCAGCAAATCACAATCGAACCCCACACTAGCGATGGATTCAGATGGGGACTTTGTTATTTCCTGGCAAAGCCTTAATCAAGACGGTTCTGGCTATGGGATATATGCCCAACGCTACAATAGTTCTGGGGTAGCTCAAGGGAACGAATTTAAAGTCAATACTTACAACAGCAACGATCAAAAGAACCCCGTAGTAGCAATAGATACAGATGGGGACTTTGTCATTTCCTGGAGTAGCTATGGTCAGGACGCATCTTATGATGCGATATATGCCCGACGCTACAACAGTGCCGGGGTAGCTCAAGGGGACGAATTCCAAGTCAATACCTTTACCACCAACTATCAATCTAACCCCACAATAGCTATTGCTAAAGATAATAACTTTGTCATTTCCTGGCAAAGCATTAATCAAGACGGGTCTGGCGATGGGATATATGCCCGACTATACAAAAACAGTGGGGTTCCCCCGACCATTACCTCTGGTTCTGCCTCTGCCTTGGCATACATCGAGAACGCCACTACGGCCATTGACTCAGGTATCACCGTCAGCGATGTGGACTCCCCTAACCTCTCCAGTGCCACTATCAGCATTAGCAGTGGTTTTGTCTCTGCTCAAGATACCCTCGCCTTTACCAACCAAAATGGGATTACGGGCAGCTACAACAGCAGCACAGGCGTTTTAACCTTAACTGGCAGTTCCACCCTTGCTAATTATCAAACCGCACTGCGTTCCATTACTTATACCAACAGCAGTGATAACCCCACTACCACACCTCGTACCGTCAGCTTTCTAGTTAATGATGGGACTGCTAATAGTACCGCTGTTACCCGCAATATTAATATTACAGCGGTAAATAATGCCCCCGTTGGTACTGCTACCAACTCTGCCCTGGCATACACCGAGAACGCCACTATAGCAATTGACTCAGGCATCACTGTCAGCGATTTAGATTCCGCTAACCTCTCCAGTGCCACCGTCAGCATTAGCAGTGGTTTTGTTTCTGCTCAAGATACCCTCGCCTTCACCAACCAAAATGGGATTACGGGCAGCTACAACAGCAGCACAGGCATTTTAACCTTAACTGGCAGTTCTACCCTTGCTAATTATCAAACCGCACTGCGTTCCATTACTTATACCAACAGCAGCGACAGCCCCACCACTACACCTCGTACCGTCAGCTTTGTCGTCAATGATGGGACCGCTAATAGTACCGCCGTTACCCGCAATATTAATATCACAGCGGTGAATGATACTCCCGTCGCTGTTAACGACAGTATCACCACAAACAAAAATACACCCATTATCATTAGCGCTACTACTCTGTTAAGCAATGATACAGATGTAGATGTCAGTGACGTATTGAGCATTAATAGCTTCACCCAACCTAGTCAAGGAAGCTTAGTTAACAACAACAACGGTACTTACACTTATACCCCTGTCGGAAACTATTATGGCTCCGACAGCTTCACTTATACGATAATTGATGGTCGCGGAGGCAGTAGCACTGCTACTGTCAACTTGACCATTAATGAAGTCACAAATGCGAATAATGGCACTTCCGGTGCAGACAACCTGACTGGTACGGTGAACATGGATATCATCTCAGGATTGCTGGGCAATGACACGCTCAACGGACTAGGTGATAACGACACTCTTGATGGCGGCGATGGAAATGATTTCTTAGATGGTGGTACAGGAACTGACAGTCTCATTGGTGGTAAAGGCAATGACACTTATACTGTGGACAACATCGGCGACACTATTATTGAATCCGCCAGTGCAGGCACAGATTTAGTCAAGTCTTCGGTGAGTTGGGTGTTGGGAAATAACCTGGAGAACTTAACCCTGACTGGAACAGAAGCAATCAATGGTACTGGTAACAGCCTTAATAACATCCTCATAGGAAATACTGGCGCTAACATCTTGAGCGGAGAAGGTGGTAATGATAGCCTATTTGGTAGCTCAGGCAATGACATCTTGTTGGGCGGTGCAGGTAATGACACCTTAGATGGAGGTGCAGGAGCTGACAGTCTTGATGGTGGAGCAGGTAATGACATTTATACTGTAGACAACATCGGCGATACTATTACTGAAGGCTTAAATGCAGGCACAGATTTAGTCAATTCTTCGGTGAATTGGGTGTTGGCAAATAACCTGGAGAAGCTGACTCTGACTGGAAGCGGGGCAATCAATGGTACTGGTAACAGCCTTAATAACATCCTGATTGGAAATACTGGCGCTAACACATTGAATGGAGTTGATGGCAATGATAGCCTGATTGGTGGGGCAGGTAATGACACCTTGTTGGGCGGTGCAGGTAATGACACCTTAGATGGAGGTGCAGGATCTGACAGTCTTGATGGTGGAGCAGGCAATGACATTTATACTGTAGACAACATCGGCGATGCGATTATTGAAGGCTTAAATGCAGGCACAGATTTAGTCAAGTCTTCGGTGAGTTGGGTGTTGGGAAATAACCAGGAGAACTTGACCCTGACTGGAAGCGGGGCAATCAATGGTACTGGTAACAGCCTTAATAACATCCTCATAGGAAATGCTGGCGCTAACACATTGAATGGAATTGATGGTAACGATAGCCTCTTTGGTAGCTCAGGTAATGACACCTTGTTGGGCGGTGTAGGTGATGACACTTTGGATGGAGGTGTAGGGACTGACAGTCTTGATGGTGGAGTCGGCAATGACATTTACACTGTAGACAACCTGAACGATGCGATTATTGAAGGCTTAAATGCAGGCACAGATTTAGTCAATTCTTCAGTGAGTTGGGTGTTAGGAAGTAACCTGGAGAACTTGACCCTAACTGGAAGCGGGGCAATCAATGGTACTGGTAATAGCCTTAATAACATTCTCATAGGAAATACTGGCGCTAACACGTTATCAGGAGAAGATGGCAATGATAACCTCTTTGGTAACTCAGGCAATGACACCTTGTTCGGTGGTGCAGGTGATGATTTACTAGCTGGTGGAATTGGTCGAGATGTGCTGACTGGTGGACTTGGGCGAGATAACTTCAATCTGGCTGATACCCGCACTGGAGGCTATGATATTATTGCTGATTTTACTGTTGGAGATGATACTATCTTCGTTTCCAAGACAGAATTTGGACTTAGCCAATCTCAGAATACTACACTCGATTCCAACTTGTTCCGACTTGGGACTAGTGCGACAACAGCAAGCGATCGCTTTATCTACAATCAAAGTACGGGTAACCTATTCTTTGATAAAGATGGGGTTGGTGGTACAGCACAAGTTCAGATAGCCCAGTTATCGAATCAGGCACTGCTTACTAGTGCAGATATTACTGTGATTGCCTAACGAAAGCTAACTATAGCAAGCATTGATAGATTACCCAGTAAGAGACAGATCAACTCTTGCTGGGTAATCTGTCATAAATACATACTTGGGTGCTGTGGCTCTATGGCCAACACAACTGCAAACTTTTAACTTTCCTCTTGGGGATAAGCATTTTTCTCACGTTTAAGGCTTTCTTCTAGGGCTTGAATTTGTTCACGACGAGCTTCTAATTCTAAGGAACGCCGTGCTAAGTCTTGGTTTTGCAACGTTAAGGATTGTCGCCAATGTTCTGCTCGCTCGGCTTCGTGCTGCAAAAATTCTGGGGTAATGCCGATGGTGAGGTAGCTTTGTACTAGATAGAGTACCCAGTTGGTAGCATCTTCTATTCTTTCAATGTCGCCTGTAGGGGAAAGTTCCACTAAAACAAGCAAGTTTTCACTCATGATCTTTCCCTTTCCCAGCAGAATGAAAGCCTCTTCGGGAATTATCGCCCACAAGTTATCAGCTTCTTGACGCGCCAACAAGCGTAACTGGTGCTGGTCTAAAAAATCGTTTTTACGCACCTGGGCTAGATATAGCATGAGGGTCGCTTCGCTCCAATTAAAAATTAAAAATTAAAAAATTTAATAGAATAGTAACTCCCAGAATTGATATTTGGATCTTGTTAATTGGTAATGGGTAATTGGGAATTATTGACACTCCCATTACCCATTACAGTTATCCTAAGCCACGTAGCCGATGTCTACAGCAACGCCTTCAGGCGTAAGCGCAAAATTTCCGCTTGTTTCTGTGCTTCTGCTAGAGCATCCCGTGCTCCCTGTACCACGTCGGCTCTAGCTCTATCCACAAAGCTAGGATTGTTTAATCTACTACTCAGGGATTGAACTTCGGCTTCGGCTTTGCTCAGGCTTTTCTCTAGTTTGGCACGCACAGCTTCAATATCCACTACGCCGCTCAGAGGAATTAGCACTTGTATTGTACCAACCACACCAGCGTAGACGCTTTGCGGCTTGCCGTCAGGCATCGCATTTTCTGGTTCTTGTGGTTGTTGTGCTTCTATCTGTGGGAAAAAGCGTCTCCATAACCTAAGTCTTGCTTGAGCAGTTAGTAAATTTTGGCTAACAAACCAAGCTGTGTAACCAAAACCAACTATTTCAAAGAAAGTTCCGACGATGGGAGTGTCATCAATCGCATACCCCACAGCTAAACCCAACCTACCAAAGACTATCGCCACAATAATTAAGCCAATTGTCTTCAAACCTCTTTGAGGTTTTTTAGCAGCAACAGTTTGGTTTTCTTGCTTGTCAGTAATGGTTAAAGTTTCAACCTTAGCCAAATCTTTAATGTAAGACTGTCCAGCAGTGAGAATATCCCGCTCCTTTTCACTTTCTGTTTGCAAATTCGCTGTTACTTTTACCCCTGGCTTAATATCCGCTTCAGCACGCAAATTCCGAATTGTGCGAATAGTAGCAATCAGTAATTCAAACTGTTCTTCTAAACCTAAATCAATCAAATTTTCATCTATCTGGGGATATAGTTGTAATGGTAAAGTTTGCGAAGAATCTGCTGGTTGTTGGGTGAGAGTTTGCCAAATTTCCTCGGTAATATGAGGCATGAAGGGATGAAGCAGTTTCAAAATCCCTTCTAGTACGTAGGCCAGAGTTTGCTGTGCTACCCGCCGCGATGCAGGATCTGCACCTGTTTGCAGCCTAGATTTCACTAGTTCAATATACTGATCGCAGAAATCCCCCCAAATGAATTCATACAATCCTTTAGCTGCTTCCCCTAAACCGTAATTCTCGATGTAATTGGTGGTTTGTTTAACAACTTGATGATACCGTGAGAGAATCCAGCGATCGCTCAATTCAGTGCTGAGTGGTTGACCAAGTTGTGCAGGAGTTTGTCCATCCAAATTCATCATCACAAACCGGGCTGCGTTCCACAACTTGTTTGCAAAATTGCGGGACGCCTCCACCGATGCCGATTCGTCTTTTTTGCGATCGTACTCCAACCGGATATCTTGTCCAGCGCCAGCCACTTCCCTAATTAGGGTATACCGCAAGGCATCAGTACCATATTTGTCAATTAATAACAACGGATCAATGCCATTCCCTTTAGTCTTTGACATCTTCTGACCTTTTTCATCCAGCACCAAGCCGTGGATGTAAACTGTTTGGAAAGGCATTTGCCCCGTAAAGTATCCAGCCATCATCGTCATTCTGGCTACCCAGAAAAAGATGATGTCAAAGCCTGTGACTAAAGTGGTAGTCGGATAGTAAGTCGCTAAATCCTGAGTTTGTTCCGGCCAGCCCAAAGTCGAAAACGGCCAGAGTCCAGAAGAAAACCAGGTATCTAGCACATCTGGATCTTGTTCTAGCCTGACATTTTCACCGAATTGCGATTTAGCTTTCTCCCAAGCTTCAGTTTCCGATTTCGCCACTACAAATGGCGTGTTATCGGTAATTTGCCCGCCCGTTTCACTGACAGCGTACCAAGCAGGAATTTGATGACCCCACCATAATTGGCGAGAGATACACCAATCTTTGAGTTTTACTAGCCAATCTCGATAGACCTTAGTCCAGCGTTGGGGGACAAACCCTGGAGAAGTTTGCTGGTCAAGGAATTCAAGAGTTTTGTCAGCGAGGGGGCGAATTTTGACAAACCACTGAGTTGAGAGGAGAGGTTCAATGGGTACTTTACCGCGATCGCTGTAGGGAATAGTATGTTTATAATCTTCTATCTTCACCAAAAAGCCATCTGTTTCTAGGCGAGAAACCACATTCTTTCTAGCAACAAAGCGGTCTTGTTCTTGAAACTCCCCAGCATTGGCGTTGAGAGTGCCGTCTTTATTCATAATGTTGATCAACGGCAGATTGTGACGCTTACCCATGTCAAAATCGTTCGGGTCATGGGCGGGAGTTACCTTCACGCAACCTGTGCCGAAAGTGGGGTCAACGAATTCATCGCCAATGATGGGAATTTCTCGTTGTAGAATTGGCAGAGTTACAGTTTTGCCGATGAGGTGTTTGTAGCGATCGTCATTGGGATTGACTGCTACTGCCGTATCGCCCAGCATCGTTTCTGGTCTAGTTGTCGCCACCTCTACAAAACCGGAACCATCGGTGAGGGGATAGCGGAAGTGCCAGAGATTTCCATTCACCTCTTGATTTTCCACCTCTACGTCAGACACAGCCGACTGAGAAGCTGGACACCAGTTAACTAAATATTCACCACGATAAATTAAGCCTTCCTCGTAGAGGCGAGTAAACGCCTCGACAACAGCTTTAGATAAACCCTCATCCAGGGTAAACCTCTCCCGTGACCAGTCCACCGAGACACCCAAGCGTCGTAGCTGATTAAGAATCGTTCCCTCAGACTCCGCCTTCCATTGCCAAGCGCGTTCTAGGAATTTTTCGCGCCCCAACTCGTAGCGAGTCTTACCCTCTGTTTTGAGTTGTTTTTCCAGCATACTATGTACAGCGATACTGGCGTGGTCAGTTCCAGGTAGCCAGAGGGTATTACGCCCCTGCATCCGGTGGTAGCGCACGAGGGTATCAATCAACGCACTTTCAAAAGCGTGACCCATGTGTAAGCTGCCAGTGACATTAGGTGGTGGAATGACGATGCAGTAGGGTTCGCCACCTTTGTTGGGGTTAGCTTTGTAAACTTGGTTGTCTTCCCAGAATTTTTGCCACTTGGCTTCTGTAGAAAAGGGGTCGTAGAGACTGGGGAGGCTGGGGAGATTGGGAATGGTTGCAGTCATGCGGGGCAAACTAAGTATGGAAGGACTCTAATAAATTTTGCCACAGGGTTGGAGAGAGGGTTTGATGGAAACATAGACATGAAGGGTATCAGCTTCTCAGCGAGAGGCTTCGCCAACGTGCAGCGTCTCGCTGAGAAAATGCCAAGGACGCTAAGAGAAGAGAGCCGAGTCTGAAGGTGGATAGACTAGCTTATGCTGTGATTAGGACGGCGATTTGTAAAATTAATTAAATTGGCTCGTAGTCAATGGCTCCAGCCCTATTTTAAGGGCTGAAGCCGTTTACTAAAAACCTTTAATTATTCACAACCACATACTTAAATAAAAACTCCTGTAAGTTCTAGGGGTCAAGTCTTATCCGAACCGTATTGCCCCCACTTTAGCTGTAAATATTGCGATGTTTTTGGGAAACCTAGATACTGAGGTCTCAAGGATTAAGCCGTATGGTCAGTATTCCCGGTTATCACGTTAGCAAAGAACTTTACAATGGTTCTCGAACCTTAGTTTATCGCGCTAATCGAGAAATTGACCAAAAATCTGTGGTGATCAAGCTGATGAAAACTGCTTATCCCAGCTTCAGTGAATTGGTACAGTTTCGCAACCGGCGTTGCATAATTGAAGTATGAATTTGAGCGATCACTAACTCATATATATTAAGATTTGTATTGATTTTGTTAAAAGTAAAGGTTCGTACAGGGGTAACATTATCCACTAAGTTTTTTATTTAAACTTAAATTTTCTGTGATATATTTCTGTAATCAACAATACCCGTGATGTAGATAATATTGTAGCGAATTTTAAAATTCAGTAATATGTCTAGTCAAGAACAAAATTCCAACCAAGCATTTCAACAAACACAGGCTAGCGGAACAAAGAAGAAACTACAACCTCCTCCAGACATCAAAAAACCAAAGAAAACCGAATAAAAAGCGTCATAATTTTTTATAGAGACTTAATTTTATTTAAGTCTCTACAATTCTCATCAAAAAGATATCAGCTTATTTGTTTTTCACTTGAGTCTTTGCTTGTTCTAAAGCTATTTCTTTGATTGCCTGATATGAATTAACATTTGAAGTACCTTCAATAGCTTTAACTGCCAAATCCTGAACTTGTTTGAGAGCAGATTCAAGTTGTTTAGAAAGATTTTGAATCCGCGTCTCTTGATTAGTAATAGTTTGTTCTAGAGATTGCAATCTTTGTTCATAAAAACGCTTTTGCCCTTCCACTTCCTTAGAATATAAATCTGATTTTATTTTCGCTTGGTAGTGGGCGATGCCTTTACCTTCTTCTGTAGCTTTTTTAATAGCTGCTTCTTTATCTTTTGGAAAAGCCTCCACCTTGGCTTTTAATTCTTCAAATTGTTTCTCTCTCTCAGAAATTGCTTTCTCTCGTTCAGCCCACTGTTTTTCTGTTTCTTGGAGTAATTCTTCCAGTTGCTTATATAGTGATTTTTGCTCTTGTTCGTATTCATCGTTTTCCAGTTGTCGCTGGAGTTCTAAATTATACTTGTACTCTGATGCATCGCGTTGCCGAGTTTTATGCAAGTTTTCATTCCTTTCTTTTATCGCCCGTTGCTGTTCCTCCTGTTCTTTTCCCCAAGTATTCCTTTGTTCTAATATTTCTTGGAATAACACTTCAGAACGGCGGCTATATTCTTCCTGATAAGCTTTAGTATTATCTTCATAGGCTTGAATGAGAGTATCCAAGATATCATCAGAAACTTCTAAATTGTGCAACTGTGTTAATTGTTGGATTTCTTCTTCTAAAGTTCGCCTGATTTCTTCTAATTTAGAGGCTTTTGTGGTTAGCTGTTCCGATAACTCATTAGCAGCACTGCCAAAACCTAATTGAATCTTCGCCAAGCTTTCAATCGTATTGTTCATCTTTTGTTGGATACTAGAAAGCTGATTCATAGCTGTTTTTTGTTCTAATTTAGGCTGTTCTTTAGTTCCAGATTGGTTTTCTTTAGCAACTTGATCGAGTTGCGATTTAAGTGCTGTTTTTTCTTTTGCTAACTCCTCATACGCCTGAAGAATTTCTACTTTAGTATTCTTATCAGTCGGCTTTTTTACCACCACAACAAACCTCCTCTTCAGGAATTAAAAATGATTAAGATACTACATCACAACTATTTAGGATTAGAACTACCAAAAGCCCTCATAGCTAAGTCTTGTGCTTGTTTTAATGCAGTTTGCAATTGAGCAGAAATACCTTCGATTTGTTCAGACTGTTTCTTAATTGTTTCTTCCAGAGATTGAATTTTTAGTTCATAACTCTGTTTGTTAGATTCCCATTCTTTCTCAAATAAATCAGCCTCAATTTTAGCTTTTTGGCTTGTTTCTTTAATTGCCTCTTCCCTAGCTTTCTTAACGGCTTCTTCCAGTTCGTTAGGAAATTTAGTTACCTTTTGTTCATAGTCTGCAAAGAGTGGTTGGTGTTTAGCGAATATCTTTTCTCGTTCTGCCCAATCTTTCTGTTTATTTTGAGAATTTTCTTGGATTTCCCTTTGTTGTTGGCGCTTTATCGCTTCGTAGCTATCTGTATTTAGTTTACGAGTAGTTTCTAACTTATATTGAGATTCTTCTTCTTCTTGTTGGCGATCTTTGGCTAATAAATCGTTATATGCTTGGAGTTTTTCCTCATACTCTGCTTGCTCTTTTTGCCATTCTTTTCGCCTAATTGTAATTTCTTTCTCTAGTGCTTCCCTTTTACTGATAGTATCTTGTTCGAGGATTTTTAATTTTTCTTGGTGTTCTTGACTTAAAATGTCTAGAGTATCAGCTACAACTCTGATTTGTTGAAGCTCTTGTAGGCGTTGAGTTTCAATTTCTATAGCTCGGTTCAATTCATCTAACTTGGAATTTTCCTGAGCTAGTTTTTCAGATAATCCATTGAGAATACTGCCAAACTCCAATTGTAAATCAGCTAAACCTTTGACAATACTATCAACGGTATATGCAGAAGCTGCTTGCAGAATTTCTTGACTTTTTGCCTTTTCTGCTTCCTCTTGTTTGGTTGCTATTTTAGATTCCAGTTTTTTTCTTTGGATAATAATTTGTTGAAATGCTTGCATTAGTTGTTGTTTGCTGTCCTTGACTCCAACTGTAGTCATCTTCCAACTCCCTTCAATAGGCAAATGATTTATTGGGTAGCAAGCCATACCAACGACTACCCGATGCAGACATCAGAGTAGCCTTTGAATCAACATTTTTAGCACAGTACAAATACTGAAATGATCAACATCTGACACTTAGTGGGTACGAATTTTCCACATACATGTCCTTCTGTTTTTTAGGTATAGTTTTCCTGTTGAGCTTTTATAGTACTTTTGTACTAAAATAAATATACCTAAACTTATCTCCTCTTGTCAAGACAACCCTTCATATAATTGCATCGCATAACAAGGTGTTCCCTATTTTTCAGACAGAATCGAAGCTATTTAGGAGTTTGAAAATGCAAAGTCCCTAACTAAAAGGCTATTAGAAGCTTGTAGCCACAGTGATTTGTAATTGAGGAAGGTTATTTGGTATATATTACTTTTTGTAAAGAAAATCTAAAAGAATTAACCTTAGTAGAAGCGCGGTTACAGTCAGGCGAGATAATAGATTCAATCATCCTAATTGATACAAGCACAGTCCCAGACTTTTGTGATATCAATGTATACCAGTGAATCGACCAAATATTCTGCCAGAACGGACATTGGACAAACCAGCCGTATTCTAGTAGTAGAAGATGAAGAATTAATCCAGGAAATGCTAGCTGTAGCTCTGGAAGAAGAAGGTTATGGGGTGATAACTGCCCCCGATGGGCGGTCTGCGATAGAGTATCTCAAAAGTTTTGAAACCAATTCCGGGGAGCTTCCCTTTGATCTGATCATTCTTGATTTGATGCTGCCACAAATTAATGGGCTAGATATTTGCCGTTTGCTACGTCATCAAGGAAACCCAGTACCAATTTTAATGCTCAGTGCTAAGGGTAGTGAAACTGACCGTGTTTTGGGGTTAGAGGTGGGTGCAGATGACTACCTGA
Source organism: Nostoc sp. ChiQUE02 (assembly GCF_034531305.2). Taxonomy (NCBI): domain Bacteria; kingdom Bacillati; phylum Cyanobacteriota; class Cyanophyceae; order Nostocales; family Nostocaceae; genus Nostoc; species Nostoc sp. ChiQUE02. The sequence continues at coordinate 80,370 of NZ_JAVRBN020000015.1, forward strand.
CCAAACCCTTTAGTATGCGAGAGTTAGTGGCTCGTTGTCGCGCTTTACTCCGCCGCCAACGCCTAAGTAATTTACCACAAGTACCAGTATTAAAATTCAAGGATATCACCTTGAATCCCCAAGAATGTCGCGTGCTGGTTCGTGGTCTAGAGGTGAGTCTTTCCCCTAAAGAGTTCCGCTTGCTGGAACTGTTTATGAGTTACGCCCGCAGGGTATGGTCACGGGAACAATTGCTAGATCAGGTTTGGGGGCCAGATTTCGTCGGCGATAGTAAAACTGTAGACGTTCACATTCGGTGGTTGCGCGAAAAATTAGAACAAGACCCCAGTCATCCTGAATATATTGTGACTGTAAGAGGTTTTGGCTATAGGTTTGGATAATTAGTTTGGATAGTTGTTAGTTTTTAGTAGTCAGCAAAAAACTAACAACTCAAATGCTTTTATTGGGATTTTTTCTGGGTTTAGCGGTAGGCATTGGGTTTTGGGTTTGGCAACAGGTTCAACTTAACCGCTACCTGGGGCGCTTACTCCGACCGTTAACCTCGCATTCTGACAAGATGGGACTGCTGATGATTCCTGGGTTGCGGCAGGAAATAGCGATGGTGAAACAGCAGCGACAAGATTTGCAGCAGTCGTTGCAAACTTACCAAGACCTGCTAGATTTTGCACCAGTGGGATATTTGCAGGTGGATGAGGAAAATCAACTGCTGTGGTGTAATCGACAGGCGCAGGATATTTTGTATCTGCAAAGGTGGCAACCAGAACAGGTACGCTTGTTACTGGAGTTGGTAAGGTCTTACGAACTTGACCATTTAATTGAGCAAACTCGTGATAGGCAAAAACCACAGACGGGAGAATGGGTATTTCATCCATCTTGTGATGATGCGGCAGAGATGGCAACAATAAAATCTCTGGCTTTGCGGGCGTCTAGCTTGCCTTTACCCAATGGACAAGTAGGAGTATTTTTAGAAAATCGTCAACCCCTATTAGATATAAATCAAGTACGCGATCGCTCTTTTTCTGATCTAGCGCACGAACTCAGAACACCGCTGACTTCGATTCGCTTGGTTGCGGAAACTTTACAAACCCGCTTGGAACCACCTCTAAATCGCTGGGTTAACCGCCTAATGCAAGAAGTTGATCGGCTGATTAACTTGGTGCAAAGCTGGCTAGACCTCACCCAAATGGAAGCCAACCCAACCATGCAATTGCAAGCTAAAGCTGTAGAATTGCGATCGCTGATTACATCTGTTTGGGAAACACTAGAACCCTTGGCACAGCGTCAACATCTGTCTTTTTCTTATTCTGGCCCGGAAAATATTTGGATTAAGGCAGATAAAGCCCGTATTTACCAAGTTTTTCTCAACTTACTAGACAACAGCATTAAATACAGCCCTCCTTGTACAAGCATTCATGTTGAAGCGAAAATCTTATCAACAAAGGATAATAATGCTGCTTCCCCCATCCTAGAAATAAATCTTATTGATTCGGGAGTTGGGTTTTCTGAGGCAGATTTACCCCACGTTTTTGAGCGATTTTATCGAGGAGATAAAGCGCGAACCCATTCCCCACAAGATGGTAACTCTATAGGGGCGATCGTTGGCAATGGTTTAGGTTTAGCGATCGTTGAGCAAATTCTTCTCGCCCACGGTGGTTCAATCAAAGCTATGAACCATCCAGAAACTGGTGGTGCGTGGATGCAACTCCAATTTCGTGAAGTTATGGCAAACTCCTTAAGCCAAGACTATAGTTAATAATATCTTCACGTTTGAGACAACAAGTGTGAAAGCTGTCCATTACAGTCCCAATCCTCAAAGACCCCAACTTGCACGCGCCATTAGGCGCTTAGAACGGGATGTATTACGCATGGGTGCTTTGGTAGAACAATCATTTCGCCTCAGCCACCAAGCGTTATTTGCTCGTAACTTAACAGCAGCTGAGGAACTTCCCCGGTTAGATAAAAAGATTGATCGGTTTTATAGACAAATAGAATCAGACTGTACGGCGATTATGACGCTGCAAGCCCCTACGGCTCAAGATTTGCGCTGCTTGAGTGCTTTTATGCAGTTGGTGCGAGACTTAGAGCGCATTGGCGATTATGCTGAGGATTTAGCTGAGATCGCGATTAAAATTTTTCCTTACGCGCCTCATACGTCTTTGCCAGACATTGAAGTTATGTCCCTTCACGCGCAGGCAATGCTAGCAACTAGTTTGAAGGCCTTGGGAGATTTTGATGAAGCCGGTGGACGCCGTTTAAAGCACCTAGATGATACTGTAGACGATGCCTACGATCGCGTTTATCAGACTTTAGCCCAACAACGGGATGTGCCAGGCGTAGTCGAGCCAATTCTACTGCTAGCACTGGCAATTCGTTGTCTGGAACGCATGGCAGATCACGCCACTAATATCGGTCAAAGGGTAGCATATATCGTTACCGGTCAACGCTCTTAATTGATATGCTGCCCAGATCCCCGACTTCTACCTTCAGAGAAGTCATCCTACGGGTATCTACAAGAAGTCGGGGATCTAAATTCAGCTTAAGTAAGCGTCATTCCAACCTACTGGCATGGCACAGCTAAATTTGTGCAATAAATTTTGTAGGTTGGGTCGTTCGCGTCAGCGTCGTGCAGCGAAGCATAAGACCCACCACCCCGATGAATGTTGGGTTTTGCGTTGCTCAACCCAACCTACGCTTAATGCATCATTTTAGCTGTGCCACGCCACTACATACTTAGTTAGTCTTCAGGAAATACCAAATAATTAAAAATAAGTTAACTAAATATTTTACTAAAAGCTTACCTTTTCTTAAACTTGCCGAATTAAAGTAACGGATAAACAACTAAAAGATTCTGGGTCTATCTCACTGATAGATACCTTAAAAGAGAAGTTGTTGTCATCAGAAGAATTTGAGTTAGTCTTTAGCTCTTATTGAGAAAAATAGACTTTCAGATATACAGGTAAATTTTGGTACAAATTATTAGAGTTTCTTAATCATTATAAACAGCGAGATTCCCTGATAATTATGTAGTTACAGTTAATGATGTATTCCACAAGTCCTATTTCAAACTCTTCTGTCGTGTCAAATAGCTCTGCTTTTAGCGGACAATTACCCCAGCAGATATTTACCCGTCGGGAAGTAATTCCACCTCAAAATGACGTACTTTGGCGTATTGAGCACGGTGCAGTTCGTACCTTAACGTGGAGTGAAGATGGAACATTTATCACTCTCGGTTATTGGGGACTAGGGGATCTAATTGGCTATCCTTTGTCTAGAGTCAAGCCCTACCAAATTGAATGTCTCACTGGCGTGGAAGTAAGCATTGTTCCACCTCATTTGTGGCATCAAGATATTAATGCTTTGTTGTCTCACATTCAACAATCAGAGGATCTACTCAGTATTGTGCATCGAAAACCAATTTCGCTACGTTTATGGCAGTTTTTGGTGTGGTTAAGTGAAAAATTTGGACGTGACGTAGAGAAGGGCAAATTAATTGATTTAAATGTTACCCATCAAGATATTGCTGAAGTGTTAAATACTACGCGAGTAACAGTTACCCGACTTCTACAACAGTTGGAGAAAGAAGGAACAGTTTTACGTTACAAACGCCGAATTATTTTGCGGTTACCAAATAAACTAATTAAAAATTATGGTTCAGCATTATGCTAACTGACTTGCTTGTAATAATCACAGGATAAAGGTATAATCATCTCTGTGGTTATGTGTAGAATCCGCAAAAGTAAAGTGTTTTAAGCATTTTACCATGACTGGATTATGTAGGTGTGAGTGAGAGTAAAAACATGACAAAACGATTCTGGAATCTTTTTAAAGTCAGTCCGATTGTTCTAGCTGCTACATTTTTTGTTGCTAATAGCGCCTTAGCTGGCGAAGTCAATGAACAAGTAACAAATGTTGGCGAGTTATCTGAAGCTCAAGACTCTAACAGCATGAGTCAAGTAACTTCAGTTTCGCAATTTTCAGACGTACAGCCTACAGATTGGGCATTCCAAGCTTTACAATCCCTAGTTGAGCGCTACGGCTGTATTGCAGGTTATCCCAACAGTACATATCGTGGTAACCGTGCTTTGACCCGTTATGAATTTGCCGCAGGTTTGAATGCCTGTTTAGATCGGGTTAACGAACTGATTGCTACAGCTACTGCCGATTTGGTCACCAAACAAGACCTAGCTACTTTACAGCGCTTACAAGAAGAATATTCTGCTGAACTAGCAACTCTGCGTGGTCGTGTAGATGGATTAGAAGCCCGCACTTCTGAGTTGGAAGCTAATCAGTTCTCCACTACTACCAAGTTGGTTGGAGAAGCAATTTTCGCCGTGTCTGATGTTTTTGGTGATACTAGAGCCGCTCGTGGTGGCGCTCCTACTCAAGACTTGAATTATAATACCACTTTTAGCGATCGCGTTCGTTTAAAACTGTTGAGCAGTTTCACTGGTACAGACCAGTTGGAAACACGTCTAAATGCTGGCAATATCGTCTCCAATCGTGGTAACGATGCATTGGGTACTGGTACTGGTACCAACATGAGCCGCTTAGGTTTTGATGGAGATACTGGCAACAGCATTAGCATCGATAAACTCAACTATGCTTTCAACTTGACTGATGCAGTACGTGTCAAAATTGATGCTACTGGTGCTGAATTATACGAAAACGTTAATAACTTCAACTCTGACTTTGCAAGCTCTGGTAGAGGTGCGCTCTCACGCTATGGACGTTTCAGCCCCATATATCGCCAAGGTCAAGGTGGCGCTGGTATAACTGCTACTTTCAATCCTAAAGGCGCCATCAGTCTCAGCGGTGCTTATCTAGCTAGGACTGCTAACGACCCTACCCTTAATAATGGGTTGTTTGATGGTGATAGCGCTATCTTTGGTCAGTTATCTTTCCAACCCACCAAAGCGTTTAATATTGGTCTAACCTACGCTCGCACTTATCAAACTGATACTGCTGCCAATAACCTTTTCCAAGGTACAGGTAGTATTTTTGCCAACACTCCTTTTGGAGCTAACACACGTACCGAATCTAACAACTACGGTGTAGAAGCTACCTTCCAATTTAGTCCTAAATTGGCTATTAGTGGTTGGGGAGGTTATACAACTGCTGATGCTAAGACTGGTGCTAATGCAGGTGCAGACGCAGATATTTGGTATTGGGCTGGAGCGCTTGCTTTGAAAGACTTTGGTGGCGAAGGCAACGTTTTAGGTATTATCTTTGGTCAACCACCCAAAGTTACTGGTGGTAGCATCAAAAATGTCGCTGGCAATACTACCTTCGACGACAGTACCTCTTATCACTTAGAGGGTCTTTACAAGTACAAGGTTTCCGATAATATTCAGGTAACACCTGGCTTGTTAGTAATCTTCAATCCAGAGCACAACGACGCTAACGACACTGAATACGTAGGTACTCTACGTACTACTTTCACCTTCTAAAATTGGCGATGAAATATAAAGCTCAGAATTAGATAAACAAAACCCCACTTCTAGGTGGGGTTTTGTTTAGGAAAAAAATTAGCTATGTAGGATTGTAATCTGGCTGATTGGATATATCTTTTGGGGGGCGATCGTTACTCCAAGCCCACCACACAGAACCACAGTGGCAATAGTAAAACTCTTGCCATTTGCGACGACGGTCTTCTGTAAGTACAGGCGATCGCCGATTTAGCCAAACTTTTTCAGCTTCTCGGCTATTTGAGTGGCAATTAGGACAACAAAATTCATAGGCATGTATTGCCTTATTCGTCCATTCAGGCGGGAGGGTAGCAAAAGCGTCCATGTCGTTATAAGTGTAGTAGCAATGGTTATCCAAAACTTTGAGGTTTTGAATTTAGCGGCAAACGGATACTATAAAATCCCGCCACACTATCAAACTGCTTAATCAATATTCTTATGTCTTTATCTGGTCTATTCACAAATCACAATTTGCAGAGGTTTTTACCAATAGAACAGCTATTTAGAAAGACTGCAAGAGCATCTCACAAATCAAAGGTTAACACGAATGATAACTAAAATAGTTACCATGCACATTATGGCTAATAATTAAATTTATGGAGCCAAATGTTGAAATTCGCCGTTTGTTAGATGTCATGCCTGCTTCTGGTCGGATGACGACAAAAATCGTTAGTAAGCCAGAGCAGGCAAAAGTGATTGACGCCTCTTTTCCCCAACCCTGGAATCAGACGCGACCGATATATATTAATTTCGATTTGTGGCGTCGCCTGACAAAGCCGCAACGAGACTTGCTGCTGTTGCAGATGGTTAGCTGGTTAACGGGCGTGAAATGGTTTAAACCCGACATTTATCAAGGTGTAGTGCTGGCGGGGCTGTTAGGCGGATCATTGGAAGCAGCACAGTCAGATGTGGTAGGTGTAGCTGTAGCAGGGGGATTAAGTGCGATCGCTGCTTTTCGGATCTGGCGTAGTAATAAATCTCAAGAGTCAGAGCTAAATGCCGATGCCGCAGCAATTCGCATAGCACAACGCCGCGGTTATTCAGAAGTAGAAGCAGCACAGCATCTGTTATCTGCAATTGAAGCGGTAGCTAAAATTGAAGGGCGTTCCAGTTTAAATTTTACGGAGTTGATTCGTTGCCAAAACTTACGAGCGATCGCAGGTTTATCACCAGTGGGTATGCCAGAAAGTTATGATAGGTAGAATATATGTCTCTGCTGCTCATTTGTAGCAACATTTAAAGTTAAAAATCTTTATGTAGGTTTTTGACATCGAACAATCCTAAAACCTCTAAATTTCAGATGAGGTTTTGCTCTTGTCTAAGCTTGATTTTTAGCATAACTTATCATTTTTTAGAACAACAGCAAGCTTTCAGTAGCAAATAGGGTTTTGTGCATTTAGCCCAAGCCTTCTAGGCTTCAAGCGACGATATGCAAGACATGAGCCTCAAACTAGTGCAATTGATGAGGCTATTCTACACTGGGATAAGAGAATGTGTGTTTAACTGACTTAGATATCAAAAACTGGGGAGTTTTGTCATACCTTCTCGGTGTTTCTGATGAAGTGCTTACCTCGTGTGGTAAAACTTAACTTAAATTCTGTCAGTTACTAACGGAGTTGATAGGAATGGGTACTTTAATTGTTATTGGCTTGATAGTCGTTTACGGAGGCGGCGTTTGGAAGTTTTGGAATGGATTTGGACGGACTAATTTTAATCCCACTTTGACCAATCGCATTGGTTTATCTTTGCTATGGCCAGCTTTGTTTATTACAAATCAATCCTATCGTCGAAACTTTAGAAAGGCGTTGAAGGGCTAGAGTTTACTATTAAGTTTAAAGTCATCTGAACCTGATGGTGGCATATATCCCAATATAAATCCTAACCCACCAACCCCCTTTACCTACTAGGGAAAGGGGGTTGTGTTTGCTCATCCTAAAAGGAGAGGAATTAGGGCAGGGATAAGTTTGTAGTGTTTACAAGTGCAACCTGTTAGCAGTTGGAAAGTATTTCAGCTAATAAATTACTAATTATTTGCCATTGGTTAGCAGATGGATTGCTGCACCTACAGCTGCACCATCAACAGCATTGCCAAGGGTATCTTTGCTATCGCCAGTAATTACGCCAGTTGCTGCGCTAGCGCCTGCACCGACTCCGACATCTTGAACAACGTTCCGATGACGGCGATTGCGAGTGTTTCTCAGACCATTTGCACCATTGACAGCTGCACCAGTTACACCACCTTTAACAGCATTGCCTAAGACACTACCATTTCCTCTAACTGCTCCGGTGACCACATTGGTAACAGCCCCAATACCTGCATCTCTTAATACTTGGTCATCAGCAGCAGCCGGTTTAGCGGGAACTAATGTGACACCAGCTAAACTTGCAGCCATGAGGCTGGGTAGAAGTGTGCGCTTTAGGATATTATTCATTGTGTTACCTTCTCAAAACATCAAACAATTGGATAAAGGCAAAGTTACTGGAGTCAGAGAAAATCATACTTTTTGAATTGGACAACAGCAACTATCTATTGTTTGAGGACATATACATAATCGCATTTATAAAGTCATAACTGCATCACCTGAAAGCATGAATATAAATTAAGTCTTCAGAAGGCCTTGCTGATTTATTAGGCGATACTAGAGATTACACATTGACAAAATAAACTAAAGATGCAGTGTAGACTTTTAGTTATGAAAGTTTCATTTTTTCAATACTAACAAGTGATTTCTGATGATAAATCGTGTACTGTTTACCCTATCTATCTAAAGATTGTTGACAAAATAACTAAACTAACTAATGGGGGTTAATATTTTATGCTCTTACTTTAGCAGCCAAGCGTTGCGATCGTGCTTCTGCTTGCTGCGTAGACGCTCTTAGCAGCTTGTCGTTAGACATCGCTAGCATCATCAGACTTTGGAAATGGCAACTCTTTGGGAAATTCAGGATTGAGTTCGACAGGCCTCTCCCTGCCTTGAACTAAAGTTCAAGCCTGTCCCTCTCCGACTCGGAGAGGGACAGGTTTTGCGTAGTAAAACCAGGGAGAGGTCTTTTGGGTGGACATGATATGACCAGTCGAACTTACGTTAAAAAAATATCCAAATAGTAGAGGCGCACAACTATGCGCCTCTACCTGTGGTTTTCTGGCTTTATCAAGAGATGACAGAAGTAAATGCATAATGCAAAAAGCAAATGTCTACAATTCTAACTTCTCACCCCGAATCGAATAATCCAACAACTCCATCGGGTGAATAACTGAAATCTTTTTACCTTGCAACTGCAAATGCTTCGTAATTTGCAAAGTACACCCCGGATTAGCAGAAGCAATTAACTCAGCACCAGTATTCAACAAATTCTGTACTTTTTGCTGACCCAATTCTTCAGCAACTTCCGGTTGCAGCATATTATAAACCCCAGCACTGCCACAACATAAAGCTGCGTCTATTGGTTCTCTCAACTTCACCCCTGGAATTTGCCGCAATACCTGACGCGGTTGGACGCTAATTTTTTGTCCATGCAATAAATGACAAGCATCTTGATAAACCAAATTCAAGGGTTTATCAGTTAGTGGTGAAAGTTTTGCTGTTAAGCCAACAGTTGCTAAAAATTCTTGAGCATCTTTGACTTTAGCCGCAAAATCCTTGGCTTTTTCCCGATATTCTGGGTCATCTTCTAAAATGTGACCGTATTCTTTCAAAGTATGACCACAACCAGCAGCATTAATAATCACAAAATCTACATCAGTGTTAGCAAAACTATCAATCATCTGCCTTGCTAAAGCTTTCGCCTGTTCTGTTTGTCCTTGGTGTTCGGGAAGCGCTGCACAACAACCTTGAGATTTGGGAATCACAACTTCACAACCATTTGCTGTTAAAACCCGCACCGTTGCTTCATTCACAGGAGAGAAAAACAGCCGTTGTACGCAACCCAAAATCATCCCGACTCGGTAGCGCTTCTCACCTTTGGCAGGAATCACACTAGGCAAATTATCTTGAAAAGATTTGAGAGTAATTTCTGGCAGAATTGATTCCATTGCTGCCAAACGGGGCGATATTTTATTGAGTAAACCCGTAGCGCGAAAGAATTTAGCAAACCCCAACTTTTGATAAACCAATAACGGAACTAATAAAATCCGTAAAAGATTGGGATAGGGAAACAGAGAAAATATCAGTTGACGAAAAAATTGATCTGGCAAACTGCGGGGATAATTTCGTTCAACTTGATGACGAGTTGCAGAAATCAATTTGTCATACTGTACCCCAGAAGGACAAGTACTCACACAAGCAAGACATCCCAAACAAGAATCAAAATGTTCTACCGTTGCCGTATTTAGAGCAATCTCACCCTCATTAATTGCATCCATTAAATAGATGCGTCCTCTAGGAGAATCCATCTCCTTGCCAAGCACCCGATAGCTGGGACATGTCGAGAGACAAAACCCACAATGTACACAACTATCAATTAACTTTGGATCGGGCGGATGATTAACATCAAATCCCTTTAAATTCTTTAAACTAGCCGTATTACTAACAGAATTTTCTGAAACTTGCATATTTTTCCCTTTCCCCTCTCTATCTCAGCGTCCTCTGTGTCTCTGCGGTACGTTTTCTTCAAACTAAATCCCACCTATAAAACGACCAGGACTTAAAATATTCTTACTATCAAACTGTTCCTTAATACGGCGCATTAATGGCAAAGCATTCCCCGTATAACCCCAAACATCTATTTGTTCTTTAACCACCATTGGTGCTGCCAAAATTGTTAAAAAACCTCTATGAGCTTGAGTGCGTAGGCGCAGCCCGCCGTAGGCATCGCTTCCATTAGACTGTAGCTCATCGCGGATTTTCAAAACTTGATTTTTACTCTCAAATTGTAACAAACCTAAACCACTACTAATATGTATCAAACCCAACTCCACCTGAGTCAAAATCTCCACGGCAGCAGTAGGTAACACTCCTATTTTGCAGGTAATTACAGATTCTGTAGCAGTAGTATGTATTCGTTCTTGCAATCTCTGCCATAGATTAGCTTCATCATCATCTGCAAAAATTGCCCCATTTAAACCTAACTTTTGCCCTACTTCCAAAACTCGGTTTGATTGTTCTTTAACACTCTCACTAATACTTTGAAAGCGGGCAATTAATCCCAGTCCTTGACCCAAACCTAAACTAGATACCAATTTAGTTGATAGCAAATCAGCCTGAACTGGTGTTAACGCCGAACCTCGAAGGACATCAGCCGCTTGAGATACAGCCTCTGCACTACCCGTTAGTACCACCGTCCCCGATGCCTCTGGTAACGGATACAGGCGAAAAGTTAGTTGACTAATAAAGCCTAATGTGCCATAAGACCCAGTAAGCAACTTCATCAAATCATATCCGGCAACATTTTTAACTACTCTTCCCCCAGCTTTAGCGATTTGTCCATCAGCACGCACAAAGGTAATACCTAGTAACTGGTCACGCACACTACCATAACGTTGCCGCAGAGAACCTGTATCACCTGTGGCAACAATACCGCCAATAGTTGCCGACTCTGGTGCAGTGGGGTCAAGGGCGAGAAATTGCCGCGACTTTGCCAAAAGTGCTTGTAGATCAGAAAATTTCATCCCAGCTTCTACCGTGACAGTCAAATCGCCAACCGCGTGTTCAATCAGTTGATTGATACGTTCTGTACTGACTACAACATCAATGCCCTTAGCTAAACCACCCCAATTGAGTTTACTGCCACTACCACAGGGGAGGACGCGCCAGTTATTTGTGTGAGTTGTGGCGATGACTGCGGCTAGCTGTTCTTGGCTGCGGGGATAGATGATACAACTGGGAAGCTTTCCAGAAGCTATAGCCTGTTGAATACGTTTTTGCTGACCTAGTTCGATATTTTCCCAAAGGCAAACAGCATTTTCTTCGCCGACGATAGATGCAAAATAAGAAGCGCAGACGCCTTGCGGCTTGTCGTTAGACATCGCTTTGTTTGAGTTTATTTTTTTACGCCCTACATCTAATTTACTGGCTAACCTGACCAAAAAAGCGCATTGCCATTAATACACAATGGTTAATTCAGTTGCGAGTTCTGCTTTAAAAAGAGGCAAGGGAGCAACTCTCCTGCTCCCCTGCCTCTTTAAAATAAAAAATAGACTTCTTGCAAAAAACCGTAGCCTTAATGTTCCTAACAAATATTTGAGTGTTAGTAACGACAGCTTTAACATTACAGCCAAGGATGACGCGGTGGATTGACGTTGTTTAAGAAGTAATTACCAACAGCGTAATATTTCCAACGTACAGGATCGTGTAGGGTGTGCGCTCTCGCATTGCGCCAGTGGCGATCGTAATTGAACTCTTGCAAGGTGGACTTGGTACCTGCCAGTTCAAACAACTTGTTAGTTGCCAGCAAGGATGCTTCGGTAGCTAAAGCTTTAGCCTCAGCTACTGCAATAGAAGCCTCAACTACTTTGGCTTCTTCTAAACCAGAAGCGTTTGCCCGATCAATAAATTCACCTGCACGCTTTAACAGTGCTTCAGCAGCGTGAACCTGAATCTGCACCTGCCCAAGATTATAAATTGTTAGGGGATCTTCGTAACCATGTTCCAAATTACTATCAACCCAAGGGCGGGTATGCTTGCGAACAAAGCCGATGGTGTCTCGCACTGCGGCTTTGGCAATGCCAACATCCACCGCCGCTTGGATAATTTGAGCGATCGCACCCATAGGTGTAGCACGCTCAAAGGCTAAGTAATGGGGAATCACATACTCTGGTTTCACCTTCACATTTTCTAGAATGGTAGTGCCACTAGCAGTAGTTCGCTGGCCAAAACTACTCCAGTCATCGAGTAAGGTTAGCCCTTCGGCATCACGTTCTACGAAAGCAATTACTGTTTTGCCTTCGTCATTAGCTGCAATCACGGGAATCCAATCTGCTAACAGCGCCCCAGCTGAGTAAAATTTGCGCCCGTTGAGGACATATCCATCACCAGATTTTATTAAGCGTGTTTGCACGTCGGTTACAGATTTAGTACCAATTTCCGAAAAGGCATTGCCAAACCGCTTGCCTTGCAATACCAAATCAAAGAAAAAGCGTTTCTGTTCCTCCGTACCGTCCAGTCGAATTGCTTCCACCATATATAGGTGATTTTGGGGAATTTGTCCCAGGCTAGGATCTGCCTCGGAGATAATTTTGATGACTTTGGCGAGGGTAGCATTAGAAACAAACGCCCCACCATATTCCTTGGGTACGGTGATTCCCCATAAGCCACTAGTAGAGAACTTTTTCACCTCTTCATAAGGTAAACGCCGCTGCTGATCGCGTTCTGAATCACCTTTGACAAATTCAGCCGCTAGTTCCTTAGCGATCGCGATCGCTTCAGCATCACTAGTAATCACATGCGCTTTTTGCTCAGAAGAAATTACTGTTGTCATATAATACTTACCTTTTTATCTTTCCACAGACGCGATTCATCGCGTCTCTACTGATTGATCGCGTCTCTATGCAACTACCAACTCTTCAGTTGTCCGGCGATGAGCTGCAATTTCTCGTACTAAAGGAATTACAGTTTGACCAAATGCTGGTAAGTCATCTGTATAATGCAGAAAACCACCAAGAATTAGATCAACACCAATTTCGTAGTATTGACGAATGCGATCGGCAACTTGCTCAGTCGTGCCAATTAATCCGGTTTTGAAACCGTCGTTGTACTGAACTAAATCAGAGAAATTGGAGTTTGCCCACATTCCCTGGCGATCGCGAGTGGAAGCGCCGGCTTGTTTCACTGCTTCCCCAAACCCGTGAACTGCTTCTACATCTGCTTTCGCGATAATTTCTTCTAAAACTGCATGGGCTTGGGCTTCGGTATCCCGGACTAAAATAAAGGCATTCAAGCCAAATTTCACTTTTCGTCCTTCTTGACGCGCCAGTGCAGAAACTTCTTCAATCTGCTCACGCACTCCTTCTAATGTGTTGCCATTCATGAAGTACCAGTCAGATACGCGGGAAGCCATTCGCCGTGCAGCTTTCGAGTTTCCACCTTGAAAGATTTCCGGGTGAGGCGAACTGATGGGTTTGGGTTTCACCCAACCACCATTGATGCGGTAAAAGTCCCCCCTAAAGTGGAACTCTTCCTCAGTCCACATCCCTTTGAGAACGCGAATAAATTCTTCAGAACGACGGTAACGCTCATCATGATCTAACCAGTGTTCACCGTAGATGGTGAACTCATCTTTAAACCAACCGCTGACAACATTCAGGCAGAAGCGACCATTGGAGATAGCATCAATGGATGAACCCATCTTGGCAACGACACCTGGATGCCACAATCCTGGGTGAACAGCTGCAATCAATTTTAACTTCTGAGTCACTGGTGCTAAAGCAGCTACGGTGGTGAGAGCTTCCAGTTGATATTCAGCACCATAGCTGGCAATAAACCGGGCTTGTGCCAAAGCGTAGTCAAATCCTACCTGTTCAGCAGTTTGGGCTAGTTGGGCGTTGTAATCGAAAGTCCAATCTGTGCGTTGGGCTATTTTGCTGACAACCAACCCCCCACTGACGTTAGGAATCCAATATGCAAATTTTATATCCATGTTTTACACCTCTGTGTGCGATCTGATTCTGTTAGTTATCTATTCAGGTTTTAGAGGATATTTTAAAAGTTCTAAAAAGTATAATTTTGCTGTTCTCACTTAGGTTCAATTCGACGATAAATTAAGGTTTTAGCCTTGTGCTGACATACTTTTCTGTGCTAAATAAAAGTGAAAAAACCCTTTTAAAAGCTCCTCTAAAGATGTGACTTAATCACCCAATTTCTAATGTTTTTTTGGCATGTTTCAACTGTTTCCAGAGAATGTGAATTTGTTTGTAAGCTTCTTCTGGAGAAAGTTTGCCACCAGTTTGTAGATTACAGATGTAGCTAACACGTTGAGAAAACTCTTGGAGATTAGCATTAAATACCAAATACTCTGGCTTAAACTGCCCATAGTATGAACTACGAGGATATAAAAAATCACACAGTTCCGATAGAAAATCAGATTTTGGATTCATATAAGTTGAGGTTTATTAGGTAATAGCAAAATTCAAGAAACTCTTCGATCTTATAATTGCCATTTTAAAACTTCAGGAGAGAAAGTAGTAAATGAGTAAATTTCACTCATCTACTACAGGTAGAGTTAGGAGACAATTTACAGATGTATAACATCTTGAATGAGAAAAATCATAGATTACAGCAGTGTTAGTTTAATAGACTAGAGAGGTTTGGAGAGAGGTCTGAACGTAGTCTATTCATTTGAATATCGCTATAAAAATGTAATTATTGAGAATAAATTTATGTTGCTCCGATTAACTTTTAGAGAAAGGTAGCAGATGGGTATAAATTACCCATCTGCTACAAGCAAACGGAGGTACAAACTTGATTATTTAATTGGCATGAACCAATTCTTGAGGCGCTGCGGCATCATATTCTACAGCTTTCACAAATTCCTTGAGAACGTCTTTGAGTCTTTGCTCAATTTCCTCATCTAATAGCACGCTATTATCAGCTTGTCGTTGAATTTGTTTGTCTACTGCATAAACTGTAGCTAGGATATGCCGCGCTCCTAATTCAGATAAGACAGGTTTCAAGGCATACTCAATAGCCAATAAGTGAGCGATCGTCCCACCAAGGGCAATTGGTAACACGGGTTTACCTGTCAATGATTTTTGTGGCAGCAAATCTAGAAATGTTTTGAGCACTCCTGTATAAGCAGCTTTGTAAATTGGGGTGGCAATAATCACACCATCTGCCTTTGCTAGTAAAGCTTTTGGCTGTTCCAAAGCAGGGCTGTCATATCGTCCAAAAACTAAATCTTCAGCAGGTAAATCTCGAACTGAAATAATGTCTACATGCAAGCCTTCTTGTTGTAAAAGCTTGGCAGTGTATTCGACAACGCCATAGGTTCTAGATGGATGAGTTGGACTACCTGCGATCGCTAAAATATTTGCCATTCAATTCAACTCCTATGTATTAATGGGGATTGGGGAACTCGGGGCCCCCTTTAGAGATAAGGGGCAATGGGTATTAGGGACTGGGGAAGAGGCAGCAGGGGAAGAATAACTATTGGTTATTTACCAATGCTCCATACCCAATACCCTAAACTTTACTAGGATATGGATGTGGCTTTCTCCTTATGCTGCTGCTTAGGAAAATCTTCATTTGCAACAATCTCGCCAAATGGACTCAACACATGTTGCTTCTCCACTGTCGGTAGATTTTCTAAGGGCAAATGGGGAAATAGAAGCTCTGCAACTCGATAAGCTTCCTCTAAGTGAGGATAGCCAGAGAGGATAAATGACTCAACACCTAAATCTGCATATTCCAAGATCCTGGCCGCTACGGTTTGGGGATCACCTACTAAGGCCGTTCCCGCACCACCCCGCACCAAACCAACTCCCGCCCACAGGTTCGGGCTAATCTCTAATGCCTCACGATTACCGTGGTGTAATTGAGTCATCCGGCGTTGTCCTTCTGAATCCATCCGGGCATAAGCTTTTTGGGCTTTAGCGATCGCCTCGTCATCTACATACTTAATCAATTGATTCGCCGCATCCCAAGCTTCACTCTCAGTTTCGCGCACAATCACATGTAGGCGAATCCCAAACCGCAAAGTTCGACCTTCTGCTTCTGCAAGTCTGCGAACTGATGCAATCTTCTCGGCTACTTGTGCTGGTGGTTCGCCCCAAGTTAGATAGACATCTATATGCTTGGCAGCTATTTCTTGGGCGATGGGAGAAGAACCACCAAACCACAAAGGTGGATATGGCTTCTGAACAGGTGGAAACAGCAGCTTACCATCCTGAATGTTGAGATAGTCGCCTTGGAGATTGGCTTGTTCGCCACTAGCGATCGCTCGCCAGACTGTCAAAAATTCATCTGTTAATTCATAGCGCTGATCGTGATCCAAATGCAAGCCATCTCCTGCTAACTCCACGGGATCGCCTCCTGTCACGACATTAATCAGCAGGCGTCCTCCAGAGAGGCGATCAAAGGTCGCCGCCATCCGTGCTGCCACTCCAGGTGATACCAAGCCCGGACGAATCGCCACCAAAAAACGCATCTGTCGTGTCAGTGATACCAGTGTTGACGCTACAATCCAAGCATCTTCGCAAGAGCGCCCCGTGGGCAACAATGCCCCTGTATAACCAAGGTCATCCACCGCTTGGGCAATCTGCCGCAGATAAGGAAAGCTTACTGCCCGTCCGCCTGTAGCAGTTGCAAGGTAACGTCCGTCGCCGTGGGTTGGGATGAACCATAGTAGCTGCATGAGTCCTGTCCTTCTAAACTACGGTAATTCGATAGAAATACCGTGCTTTATTTATAGTTTTTAGAGTATCACATATTCCACTTAACCAAGCAAGAAGTTTTTCATAAAACTCCGGTATCTCTATCAAAGCAATGTATATTGAGCCGTGTTCGATCGGGTGGCGATCGCAAAAATTGGGGATTGATTATTGCCCCTGCTCCCCGTTCCTCTGCATCTTTCTGTCTCTAGGAAGAATACAGCAATGACAGGTTTGTGTATATTAGTTTACTTATTCCTAACCTTCTGTTAAATTAACCTTAATGTACGCCAAACCTATTGATTTGCTGTAGTTAGGTTTTCAACGACAAATATGAGTAGCTATGCAGCCTGCTGGCAATAGGCGCAAAATTCCGTTTTATCTCTAGGAGAAATAAGGCAATGGGGCCGATGTTTATTGCTGCCAACGATTGGCCACATATAGCGTTTAGATTGTCTTTGGCGCTCCTGGTGGGTTGCTTGATTGGATTTAACCGTCAGCAAGGGGGTAGACCAGCAGGGATGAGAACATTTATGCTCGTGAGTATGGGGGCAGCATTATTCGTGATGATTCCTTTGCAGGCTGAGGGCGAGAGTCCCTATGCTGCTACCAATGCCCTGAGTCGCACAATTCAAGGTGTAGCTACCGGGATAGGATTTCTCGGAGCCGGATTGATTTTACAAGAGTCTCCGAGAAAATCTGCGACCCCAAAAGTAAAAGGTTTAACTACAGCAGCCTGTGTCTGGACAGCAGCCGGGTTGGGAGCTGCGATCGGCTGTGGTCTGTGGCAAATGGGATTATTGGGAGGCTTACTGACCCTGATTACCCTAAGTGGGGTAAAGCGGCTCAATCGCGCATTTGTGTTTCTGACGAGTCAGGGTAAACAGGGGACTACTCAGGATCTAACAACCACCTCTGATGAAGATGATGATTGACCATCGTTACACTAGATCCACAATTTAGCCAACACTTCTGATGAAAACCCGATCGCTCTCTAATCTATGCACAACATGCAGGTGTACTGTTCAAAATCAGATCAAGTCGATCTTGATTCCCGTGCAGTATTTTGTTATCAAGAAATGCAGAGGGCAGGAGGCAGAAGGCAGAAGGGAATTATGATTCCTGCCCACAGAAGAGACCGTACCCCTACGGGGAAGCAAGCTACGCGCAGCGTCTCCAAGAGTTGGGAGTAAGGGTTTAAGACCCCCACCAAATTGAAAATTTGGTGGCTCAAGTTTTAGGAGGGGTCGGAATCTCCTTCTAAACAAAACCTTCTGCCCTCTGCCCTCTGACTTCTGCCTTCTTCAATTGTTAGCTAATTTTAATCAGTTTTTCAGGGAGAATTCAGGGAGATCGCTGATTATCGTCATTAATAGTAGGGAATGCCGTACTGGAATTGATTGGCCAGTGAACCGGAAAATAGAAAATAATAGATATATGGACAAACGGTATTTTTTACAGGCTAGTGCAGTAATAGTCGGCACGGCATTGTTATCAAGGTATATCAAATGGGGGCCAGAAGAGATGACAACTTCTAAGAGCGGATTTGAAATTACTAAACCTGAAGAAGAGTGGCGCACGATTTTAACGCCAGAACAGTTTCGTGTATTGCGTAAACATGGGACTGAACGCGCTCACACCAGCCCATTGGATAAGGAATACGACAATGGTACTTATTATTGTGCTGCGTGTGAACAGCCACTGTTTACCTCTGATACCAAATTTAACAGTGGTACTGGCTGGCCCAGCTTTTTTAACCCGATTGAAGGTGCGATCGCCACTACTGTAGATAGGTCGTTGTTTATGACCAGAACTGAAGTGCATTGTAGTCGTTGTGGTGGTCATCTGGGTCATGTTTTTGATGATGGCCCTGCACCCACTGGTAAGCGCTACTGTATGAACGGTGTTTCGCTGAAGTTTACTCCTGCCTAATTTAGTTGCGTAGGCGTAGCCCGCACTTCTCTACGAAACGCTGCGCGTAGCTTGCTTCCCCGTAGGGGTACGGCAAGCTCAGTGACCATCGTAGACATCGCACGCATAGAGGCTTGACCAAGGGTGAATAAATTTTTGACAATAACTTCTCCTACTCTGTGCTACTGGACGAAGTATTGTCAATTTAAGGAAATGCAACTCTTGGTCTTCGCTAGAACTATTTAGCTAAATCGTCCTATTTGTTTGGGTCTTTTTTCTCCTTTTTGTCTTTGGGATCTTTTTTAGGTTTTTTAGCTTCTTTATTACTTTTTCTTTCCTTCGACATCAGCGTTCTCCAACTAGGTTAATCAGTAAAAGCTTTCACATTCTGCCGTCAGGAAATCAGGAGATGACTTACCTGATATTCTTTTAAGGCAAAAAAGAAAGTATCAGACATAAATGCTACTAACTACCATGATACGGTGTTGTTTGATTTTCTTCTTACAGCCTTTTTCATCTATTTGAATCAAAATCTTCTGTAGGGGCGTATAGCTAGCTGTGCGCCCCCGCTTATTTACAACGTTGCTACAAGTTCCTGCAAGCGATCGCTTCCATTGCCAAAGACGGCCCAACCATTCTCTGGGTAGCAACTTTTGCTTAAGTAAATGACATTCCACTTTACGAAAATTTTTTTATCTGAAGTACTATGATTGGGTAAACGACGCTGTAGCCGACGTTTTATCCAAAAGTTATTCCTAAAGAAGTTGAACCTACCTTGCTCACGATCCGCTTCTGAGTCTGCAAGGTTTTGTCTCTTTTTTCTCCAGAGCGATCGCCAAATTGCATCCGACACTTTTGTCGGATAATCTGCACACAACTGACCTCGAAGCATTTCAACCAAAGCACCTACTACCTCAACACCCGTTGGGCCAGCGCCTGCGATCGTAAACGTGATGAATCAGATTCCTTTAGAAAAAAAGGTTTTGTCCATTTACCCAAGCGCTGGTTGTAGAGCGACCTTCAGATGGTTCAACCAATATCGTCGTCTCAGTAAAGATTATGAGCGAGGCTAGAAACTTAATAATAGTTCTCATAATGAGTTTATGACAGCCGTCGGCTACCAAGCAATGCGGGTTCTAACCCCCCTGAAGAGTTACTAGAAAAGTTATGCCAAATTGGCGTGACGTATGCAACTAAAATCTGGTATAGATTTTATAGTTCAATATAGTAATAACAATAGCTACGTTTAGTTATATACAACGTAACTATTACTAACTTTAAGTGTTAGGTTACACAAATTTGAACTCTTATCAATTACCAATGTGGTGTTATTAGGGGTACATTTTTAGATATGATATTCACTCATTGCATAAAGATAACGACGCCACTAACTTGCAAAACAAATAATCAATCAAAACTACCGTGTGGTGCTCGATACAAGAAGACGTTAGTTTAAATATCCGGTTTTTCAGGACATAACTTGTCTAGAATTATCAAGGCAAACTATAACAATTAAACAATTGCTTAAGACAACTCAAGCATAAATACAAACTAGTGCAAACATAAGAGTTGCACCATGCATCCCGAACCACACCATAGGTGAAGAGTACTTATCTGAAAAGTATTGCTATGCATCCAACTAAATCCCGTAGTTAGGAGCAAATACTCTCTGTCCCTTAAAATCATTGGGATGTCTGTTGCTTTACGCTTGTATATATCTTGAACTCAATTGTTTGCTAAATATCATTTTTTAGCATGGGCATTTTTGCGATTTCAACTATGTCCATATCTAGACAGAGCAACTGTAATATGGGGATAAAATTCAGAGAAAAGGAGGTAGTTTAAAAATTAAATCTTTGTTGACTTATCAAATATAAAATGGACAAAATACTTAGCCGTGCCAATTCTCTATAAATGATTATTCAATAGGACATTCCAGGCATACAAACATCATTTTTTAACTTACTTGACGATATTAAATATTCTCTGAATGGATATTTATGTACAAAACGGATGATTCTGTAGCTTGCTCAGGAGGTCTTTTGAAGTATGAAACTCTTACTTAGAATTTTTCAAAAATTTAGTGCAAGTTTATTAAGAAAGCTGCTAGAGCTAAAAAATACGCACTTATTAATTTTTGATATCATTATTTTTTCAATTACTCCTTTATTAGCGCTGCTTATCCGTTTAGACGGCTCTCTCGATATTGAAGCAGACATATCACAACTAGGAATCGCAACTCTACTATTTTTATTAGTTAAACTAATTGTATTTTGGAGTTTCGGTTTTTATAGGCGCTACTGGCGCTATGCCAGTATTGAGGAACTGACATATATAGCTATGTTGATGGTAAGTGCAATAGTCATCCAAAGCATGACATTTAATGTTCTTCATCACATATTGCCTTTTGTAATAGATAATCTGCCGCGATCGCTACCATTCCTTGATGGGTTATTGTCCTGTATTTTCATAGGAGGGCTGCGTTTCAGTTTTCGAGTTGCGGAAAGATTCATTCAACGACAAGTAGTATTTAACCCAAGGGAACGGGTGCTGATTATTGGTGCTGGTAGTGCTGGAGTTTCCCTTGTGCAAGATATGCAAAGCAACCCTCAGTTGGGTTTTCATCCTGTTGCCTTCATTGACGATGACCCTCGAAAATTAAATGTACATATTCGTGGCATTCCAGTAGTTGGCGATCGCTACCAAATTCCTAATACTTTGAAATCTTCCCAAATCCATAAAGTTATTATTGCGATGCCTACGGTTGCTGGACATGTCATTCGGGAAATCGTAGATATTTGCAAAGCAACTGGAACGCAAACTAGCACCTTACCTGGAATACATGAAATCCTCAATGAGCGTGTGCGGGTAGATAGCATTCGGGATGTAAGGATTGAGGATTTGCTCAGGCGAGAACCTGTACAAACAGATATTGAGCAAGTACATAAATTTATCAAAGGTAAGATAGTACTTATTACAGGTGCAGGAGGGTCAATTGGTAGCGAACTCTGCCGTCAAATTTTCAAATGCCGCCCTGCGGAAATAATACTTATGGGACACGGAGAAAATTCCGTGTTTAATCTCCAACAAGAATTAGAACAACTGAGCCGAGTGCTCAAAGACGATGGCAAAGTACAACCATATACCCCCCGTCTTTATACCTTTATTGGTGATATTCGCTATTGCGATCGCCTAAAACACGCTTTTGAGCGATTTCAACCTGACGTGATTTTTCATGCGGCGGCTCATAAGCACGTTCCGTTGATGGAATTAAATTCACCAGAAGCAATCACTAACAATGTGCTTGGGACAAAAAATTTATTGGATATGGCCCTGCAATACAATGTTCGACATTTTGTGATGATTTCTACAGATAAAGCTGTTAATCCTACTAATGTTATGGGGGCCAGTAAAAGAGTTGCTGAAATGTTAGTACTGCAAGCTGCAAGAGAAAGTGGCAAACCTTATGTTGTTGTGCGTTTTGGCAATGTTTTGGGTAGTCGCGGTAGTGTAGTTCCCACTTTCAAAAAACAAATTGCTTCAGGTGGCCCAGTAACCGTTACCCATCCTGATATCTGTCGTTATTTCATGACTATCCCGGAAGCAGTACAACTCGTTTTACAGGCAGCAGTACTGAGTCGTGGTGGTGAAGTCTTAATGCTGAATATGGGTGAACCTGTAAAAATTGTTGACTTGGCGAAGGAATTAATTCGCCTTTCGGGATATGAAGTAAACAAAGATATTGAGATTTTGTTTACAGGCTTACGACCTGGAGAGAAGCTATTTGAAGAACTGTTTATTGAGGGAGAAGAGTATGAATCTACCCAACATGAAAAATTGTTTCTGGTGAAAAATAGCAGTCGGATTGTTTCAGAAAATCTGGCTATTCTTGTGGAAAAATTATGTACAGCAGCAACTAAAAATGATGCTAACTACATTATGTTCCTTCTGGAACAACTTGTGTCAGGATACAAACCTAAATACTTAGAAAATAATACACCAACAAATATTTTCACAAATGGTGCTGTAATCGCAGCTTCAAATAAAAATATCCTAGCGAAAATGGAACCTGGAGGGGCTTAATCAACTAGAGCATTTGACATTTCTCTTTATATAGTTTTCATCAAAAAACTCTACAGTAATTTACGAATCAACATGAAATTAATGCATAAAACTAGAAACTTACCACAGGTTTTAGATAGAGGATCTGCTAGGAAATCCGGATATTTTTCTTTCAAAAGAATGGCAAGAGCTTTTGTCAGAAGAACATGTGACTGGTCAATTGGAATTTATACAGGCGAATCTCTTTTTGATTTCGTTTCTACAGAAAATATCAAAAATCCAGTTTTGACTGCCAAAGATGTAACGGATGTAATAGCCGAATTTGTTGCCGATCCATTTATGGTTTGTAATGACGGTATTTGGTATATGTTTTTTGAAGTGATGAATAGTCTTACTAATAGAGGAGAAATAGGATTAGCAACTAGCAATAATGGATTCCATTGGAATTATCAACAAATAGTAATGAAAGAACCATTTCATTTGTCTTATCCTTATGTATTCCAATTTCAAAATGAATACTATATGATTCCAGAAAGTTATAAAGCTAATTCCATTCGTTTATACAAAGCAGTTGATTTTCCAACTAAATGGACATTTTTAAAAACTTTAATAGATGACGGAGATTATGTAGATACTTCTGTTTTTAATTTTAACAAAAGGTGGTGGATGTTTACATCATCATCACAAAGCAATATTCTGCGTCTGTACTATGCCCATGACCTAATGGGGCATTGGATTGAACATCCTCAAAGCCCTCTTATAGAGAATAACTTAAATATAGCTAGACCAGGAGGAAGAGTTGTATTCTACGATGGACAAATTTTTCGATATACCCAAGATGATGAGCATTTCTATGGTAATCAAGTGCGAGCATTTGAAATCACCGATTTGACAACAACAACTTATGAAGAAAAAGCAGTCAAAGATAATCCAATTATCAAAGCAAGTGGTTATGGGTGGAATAAAACCGGAATGCATACTATCGATCCTCACAAGCTTGATAGTGGCAAATGGATAGCCTGTGTAGATGGTTATCAACTCATTGTTGTGTTTAGTATCAAACTGCAAAATTGGATGAGGCTAATCACTAAAGCAAATGCAACAACATAAACCACTAACACTACGCGGTAACTTTTCCTGGACTTTCGCTGGTAACTTAGTTTATTCAGCTTGTCAGTGGGGAATGTTGGTAATGCTGGCTAAACTTGGCAGTCCAGAGATAGTAGGGCAGTTTACCTTAGGGCTGGCGATTACAGCACCTGTAATCATGTTTACAAATCTTCAGTTGCGAATTGTCCAAGCAACAGATGCCAGAAAACAGTATCCTTTTAGCGATTACCTGGGGCTGAGGCTAATCTCGACAGCTTTAGCGCTTGCGATCATTGCGGTCATTAGTCTGTCAGGCGGGTTTCGATGGGAAACATCTTTAGTTATCTTCTTGATCGGTTTGGCAAAGGCATTCGAGTCTATTAGCGACATATTTCATGGACTGATTCAGCAGCACGATCGCATGGATCGGATTGCAATGTCGTTGATGATTAAAGGCCCTCTATCACTGCTACTACTGGGCATTGGAGTATATATGTCTGGCCATGTTCTGTGGGGAGTAGTGGGGTTGGTCTTTGCTTGGGCAGTGGTGTTAGTCGGCTGCGATATTCGCAGTGGTATCTTGATGCTACAGAGGTCACAATTGCAACCACGCTGGCATCGAAAAACCCTAATAAAGCTGGTATGGTTCTGTTTGCCTCTGGGATTTGTAATGATGCTAATTTCACTCAATACCAATATTCCCCGTTACTTTATTGAACGATATTTGGGCGAGCGGGAATTGGGGATTTTTGCAGCCATTGCCTACTTGATGGTGGCAGGAAACATGGTAGTAAGTGCCTTAGGGGAGTCAAGCATTTCCAGGCTAGCTAAATATTACGCAGCTAAGGATGCTATAGCTTTTCGTACACTCTTGCTCAAACTGATAGGAATTGCTGTCTTAGTGGGTGTAACAGGTGTTTTGGTGGCTGCTGTTGCTGGAGGGCAGATCCTGACTTTCGTGTATCGACATGAATATGCTGAGCAGACAAATTTGTTTATTTGGCTGATGGTTGCTGCTGGGATTAACTATATATCGTCCTTCCTGGGCTATGGAATGACAGCATGTCAGTACTTTCTCATCCAAATGCCTTTGTTTGTGACTGTGGCAACTATCTCAACCATAGCTTGTCTGTGGCTGCTACCCAGTTTGGGATTGCTAGGGGCTGCGATCGCACTAGTTATTGCAACTATTATCCAAACAATTTTTAGTTTAGGAGTTATCTTCCATGCACTACACAAACTCTAGAGATATCCAGAAGGTGGATCAGCATTCAATACGTGTCCTCCATGTTGTTGCGGGGATGAACAGGGGTGGAATTGAAACCTGGCTAATGTACATTTTGCGACACATTGATCGCGATCGCTTCCAGATGGATTTTCTAGTTAACACAGCCCAGCCCAGCGCTTACGATGAAGAAATTCGTACCCTTGGTAGCAAGGTTATTCCATGTCCTCATCCGTCACAACCCTGGTTGTATACTCTTAATTTCAAACGCATCTTACGTGAGTACGGCCCTTATGATATTGTTCACAGCCATGTTCATCACTTCAGTGGTTATATCCTCCGTCTAGCACAGCAAACTGGTGTGCCGATCCGCATTGCCCATAGCCACGTTGATTCTTTCTTACTTGAGGCGAAGGCGGGATGGTCTCGGCGTTTGTATCTAAGTTTGATGGAACGATGGATTGCTTTATATGCAACTGAGGGTCTAGCATGTAGCCGCAAAGCAGGAGAGGCTTTGTTTGGTCTAAGCGATCCGCCCTGGCGGGTGCTTGACTGTGGAGCTGACCTGAAACCCTTTCAGGCTGTTGTTGATCCAGTTACTGTACGTGCTGAATTCGGTATACCTAAAGATGCCTTAGTCATAGGTCATGTTGGCAGATTTGAGCAACCAAAAAATCATCAGTTTCTTGTAGATATCTTTGCAGAGGTCGCCAAGCGAGAACCAAAGATGTACCTCTTATTGGTAGGTAATGGATCGTTGCGCCCAGATATAGAGCGGAAAATCATGCAGATGGGCTTAACAGACCGTGTAATTCTCGCAGGCGTTCGTCCTGACGTACCCCGACTTATGTTAGGCGCTATGGATATATTTCTGTTTCCATCTCTCTACGAAGGGCTGGGCTTAGTATTAATCGAGGCACAAACAGCAGGGCTACCTTGTGTGTTCTCAGATGTTGTTCCTGAGGAAGCAGATGTGGTCAAGCCTTTGGTGCGAAGAATGTCTCTGTCGGAACCAGCTTCTGCTTGGGCTGAGGCAATCCTAGCTGCAAGCAAGACTGGATCAGGAATGAGCCAAAGAAAAGCTTTTGAGATTATTGAGCAATCCTCATTTAATATTCACAATAATGTTGAAACTTTGGAAAAAATATACTTAGAAAAAGTGCATTTATCCAAAAATAATTATTTTTAAATATTATACAAAGTTAAAAATATTGGTGTAAAAAAATGTCAAATAGCATCATTAAACAAACATTAAAACAGGATTTTTGTAATGACATAATTCTCTTGCCTATTGATTTAGTATTGATTTTTTGTACTACATTTTCTGGAAAAAATAAAACTGTATATGAAATTCCTTTCTTTTTGGCTTTTTGGACTATAGTTTTTGTCCTGAGAAGAAACTTTATTTTAAAGCCAGCAGAAATTTTTGCTCAAATATTCATTGTTATCGCTCTCCTACCTATTTTTATTCAATTTTATCAATACAGTTTTGACTATTATTTTGGTGCTGTATCAGTAATTCTATATGTTAATATTCTTGTTTTTGGAACTCATGTAATCGAGCGAGCGCTCAGTGATAGTCCAGGTTGTAAAATAGTTCGATGGCTGCCTGCCATCACACTAATTTTTCTTGGAGTATTATCTCAACAGTTTACTGGAAACGATCCGAGACAATCCTTTGTATTTGGGCCCAATATTTACTACAGGATTATTGGAACTATTTTCTTGCTAAATCTCGTGTTGGTTCACAAAAACTATTCAGGAAAGAAAGAAAAAATTTCAATATTTAGTTTAATAGTTACAATATTTTGTCTAGCTATTGCACTATCTCTAATGATTAAAACAGGTTCTAGAGGTGCAACAGTAGTAGGAATTGTTATGACATTATCTTTCCTTTACACACTATTATCTATTAGATTAAAGTGGCTAAAATTTGCTAGTGTATCTATAATATTTTCTTTTTTTGCATTCATTATATATTCAAGTTTTTCTAAATCTCTTATTGATTCTAGAGTATTTTGGTTTTACGATCGAGGTGCCTCCTCTGGTTCTATTGCAGCCAGAGAAGGATATTGGCAAAACTTGCCATCTTTTTTTCTAAAAGATAATTTTTTATTCGGTGAAGGAAGCAACTACATATATTCCTATCCTCACAATATTTATTTAGACCTGCTATATAATGGCGGCTTTTTACCCTGTGTCATTCTTCTAGGATTTACTGCAATGTATGGAATATTTTTATGGAAAGGAAAAATAAATCGTAGCTGGAAGATTATCACTCTAGTTTGTTCGCCAATTTATATAGGTTCTTTATTTTCTGGAACATTATATGACAACTATTCAATTATCAGCCTCATATTTGCATTGCCAATTTTGATCCAAAACCAAGTTCCTACTATATCCACAAAAAATCAAAGGGTTTGATAGAGATTTAAATCTATAGTTTAAACAGGAGAGAATCACTTTTATGCATGAATTTGATGAATTTCAAATACGGTCAACTGTTATCCTATATGTTGCACCAATTACACACAATCGGATTACTGGGTTAACACCTGCCATAACACCATTAGTTAATGTCCTGCAAAATTTAGGAGTGCAAACTGGACTGTTGACTACTTCTACACTAGGGCGCTATGAAAATCCCGAACCATATCCAGTTGTTTATATAGAGGATTTACCTCTTTATCCAGGCATAGCCTCAATGCCAGAACCATTAAATAAACCCAATATAATTGTTTTCCAAAGTACCTATGTTTTGAATCATATTCCACTCGTGTATGAGGCTTTGCAACGCAATATTCCCTATATAATTACGCCTCAAGGCGGGATGACAGAGAGAGCGCAGCAGCAAAAAAAACTGAAGAAAAAGGTAGGCAATCTTTTATTTTTTAACTGGATGGTGCGAAATTCTGCTGCTTTGCATTGTTTAAATGAACAAGAAGCCATAGAGGTGAAAAAAACTTGGAATCATGGTACATTTATAGTTGGAAATGGAGTCAATATACCGCAACGTAAAGTATTGGCATCTCCAGGGAGTAAACCAGAATTAAAATTTGTCTTTTTAGGAAGGCTTGATATCAACCATAAAGGATTGGACTTTTTGTTAGAAGCTTGTGCGCTGCTACAAGAAAAATTGAGACAATCCAAAGTTCAGATCCTTTTATACGGGTCTGATATAGCCGGAAGTAAGGCAAAACTTGAGAAGATGATAAATAAATATCAACTTGAAGATATTGTTCATCTCAATAAACCAGTTTTGGGAGATGCAAAGCAGGAAGTTTTCCAAAGTGCAGATTTGTTTGTACATACCTCACGTTTTGAAGGACATCCAATAGCAGTTTTAGAGGCTTTATCTTACGGAATACCTTGCTTGCTCACACCCGGTACTAATATGGCGGATGAAGTGGAGGCTGCTGCTGCTGGATGGTCGGTAGAGGCTACTCCAGCAGCGATCGCTAAAGGTATGCAAGATATTTTAGCCGCGCGATTAGAACTCCCAAAAAGAGGACAGGCGGCACGAAATTTAGTAGAAGAAAAATATTCCTGGAACCAGATTGGCAAGCAGTCACTTAGAGAATATTTCAACCTATTGAATCAAAATTAGAAAAATGCAGATGTAATTGTTAAGTTCAATAATTCTGTAGAGGTACAACGCTGATGGATACTCGCACATTAATTTATTTACATCAATATTTTTCTATTCCCACAGTTTCTGGCGGCACAAGATCCTGGGAGTTTTCGACTCGTCTTGTTCAAGATAAATGGCAAGTCTGTATGTTTTGCGGTGACTCAGAAATTCATGGAGTTTCCACCGCTCATATCCTGAAATTATTCAACACAAAAAATGTTAGTTTTGAATTAAATGCCATTCCTTTAAAATACAGTAACCACATGAGTTTCTCGCGAAGAATTTTGGCATTTTTGAGTTTTGCTGTTAGGTCTTCTTTACAAGTCCTGCGAGAACAAAAAGCTGACCTCACTTTTGCTACTAGTACACCGCTTACTATTGCAATACCAGCTTTGTTGCGAAAATGGTTGCATGGCACCCCTTATGTTTTTGAAGTCAGAGACCTCTGGCCAGAAATGCCAATAGCTGTGAAAGCTGTACGCTCACCATTAGCTATATTTTTGGCTCGGCGATTAGAACTGATAGCCTATCAAAATGCTTCTCATATTGTGGCGCTTTCTCCTGGTATGAAAGAAGGCATCGTCAAGCAGGGTATTTCTCCTGATAAAGTAGAAGTGATTCCTAATGCTTGCGATAATGACCGTTTTAATATTTCAGAAACAATTGGATTAGAGTTTCTCCGTCAACATCCCGAATTATCTGGCGGGCCTTTGATTGTTTACACCGGTACATTCGGGCATATAAATGGAGTCAACTACTTGGCTTATTTAGCAAGTCACATGAGAAATATCATACCTAAGGCTAAATTTCTGGTGGTTGGTTCAGGTGTCTGTGAAAGTGAAATCAGAGAAGCTAGTCGTCAATTAGGAATTTTGGAAAAAAACTTCTGGATGTGGCCACCTATTCCCAAAGCTGAAATGCCAGCACTTCTTTCTGCATGTACCGTTGCCACCTCCTTGTTTAAGCCAATTCCTGAGATGGAGCATAATTCAGCTAATAAATTCTTTGATGCGCTAGCTGCCGGGCGTCCGGTTGTGATTAACTATGGCGGCTGGCAAAAAGAGATTCTCGAACAGTCTGGTGCTGGTATTAGCGTTTCTAGCAACGATCCAAAAGTTGCTGCAATTCAACTTGCAAAATTTTTAAATAGCTCTGAGTCCTTGCAAAGTGCTCAGACTGCCGCAAGAAAACTTGCAGACACAGTGTTTGATCGGGATATTTTGTACAAGAAACTAGCAAATGTTTTTCAGAAGGTTTTAAATGAAACGCATTCTGGCATTTAAAAAGTGGAAGCCTTGGTCGAAAATAAAATTCTTACGTTGTGCTGAAAAGTTAATAGCAGCCGTTGGTATTGTTGTTATGTCCATCGTCTTTATGGCAACAAATACAGAAGTTATTGCAGAAGATATATACCCTCAAAGTAACGAATTTCCGCTAGGCCTATACTCTATACACGAAGCAGAAGATATGCGGATGGTGGGGCAATTCGGATGGAAGATCGCCCAGACTTATAATTTTACTCCCTCTTTCCTTAAGACTGTGGCAGAGGGTCAGATGCTCGCTCTTGCCAGCTTGCCAGGTGAATATGAGCCAATCCCAGAGGCGGAAGCGGCAGACAAGATTGCTACTCTTGCTAAGAGCGATCGCGTGGCGTGGTGGGAATTTCCCGAAGAACGGCGCTATTGGGAAGATGGAGAAATGGCGATAGTCACGAACTACGCGAATTGGACACGCAAGTATGACCCAAAAAAGCGACCAAATTATATGTACATCCCCAGCCACTACGATGCTACGAGTGTGCAGCAGTATGTACCTTACTTGGATATCATTCCCGCCAGCGTTTACACCAATTACATACGGATGCCACATGCATGGGTGCGGTGGCGCATGGAAAGCACAGTGAAAGGGATCGAACTTGCACAAGCCAAAATAGGCCCTGACTATCTGAACGGAGAAAAAACTCCTGTGGCGATTCTGGAACTCTTTCACGAATCGGGCGATGCGATCGCCACAACCGAAGGGGCCTATCACGACTTCTGGCAGTCTATCGTATCTGGTGCTAGGGGGATTCTGATTTTTTCTTACTGGCACGAGCGCGATCATCCGTATCTAAAAAGTGTTTTGCAAACGTATCATAAGGCTGCTGGAGAGATCGTAGGGCCAGAGCAACTCGGCTCGGCTATCTTGTATGGCACGAGGCTGGATGATGTGAGCTTTGAGATCCTCGCTGGGCCAGAAAGGACAGAGGAGTTCTACACCTATGGCATGGAGGAGCCACTCAGCTTTCCTTCTATTAATCTCCTGACAACTATTTGGAATGAATCTACTTACGTTATTGCCGTCAACTCAGCAAATGAACCTGTTTCGGTTAGTCTTACTGGTCTTCCTAATACATCCACGGAAGCAACTGTTCTATTTGAAAATAAGACAGTTCCCCTTACCGATGGAGTATTGAATACCAAATTTCAACCACTCGGTGTACATATCTTCAAAATTGCTGACAACAGCAGTAGCAGCAAAGTCTTAGAAGGGGAAAAGCAAGCTATCTGCGCTCAATTTATTCATTGAGAGCGATATACCTTGGTTGTTGATTGTTTCTTTTACAAAAGTCAAGAATACAGCTATGAACAGCAAATATTTGCAGCGACATATTTTCAGAAAAAATAGCAGATTAATCAAGTCTATATTAGATAGATTTGTAGCAGTGATCGCCTTATTGGTTCTTTCTCCGGTGATATTGATAATTGCGATCGCAATTTATTTCCGCATGGGTTATCCGGTGCTGTTCACCCAACCCCGTCCTGGTAAAAACGCTCGTATTTTCAATTTTTACAAGTTCCGCACTATGACGGATGAACGCGATGCCAAAGGCAATCTTCTCCCTGATGAGAAACGCCTCACGCCTTTTGGTGAATTTCTTCGTCAAACCAGTTTGGACGAACTCCCACAACTTTGGAACGTCCTCAAGGGTGACATGAGTTTGGTGGGCCCTCGTCCTTTACTAGTACAGTATCTTGACCGTTACAGCCTCGAACAAGCACGCCGCCACAATGTTAAACCGGGTATCACAGGTTGGGCGCAAATCAATGGTCGCCGATTATTAGATGGATGTTGGGAAGAGAAATTCAGATTAGATATTTGGTACATTGACAACTGGAATTTATGGTTGGACTTGAAAATTCTGATTTTAACTCTGTTCAAAGTTTTCAAAAAAGAGAATATTAGCCAAGAAGGCTACGCTACAGGTGAAGAATTTCAAGGTAGTACTAGAGAAGTATGAAATATTATTGTACAAACTCTCAATAAATAAGGTAGAACACAGAGAAAAGTCCGAGTGGGGTTTTCCGAAGCTCACGGACTTGCTAACACTTCAGAACTTCGTAAAGGCAAGAGATTTGCTTCACCATAACGAAGAAAATCTCTTGTAAAAATATCCTATTAGTTCAGGTAAATATTTATGGAAAAACGATGGGAATTCGGTTCTGAGTTTGATTGGTCAAATGAGTTTTTAATAGCATCTAAAACTAACAGTTTACTGCCTAAATTATATGAACTTTTTTCCACTGGTACAGTTTGTTTGATTTCTCTTAGCAGTCTATTAAATCAGAATAAAGGGCGTCAGTTACGACTGCATTTACCATCTTTTTTATGCATGGATTTTGCAACAAAACTCAAAAATAATTTTGAGATATGTTGGTATCGAGATTTGCCAACTCAAGAATCCCCAGATTTTAACTCCCTCAATACTTTGCCAGGTGATTTAGTTTTAGCAGTTAACTTATTTGGGGTTAGACAAAGAAAATTTTGGCAAGATTGGCTATCTAAGCATAATGATATTATCTTAATTGAAGACCATAGCCACGACCCTTTTTCTTCTTGGGCACAGCAAAGTAATGCTCACTATGCTATAGCTTCTCTGCGTAAAACTCTGCCAATCCCAAATGGAGGTATTATCTGGTCTCCCCAAAATCTTAAGTTGCCAAAAGCTTCTTCAGAATCACCAGCTAGTTGTAAAAAACTGACTGCGATGCTGTTAAAACGAGCTTATCTTAGTGGTGCAAATATCTCGAAAGATACCTATCGACGGCTAGAAATTGAAAGTGAGGAAGAACTAGATCGTGAAACTAATTATGCAGCTTCAACTTTTACCTCTAATATTCTAAACTGCCTGAACATTACAGAATTTAGGAGAAAAAAAGAAAAAAATGTCAAACATTTTTTGACTTCAATCTCAATTACAAACCACCCAAATTGGACGCCGCTCTTTACCTCTTGGCCTGATGGTTCTGTGCCATTTAATAGTATAGTAGTTTGCCAAAACACAGAAATTAGAGGAAATTTACGTAAGTACCTAATAAGTCAAAATATATTTCCACCGATTCATTGGCCGCAAACACCAGAAAATTCATCTAATGACCCTTTAGCAATAAATTTGTCAAAGCGCATTTTAACAATACCAACAGATCAACGTTACTCATTAGATGATATTAGTCGTGTGGCAGCAAAATTTCGAGAATTTTTCCAACAATATGACAATCTTGCTATCTCTATAATTGGAGGATGAAAAGTAATTCAAAATTCAAGAATTTATTGTTGTTCGCACAATTTTTTGAAGTCTTGAAAGTAAGCAGGATACATTACATGAAAACTTTTACTTACAAATTATCACAAGAGCAGCTAGCTCTTTTACCCACAGAGTCAGATATTGCTTTTTATGAAGAACACGGCTGGTTTATTAGCAAAAAAGTTATACCTGATGAGGTTATAGATGAAGCGATCGCAGGTAGCGAAAAGTTCTATCGTGGAGAGCGAGACGCAACACTTCCCTATAGTATTGGTTACAGCGACTGGAAGCCTGGAGATGGAGACGCTGTACGCAATAATCAACACGTTTCTTATCGGAAAAAAGAACTACGCAAGCTCGTTCTTCAGCCAATTGTTGGAGCGATCGCTGCTAGGCTAGCTAGAACTACAGAAATTCGATTATTTGAAGATACGCTAGTCTATAAGGCGCCCATCACCACTAGCGATCGAGGAGGGGTAGTTGGCTGGCATACCGATTACTCTTATTCTTCTAACTGCACCTCTAAAAAAATGCTTTCCGCTTGGATACCCTTCCAAGATATTGATGAAAATAAAGCACCACTAGTTGTTCTTGATGGTAGTCACAAGTGGTCAGATACCGAACATCTGCGTTGCTTCAATAACCAGAATCTCAAAGAGATAAAAGAGGAATTTGCCCAAAAAGGACGAGAGGTTGTTGAAGTACCTATCATCCTGAATAAAGGTCAAGTTAGCTTTCACCACTGTTGTACTATTCACGGTAGCTATCCCAATTACAGCAATTCAGTGCGCTTGGCATTTGCTTTATATTTGCAAGACTACGCCAATTGCCATCAACCTTTTTGGAATAACGGAGAACAAATTCATCACTTTCTTGACAGTATGTGTCGCAAACTGCCTAATGGTAATCCAGATTATAGCGATCCAGCAATATTTCCTATTTTGTGGTCAGCATAAGATAAATATTAAATAGTCAAATGTAGCAAAATAAATAGGGAGAATCACATGAATTTACAAGTACAAATAATTGAATTGACCAACGATTTGTGGTTAAAAACCTTGCAAGAAATCCGTCATGATTTTTACCATTTGCCTGAGTATACTTATTTAGAGGCTAAAAGAACTGATACTATCCCCGAGGCTATATTAATAACTGAAGGTGAAAAAAAGTTTTTTGTACCTTATTTGCTCAGGAAATGTAATGACATCCTCTTTGAAGGACTACAATCAGCAGATATTTTTGATGTTGTTTCCCCCTATGGCTATCCGGGGATCTTGCTCAGTGAAGCAGCTCTTAACACACCAGGATTTCTAGATGCTGCTCTAGATATGATGAAGCAGGAATTTCACTCTAGAGGGATATGCTCTGCTTTCTTTCGTTTGCATCCAATTCTGAATGAGAGTTTCACCAAAGTCTCTCAAACGGAAAATTTTAAACTTACAGGGGAAACAGTCTCAGTTGATTTGAGACTTTCTAACTTGTGGACTCACACGAGAAAGGGTCATCGTAGCACAATTAACAAGTGTAAGCGCCTCGGAATGATTGCAAGGATGGTTCCATTCCAAGATTATTTGGACGAATTTGTTGCAATCTATGAAGAAACCATGAGACGTGTCAATGCAACTACAGGATACTACTCTTTTAATTCCCAATATTTTACTCAAATGAATAATTTGTTAGGTCTTAGTCTTCATCTATGCATTGTTGAACACGAACATCAGATAGCTTGTGTTGGTTTATATACAGAATGTTGTGGAATTGTGCAAAGCACACTTGGTGGAACAAGAAATCAGTTTGTTCATTTATCACCAGGTAGTTTAGAAACTGACTATGCAAGATATTGGGCACAGGAACGCGGGAATGAATTTTTGCACTTGGGGGGTGGAGTTGGTAGTTCAACTGAGGATAGTTTATATATTTTTAAAGCTGGTTTCTCTCAATTGACTCACAAGTTTTTGACATTAGGCTTAATAATTGATGAGGAGAAATATGATAATTTGGTGAACTTAAGAGCGAAAGTTATAGGTAAAACAGCATTAGAGTTATTGCAGTCAGACTTCTTTCCCGCTTATCGTTCATATTGAATAACCATGATGCAACAAATTATACTTTTTAGTTCTCATCTTGGTTAACCAGTTAAGCTTGATAATGCTTCTAGTATTAAACTTTTGAAAATTTACATAAATCATAGCCAATGAAAATCCAACAACCATCCGTTTTAATTCCCGATCCATGCAAAAATCCTCTTGCATACTATGCAATACGCTGTCTTAAACAAGCTAATAGTGAATTTAATATAAATATGATTGTCTCCTCAGATCAAGTATCAGATGAGAATGAATGGTTATACTTTTACAAGCATTCGGCATATATTGATAATTTAGTTATTTCGGAAAATAGGATAAATTCAATAGAGTATTTAGATGAGGTAATTAGGATAATCGAAACTCAAGGAACAAATATTATATTTCCTGCTTCTGAAGAAGGCTTCAAGTTTGTTTCAAGATATAGAGATAAATTGTCAAAATTTTGTAGAATAGTAGCATTACCAAGTGAAGACATTTTAGATACAGCCTTTGATAAGTGGAAGTTACACCTTTTTTTACAAAAGCATAATATCCCCACACCTGAAACAGTTCTGCTTAAAGATATTGAGAAGATTAGTCAATTTAATTATCCTGTACTACTCAAACCGATTGATGGAAGTGGTGGGAAAAATATTCAAAAATTTGAGTCTTTAGAAAAAGAAAACTTTCAGGTTCTTTGTAATTATCCTAACGAGGTCTATATTGTTCAAAAATATCTACCTGGTCATGATATAGGTTGTAGTGTTCTTTGTCAGGATGGGCAAGTTCTTGCTTACACAATACAACAGCAATTAGGATTAACAGAAGGATTTACTCCTAAAATTGACAAATTGAAGTTTGTTCATGATTCTGCTGTTATTGATATAGTCAGAAAAACTATGAATGTACTTAAATGGAGTGGTGTTGCTAATTTAGACCTAAGATATAATTCTCAAACAGGACAAATTAATGTTATCGAAATAAATCCAAGATTTTGGCAATCTTTAATGGGTTCTCTCTCAGTTGGGGTAAATTTTCCGTATGCTTTATATTTAGTATCAAATAACATTACTTTTGAGCATATTTCTTATCAAGAACGATATTATGCTAAATTTCATAGGTTCATTCAAGATGCCTTCAGCGGCTCTTTAGAATATAGTTTGTCTGATACGAATGTTAAATATTTTTTATCAGACCCAAGTGGTATACTTCATCTCTTATTTTATAAGCTGATGAAACAGAATTTACTTCAAGATGTGAAAAGTATATTTTCTCGGCAATCTCAAAAATTACAAAATGTTAAATGACAGGCAAATGTAAAACTTTTTAAAGTCAAAATCGGGAATACTTTGAGGAATTTATGATAAAAACATTTGAATTATTGCAGCCTTCTCAGATAATCCAAATTACTGAAAATAATCATGGCTAAACCAATCTTGCTCTCGACTCCACATAT
Source organism: Nostoc sp. ChiQUE02 (assembly GCF_034531305.2). Taxonomy (NCBI): domain Bacteria; kingdom Bacillati; phylum Cyanobacteriota; class Cyanophyceae; order Nostocales; family Nostocaceae; genus Nostoc; species Nostoc sp. ChiQUE02. Next base: position 117,141 of record NZ_JAVRBN020000015.1, read on the forward strand.
GGGCGATCGCGAGCTGGAACTGATCAAAGAAGCTTTTGACACTAACTGGATTGCACCAGTTGGCCCACATGTAAATGCTTTCGAGGAAGAATTTTGTCAAGTAACTGGGGCTGGCTACGCTGCTGCTGTTAGTTCTGGTACAGCAGCTCTACATTTGGCTTTAAGGCTAGTAGGCGTCGAGTCTGGGGATGAAGTTTTTTGCTCTACCCTGACATTTATAGCTACCGCCAATCCAATTGTCTACTTAGGAGCGAAACCAGTATTTATTGATAGCGATCGCACTTCTTGGAACATGAATCCTGACTTATTGCAGGAAGCGCTAGAGAACCGCGCACGTTTTGGCAGATTGCCTAAAGCGGTGGTACTTGTGCATCTGTATGGTCAAAGTGCAGATATCGATCCCATCCTAAAAGCTTGTAATCAATATGACGTTCCTTTAATTGAAGACGCTGCTGAAGCTTTAGGTGCTACCTACAAAGAGCGTTCCCCCGGAACTTTCGGGCGCATTGGCATTTACTCCTTCAATGGCAATAAAATCATTACTACCTCCGGCGGTGGGATGTTGGTTTCCGACGATCCACAATTGGTGGTAAAAGCCCGTTTCTTAGCAACCCAAGCACGCGATTTATCTCCCCATTACCAACACTCGGAAATTGGTTACAACTATCGCCTCAGCAATGTTTTAGCTGGTATTGGTCGCGCTCAACTGGATGTTTTACCTGATAGAGTAGCAGCTAGACGACGGAACTTTAAGATTTACCAACAGGTTTTAGGAAATCTGTCAGGTATAGAATTTATGCCGGAAGCTATTTTTGGTCGTGCTACTCGCTGGTTAACCTGTTTGACAATCAATCCAGCAACTTTTGGAGCAGATCGAGAACAAGTCCGCATCGCACTTGCAGCACAGCAAATTGAAACTCGTCCTGTATGGAAGCCTTTGCATCTCCAGCCTGTGTTTGCTGAGTGTGAATATATTGGAGATACAGTTGCTAAAGATTTATTTACATCCGGTCTTTGCCTGCCTTCTGGGTCTAATATCACAGACGAAGATTTGGAGCAAGTGATTAGTGAAATTCTAGCAGTTCACCATAACAGTTTCAAAGCTCATACTTTCATGCCTCTATTTAACCAGTAGCTTGGCTTGCTTGACAAATTATCTATCTTCTTTTGCTTGTTTGCAATATTGAGTCATTCAATCTTAATTACATCCATCAATCATTAACAATTCAATATCAAATTATGGAATCTCCAACAGAAAATATCGTTACAGTTAATACATACTTACAAATTTTGAAGCGCCGTTGGGTATTTGTTATAGGGATATTTTTTCCAGTTTTGTTAATTTCATTGCTGCCTTTGTTATTAAGACAACCTAATTATGTGGCAGAAGGAAAGCTGCTGTTCCAAAAAACAAATATAACTTCTTCCCTAACGGGAGTGGAAACAGAAATAAACAAACTAGAATCAGTATCTCAGGATCAAAGCAATCCTTTAAATACCGAGGCAGAAGTTATACGCTCTATACCTATCGCGCAAAAAACTATAAACAGACTCAACTTGAAAGATGACAAAGGGGGGCTTCTAAAACTCCAGGATTTTCTTAAAAGGTTGACTGTGAAGAATATTGATGGGACTGATATTCTATTAGTTTCCTATCAAGATACTAACCCGGAAATAGCGACAGAAGTTGTTAATAGATTGATGGGTGCTTATTTAGAATACAATGTATCTGCTCATAGAAATCAAACAACGGCTGCTCGCAACTTTTTAGAAAAACAGGTGCCGATTGCAGAATTAGCTGTTCTAAAAGCAGAAGCAAATATAGCAAGGTTTAAAGAAAACTATAAAAGTGTTTCCCTGTCAGAAGAAGCAAGTAAGGCAGTAGAAAATATTGCAGATTTACAAAAGCAATTTAGTGAAGCTAAATCAAGAATTGCTGATGTCGATGCACAGTCTAAAGAAATCCGTGAACAATTGGGTATGAACTCTCGGCAGGCAATGATTAGGACTTCCCTTAGCCAAATTTCAGGCGTGCAAGATATTCTCAAAGAAATCCAACAGCTAGAGTCGCAACTTACACTCAGGCGAACTGTTGTACAAGACACCCATCCGCAAATTCTAGATTTAGAAGACAAGTTAAAGTCTTTAAACGAGCTACTGCAACAACGTATAAAAAAAGTTGCAGGAACGAATAAACCACAACTAAATCAAAACTTTGAACTAGGAGAGTTACAACAGCAGCTCTCAGGTAAACTTGTAGAATTAGAGTCAACCCGTCTTGGTTTAGAAAGCCAAGCCGCTGCTTTATCTAACTTACAAGCTAACTACAAACAACGTCTGAGTAATCTTCCGAGATTAGAACAACAACAACGTCAGTTAGAACGTAAAGCACAAGCCGCACAATCTACTTATTCACTTTTGCAACAAAAGCTAGAAGAAAGCCGTTTAGCGGAAAATCAGAACTTAGGTAATGCGAGTATGCTATCCGAAGCCCAAGTTCCTCAAGAGTCTATTTCTTCTCCTTTTATGGTTGTGAGTGCTTCCTTACTGGCTACCCTGGCTACTTTAGTGGCTATCTTTATTTTGGAAGCAACAGATAAATCAATTAAGACTGTTGATGAGGCCAAAGAGTTGTTGGGATTGACTTTATTAGGGATTATTCCTTCTTTTAGTAAGTCAAACAAATCCATTCGTGGTAAAGAAGAACTGGAGTTGTATAGTCAAAGGCTTGTGGTTTGTAATGCTCCGCGATCGCCTATTAGTGAAGCTTACCGAATGCTGCGGGCTAATCTGAGGTTTATGAGTGCTGATAATGAGTTAAAAATTATTGTGATCACTAGTTCCGTACCTACAGAAGGTAAATCAACAGTAGCAGCTAATTTAGCTGTAGTAATGGCTCAGATGGAGCATAAAGTCTTACTGATAGATGGAGATTTGCACTGTCCAGTTCAACATAAAATTTGGGAACTAACTAATAATGAAGGTCTAAGCAATTTGATTGTTGAGCAGGCGACACCCAGGGCAGCTATTAAACAAGTAATGAATAATTTAGATGTCCTCACATCTGGAGTAGTACCTCCTAGTCCAGCATCTTTGCTTGACTCAAAACGCATGGCTGCATTGATGCAAACTCTTGCTCCTAAATACGATTTTGTAATTATTGATGCTCCTTCATTAAATGTTGCTGCTGATGCTGCTATTCTGGGCCAAATGGCTGACGGTGTTTTGTTCGTAGTTCGTCCAGGGGTTGTTGATTCGGTTAATGCATCTTTCGCTAAAGAACTTTTAGAAAAATCTGGACAAAATGTCTTGGGACAGGTAGTGAATGGTGTAATTCCTAAGAATGAACCTCACAGCTACTACTACTTTAGAGAGGATGGCGATTTAAAGGTAACTCAAGAATTTTCCAGAAAGCTAGCAAAGTAAAGTTTTTTACCTACGGCGATTCCTGCATTGCTAGAGTTATTGGATATTGCCGACTCCATTATCACTATCGATACAAGTTGATAGTAATGAAGGAAAAATATATCTAAATTCAGACTTAGATGATTTGCTCAAACGTGCTTGTAGTTTGGCATTTAATTGTCTGAAATATAACCCTAAGAGGAAGAACGATCGCTCTCTGTGCGATGACATCAACGCTCCAAAATAGTTGCTCAATCAAAGTACAAATTGAGCGTAGGGCTAGCCCTTAACGTAGGCATCGCCCCACCCATTTACAGCGTCGCTACAAGTTCCTTTAAGCGATCGCGTCCATCGCGGAAGACTGGCCAACCATCCCCCACCAGCACTGCTTCTACCCGACTCAGTTGAGCCAACCTCTGCACAGAAGCAACAGCCTGCTCTCGATTCAGCAGCTTGTCATCTGGTAAAATAGTTAAACTACCTGCTTTACGTGCCCGGACTAAATCCCCTGTAATTAAAGTTGTCTCCTCCAGTAATAGAGCCAATTCACCGGGAGTTTTAGAACCGTGGAGTTCAATCACCTCCAGTCCTGGTACAAATTCTTCTCCATCAGACAGCCAGCGATCGCAAGGTATGGGAAAAGAGTCTTTTTCTGCCACAGGTCCAGCTATCTTAGCATAGGTTTGATCGGCAATTTCTTTACTTGCCCTGACATGCTCGGAATTCGTCAGCACAATCCAAACCACACCACCGAGGGATTTCAGATGATTCCAATCATGATTTGATAGGGCTACTGGGTCAATCAAGATGTTGCCATCTGGGCGAATCCAGGCAATCCCATTGAAATCAATATTTCTTGCCGGATTGAAATTAGACCAGCTATAAAGATCGGGACGGTGCAAAGATTTCATGATGATTCTGGATTGGTACTTCAATAATTGACTATTAATCTCAATAATTCAGTATATAGATTATAAGGTTCCATTCCCTCTGGATCTGGAATTTGAGTATACTACGATAAATCTATCGATATTATGGATTCTATCTGGTTTACAGAAATTCCCGCATAACCGCAATAGAGATCAACGGAGGCATAGGGGTGAGTGAGATTCAGCGGCAAAAGATATCAGCGAAGGCAGAACAGTTTACAGAGTCCGTGATTCGAGAAATGACACGGGTGGCACTGCAATATGATGCGGTGAATCTGGCGCAGGGGTTCCCTGATTTTCCCTGTCCCTTAGAGTTGAAACAGGCAGCTTACGAGGCAATAGAGGCAGATGTCAACCAGTATGCCATTACTTGGGGCGATCGCTCATTTCGTCATGCGATCGCTAACAAAGTTCGTTGGTATCTCGGCTTAGATATCGATCCCGAAACCCAAATTACTGTCACCTGCGGTTCCACAGAAGCAATGGCAGCTGTAATGCTGGCGACAGTCGATCCTAGTGACGAAGTAATTGTATTTGAGCCGTATTACGAAAACTACGGCCCCGATGCGATTTTAGCTGGTGCTAAACCCCGCTACGTGACACTGCATCCCCCCCATTGGACATTTGATGAAACACAGTTGTGTCAAGCTTTCAATGCCAATACCAAAGCTATTATTATCAACACACCCCATAACCCCACAGGTAAAGTCTTCACCCGTGAAGAACTCAACCTAATTGCTGAACTTTGTCAAAAGTGGGATGTGTTAGCGTTCACTGATGAAATCTATGAACATATTCTCTATGATGGCACTCAACATATTGCCCTAGCGACTCTTCCCGGTATGGAAGAACGCACCGTTACTATTAACGGTTTATCCAAAACTTACAGCGTTACCGGATGGCGAGTCGGCTACATTTTGGCAAACCCCGAATTGACAGGAGCGATTCGTAAAGTCCACGACTTTCTCACAGTAGGCGCACCTGCACCATTGCAACGAGCTGGAGTTGCCGCTATGCAACTGCCACCATCCTATTATCAAGAACTAGCCAAACTTTATCAGCAGAAGCGAGACAGCATTTTACAAATTCTAGATCGAGTTGGCATTCCCTATTTCGTTCCCAAAGGAGCCTATTACGTTCTTGCAGATATTTCCAAATTTGGCTATAAAACTGATGTTGAATTCACTTACCATCTGATTAAAGAGATTGGTGTTGCTGTAGTTCCCGGTTCCAGCTTTTTCAGCCAACCAGAAAAAGGAAATTCATTGATCAGATTTTGCTTCAGTAAAAGACCTGAGACATTACAAAAAGCGAGCGATCGCTTACTCAAATTACAATCAACTCTAAAACTAATATCCTAATATTCATTTATTCTCTTATCTTCTCAAATTTGGATGCGAAAATAAGAAATAAATGATTTTAAAAATCATTTAGGGCTGCTATATGGCTACTTACGACAATATTTTGCAAGCAATTGGTAGAACTCCATTAGTCAGACTAAACAAAATTACCGAAGATATACACTCAAGTATTTATGCCAAAGTAGAATATCTCAATCCTGGTGGGAGTACCAAAGATAGAATTGCCCTCACCATGATTGAGGCCGCAGAAAAAACAGGTCAACTGCAACCCGGCGGCACTATTATTGAAGCTACCGCAGGTAATACTGGTGTGGGACTGGCACTAATTGCAGCAGTGAAAAAGTATCGCTGTATTTTCGTCATGCCTGATAAAATGAGCCAGGATAAAATCAACCTACTCAAAGCTTATGGTGCAGAAGTCGTTGTTACTCCCACATCTGTACCGCCTGACTCGCCAGAAAGTTATAACGGTGTAGCGGAAAGACTTGCTAAAGAAATACCAGGAGCCTATAGACCAAATCAATTTGAAAATCCGAATAATCCTTTAGCTCATTACTTAACTACAGGCCCAGAAATATGGTCAGATAGTAATGGTAAAGTTGATGTTTTTGTTGCAGGTATGGGCACAGGTGGGACAATTTCCGGAGTTGCTAAATATCTGAAAGAGCAAAATCCAAATATAGTAATTGTTGGTGCAGATCCAGAAGGTTCAATTCTTTCTGGTGACACTCCAAAATCTTATAAAGTTGAAGGAATTGGCGAAGACTTTATTCCTAAGACGTTTAATCGTCAATTAGTCGATGAAATGGTTCGGGTTAGCGATAAAGAATCTTTTAATATGGCTCGTCGTTTAGCACGAGAAGAAGGTTTATTGGTAGGAGGTTCTTGTGGTACAGCAGTAGCGGCAGCGCTCAAGTATGCAGCCAGATTAACAGAGCCAAAGTTTATTGTAATCCTATTACCAGATACGGGCAGAAACTACATTAATAAAATCTATTCGGATGCCTGGATGCAGGAAAATGGTTTTTGGGAAGGTACAACCGTAAAAAGCATCAAAGTTGGCGAAATTCTTGCTCAAAAAATAGATTTTCCTTCTCTAGTTGCCGTCAGCCCGCGTGATACCTTGAGCAAAGCCACAAACTACCTACAAAAGCTGAATATCTCACAGCTACCTGTGATTGATAATAATCATGTAGTAGGAAGCGTCAATGAAGCCTCCTTAATGAAATTTCTCCATGATGGGATCAACTTTTCTAACCAAGAAGTTTCCGCAGTCATGGGTAAACCCTTACCAATGCTCGATGAAGAAGTGGATGTTTCCGAAGCTTATCGAGTTCTTTTATCAGGAACTACAGGAATTATTATTAAGCGGCATGATGTTCCCATTGGATTAATTACGAGAGCCGATTTAATCAGATATTGGATTAGTCAAACCCAAGAATAATCAAGGAAAAATCATGGAATTTGAGACGAGAGCAATTCATGAAGGTCAGCAATCAGACCCACAAACAGGGGCTGTAATTGTCCCTATTTATTTGACTTCTACTTATGAACAAGAATCTATAGGTAAACACAAAGGATATGAATATTCTCGCACAGGAAACCCTACACGTAACGCTTTAGAAGAGGCTTTAGCTTCTATTGAAAATGGGAAATTTGGTTTAGCATTTGCCTCTGGATTGGCTGCAACTACCACAGTATTAAGTCTACTGAAAAGTGGCGATCATATTGTTGCTGGTGATGATTTGTATGGTGGAACTTATCGTTTGTTAGAAAAGGTAGTGAAAAATTGGGGTGTGACAACTACCTATGTAGATATTGATAACATCGCTGATTTTGAAACTGCCATTCAACCAAATACTAAGCTGATTTGGATTGAAACTCCTACCAACCCTTTGTTAAAAATTATTGATATTGCCGCACTAGCAAATATTGCCCGTAGAAACAATATCATCTTAGTAGTTGATAATACCTTTGCTAGTCCTTATTTTCAAACGCCGTTAAATTTAGGTGCTGATATTGTGGTTCACAGCACTACCAAGTATCTAGGGGGACACAGCGATATTATTGGTGGCGCAGTCATCACATCTAACGAGCAACTATACACCGAACTGAAGTTTTATCAAAATGCGATCGGGGCGATTCCTAGTCCTTTTGATAGCTGGTTAGTGCTACGAGGAATTAAAACTCTAGCTGTAAGAATGCGAGAACATGAAAAAAACGCTTTATTTTTAGCTAAATTCTTAGAAAAGCATCCCAAAATTGAGCGCATTTATTATCCAGGGTTACCTACTCATGAACAGCATAAATTAGCAAAAGAGCAAATGTCTGGCTTTGGGGGGATGATTAGTTTGGAATTAAAAGGCGGTTTTGCTGAGGTTGAAAGATTCGCTTCCCGACTCAAGTTATTTTTGCTGGCTGAAAGTTTGGGTGGTGTGGAATCATTGCTTTGCTATCCTACCAAAATGACTCACGGTTCTCTACCAGAAGCGGAACGACTTAAGCGGGGAATCAAGGATAATTTAGTCCGTCTTTCGGTAGGAATTGAGCATCATCAAGATTTACAAGCTGATTTAGAAAATGCTCTAGGATAAAAATTGGGCATTGGGCATGGGAAAAACCGATTTTCATTCGGCGTTGTAAACTTGATTTATCGTAATTAGCCTATCTTCACAGATAGATTTGTTTCTGGTAGGGATTTAAACCCTGCCAGAAACATAATTACGAATTAGGAATTACGAATTTTTAAGCGTGTTTATCCTCAAGTTAATAGAAGTTAATAAATCCTTGTTTAATATAAGTTCATAAATGCTTTGTTTAGGTATTTGTTAAAAAACATGACATTATTTTTGATCCAAATTTAACTCTAATTTTTGATCCCCGATGGAAAGTTGACTTACTTAAGAAAACCCCAGCTTCAAACGGGAGTTTGTAAGCCTTAATATGTAGCAATCCTCAGAAAAACAACACCAAGCTAGTGTAGAATCATTCCAAATTTCCGGTAATTATATCGGGATAGTAGGCTTATAAATTCTGGAAAAAACCCCCTATTGACTCTTTAAAAAGATAGGACTAATGTTATGAGTAGTCCTTCCAAGGACACTATTTATGCATCAAAAAATCAGGAGGTATTTCCTATGATGATGATGATGATGACTGAAACCATAACTCCAGAAATGCAAACTTGCATTGATGCTTGTATGGACTGTCACAAAATGTGCATGGAAACTATGGCTTACTGCATGAGCAAAGGTGGTAAGCACATGGACAACAGCATGATGAGCATGATGAGCATGATGCGTGATTGTTCTGAAATGTGCATGATGTGCATGAATATGATGATGAGCGGTTCTGAGTTCATGGAACGCACTTGTATGCTTTGCGCGGAAATGTGCGATCGCACTGCAATGGCCTGTGAGATGATGAGCGATGACGCGAAAATGATGGAATGTGCTGCCGCTTGCCGTAAGTGTGCAGAGTCTTGCAGAAGTATGCACATGATGCCTGCATAATTCCTCTACCTAGCAGAAAGTACTCTGCAACCTAATATTCAAGCGCTCAGACTCTTTGGGTCTGGGCGCTTGAAGTAAAGACTTAACTAATCATAGACACGGTTTATAGCCGATTTGACGTTAAGTTGACAATTAAATAGCTAACCAATACTCAAATTGACATGCACAATCATATCGTTGAAATCCTTGTCACCACCCTTTGCCAAATCCTCAAAGCCAAAGGTGTTGTTTTCTAACAGACGAATGTGATCTGTCTTGTCTGAGTTAGCGCCCAAAAATGCGAAGTAAACCGCTGGATTGTTATTAGCATTGCCATCGAGAATGGCATCAGGTCTACCATTAACAATAAGAAACGGTGCAAACAGAGAATCAGGCTCAAAAGCCCCGGAGTAAGATGCGCTACCTTGGTTATTCACCGTCAAGTCAATGCCTGCAACTCGTCCACGCACAGCAGCTTCGGCATAACCAGCTTGCCCTACGAGAATATCTGCTGTACCATCGCCGTTGGTGTCAATACCACCATTTTCATCAGCCACTTGATAGAAACCGACAAAATTGTTGTATGCAGCTTCTCTATTGACTACAAAATCAGCTTTTACCGGTTGTGTCACACCACGTAGATCAAGGAGTTCTCTTTGTTGGTTTCCTTGTAAACCTGTACCCAAAGGTAAATCTTCATCTGTCGCCTGAATTGTTACCATCAAATCCTGGAATTCAGCATTGTTGCTAGCTTTCCAAGACAAAGAGAAGTTATTATTACCCAAGCTTGTGATTTTGACATTTGTCGAGTCAGAAATCAGTACATCTGTAAAAGCAGCTTGTCCAGCCAAGATACTATCAGTAGTGCTATTATTGCGTACCAAGTAAAATCTTAGCTGTTGACCAGAGGTAAATTCTGCCAAACTGGCTAAATCACTACTAAACCCAGTGGGATAATTGGTAAGTGAGGAGAGAATCACCTTGGATCGTTTCAAAGCTGCTTCAGTGTAACCAGCATCACTAGAGGCAATACCTTGAATCTTCCCTTGTTCATCATCTACAGCAAATACTCCCAGTTCATAAATTTGATTAGAACTCTGTCCTGTCAGCTTGACTGAGAGTGTTGCTTTTTCACCGTTACCTTTACCTTTGATAGTAAAGATATCGTTATTAGCATTCTTCGTAAGGGTTGGTATGTCGTTGCCATCGGAATCATCCAGATTATTAACTGCAATTGTCAACTCTTTGACATAAGTAACTCCACTTGCATCAGTTGTCTGAACCCGGATATTGTAACTAGATTTAGTTTCAAAGTCTGGGGAAGTGTTGATTTTGAGCTGATTGCCATCAACTGTGAATGCAGCATTGTCGGTATCGCCAGTCCCCGGTACTAAAGTGTAGGTGAATGTGTCGTTTGGATCTGGGTCGCTAGTGGTAAATGTGCCAACTACTGTCCCCGCAGATACGTTCTCGTCAACAACTAGCTGACTTACTGTCAAATCTGTGGGCGCATCGTTAACACCAGGATCGTCCAGATTATTAACTGCGATCGCCAATGCTTTCTCATAAGTAACTCCACCCGAATCAGTTGTCCGAACCCGGATGTTATAACTAGATTTGGTTTCAAAGTCTGGAGAGGCGTTGATTTTGAGCTGATTACCATCAACTGTGAATGCATTATTATCGGTATCGCCAGTCCCTGCGACTAAACTGTAAGTGAATGTGTCGCCTGCATCTGGGTCGCTGGTGATAAATGTGCCAACTACTGTCCCCGCAGGTACGTTCTCGTCAACAGCTAGCTCAGTTACTGTCAAATCTGTGGGCGCATCGTTAACACCAGGATCGTCCAGATTATTAACTGCAATTGTTAACTCTTTGCTATAGGTAACTCCACTTTCATCAGTTGTCTGAACCCGAATGTTGTAACTAGATTTGGTTTCAAAGTCTGGAGAAACGTTGATTTGTAGCTGATCGTTCACAATTGTGAATGCAGCATTGTCGGTATCGCCAGTCCCGGTTACTAAACTGTAAGTGAATGTGTCGCCTGCATCTGGGTCTGTGGTGGTAAATGTGCCAACTACTGTCCCCGCAGGTACGTTCTCATCAACAGCTAGCTGACTTACTGTCAAATCTGTGGGTACATCGTTAAAGTTATTAACCGCGATCGCCAATGCTTTCTCATAAGTAACTCCACCCGAATCAGTTGTCCGAACCCGAATGTTGTAACTAGATTTGGTTTCAAAATCTGGAGAGGCGTTGATTTGTAGCTGATCGTTCACAATTGTGAATGCAGCATTGTCGGTATCGCCAGTCCCGGTTACTAAACTGTAGGTGAATGTGTCGCCTGCATCTGGGTCTGTGGTGGTAAATGTGCCAATTACTGTCCCCGCAGGAACGCTTTCATCAACATTTAACTGGCTCAATGCCAAGTCTGTGGGAACTTCGTTGAGATTGTTAACTGCGATCGCCAATGCTTTCTCATAAGTAACTCCACCCGAATCAGTTGTCCGAACTCGGAGGTTGTAACTAGATTTGGTTTCAAAATTTGGGGAACTGTTGATTTTAAGCTGATTACCAACAATTGTGAATGCAGCATTGTCGGTATCGCCAGTCCCGGTTACTAAACTGTAGGTGAATGTGTCGCCTGCATCTAGGTCTGTAGTAGTAAATGTGCCAATTACTGTCCCATCAGGAACATTTTCATTAACATTTAACTGGCTCAATGCCAAGTCTGTGGGAACTTCGTCAACCAAGTAACGCACCACAGCAAAGTCAGTACCGTCAGTTCCGGCGACGATTATCTTGCCATCGGGCTGTTGAACAAGTCCATAGGCAATGTCGAGGGTGAGCAAGCCCAAATCAGTACTGACTTTGCCATCATTGTCGAAAGTGGTGTCGATTGAGCCATCGCTGTTGTAACGCACTAGAGCAAAGTCATTGTTGCTCACTCCTGCCACGAGAATCTTGCCATCTGCTTGTACAACAAGGCTGTAGGCAATTTCGTTGGGAAGAAGGCCGAAATCAGTAGTAACCTTACCATCAGTGCTAAAGCTCGTGTCGAGTGAGCCATCGCTGTTGTACCGTGCTAAGGCAAAGTCACCGTTACTCTCTCCGGCGACGAGAATCTTACCATCTGCTTGTACAACAAGGCTGTAAACGATGTCGATGGCAAGTAAACCGAAATCAGTAGTAACCTTACCATCAGTGCTAAAGCTCGTGTCGAGTGAGCCATTGCTGTTATAACGTGCTAAAGCAAAGTCACCGTTACTCACTCCGGCGACAATAATCTTGCCATCTGCTTGTACAGCAGTGCTATAGCCAATGTCGACGGCAAGTAAGCCCAAATCAGTAGTGACTTTGCCATCACTACTAAAACTAGTGTCGAGTGAGCCATCACTGTTGTAACGCGCTAGGGCAAAGTCAGTGCCGTCAGTTCCGGCGACAATAATCTTGCCATCTGCTTGTACAGTAGTGCTGTGGGCGATGTCAATGGTAAGACCGAAACCAGTAGTAACCTTGCCGTCACTACTAAAACTAGTATCGAGTGAGCCATCGCTGTTGTAACGCGCTAGAGCAAAGTCAGTGCCGTTAGTTCCGGCAACGAGAATCTTGCCATCCGCTTGTATAGCAAGGCTGTAGCCGATGTCGACGGCAAGTAAGCCTAAATCAGTAGTAACCTTGCCATCACTGTTGAAGCTGGTGTCGAGCGAGCCATCAGTGTTGTAACGCACTAAAGCAAAGTCACCGTTGCTGTCTCCTGCAACGATAATTTTGCCGTCGGTTTGTAAAGCAACACTGCGGCCGATATCAATAGCGATGAAGCCTAAATCAGTAGTGACTTTACCATCACTGCTAAAGCTGGTGTCAGGAAGTACTACAGCTAGTACTGAAGCGTAGGCTGCCATAACTTCTGGCTGGAACGCTAAAGAAGGAGCAATTACCCCCATGTTCACTTCTAGTTTCCAGTCACCGCCTAATGCAGCACTGCCCGTTAAATTATCAGATGCCACTACTACTGCACCTGTCAGTTCGCTCAGGCACTGGACAAATGCCATGCCTTGCTCTGTTTGAGCTACTTCACAACCGTACAGTAGCAGTTGTGCATCTGCACTCAACGCACTTGCCCAACCCATAAGTTGTGCTGCATAACGATTGAGTGTTTCGTGGCTGAGTTGACTGTTCCCTAAATAGACTCGTCCTGGTGCACCATGAGAAACAATATGCAGACTATTGATTCCCCGATGCAACGCCAGCACTTGATTAATTTGCTCAATGCCATCCCGATCGTTATCTAGAACTACGACAGAAGTATTCTGCAAAACACCTGTTACCAAGGTTTGGTAGTTGTCCACCTGTGAATCGATGAAAACTAGGCGATTAGCAGAAGTTTTCTCATCCAGGTTTTGAGCAGAATTGGTAGCGCTCTTGCTAGGTATTGTGTCCAACATAATTTAGGATTACTGAAAGTTTAGCTTTTACAAAGAAAGACAGAGGGTGTGCAATTCGTTGTGCGATGAATCAGGGGAATCAGTCCGTAAATAATCACACTAACTAAATCTCGAAATAGAAATGCTTGAATTCTTGGAGGAATACAGGTGAAAGCTAATCTCCACAGAACTAATTACACAAAAACTGCGTTGAAATTCTTGCCTGGTAAAGAATAAGCATGTGATTAATATTCTTTTTTATCTCTGATTAGACAAAAAGTATCCTGACTTTGAATCTTTTTCAAAGCCTCGCTTGATTAGTGAATCTAAAAAACTCTCGTTTGGAACCAAGCACGGAAAAACAAGGTTTTAAATATTCTCTAATGAGAGTAATAAAATACTGTTAATTATGTTGGATTGCTTTGTGACAAGTAATCGAACATAATTAACAATCTTTTTGCACAACGAACGAGCTAATCAACCTAAGAGTATTTACAAAAGCCAATGATTACCACAGTAATATTACTGATTTGTAACATGTATAAGTCATATAACACTACACATAGAAAGTACATTTTGCAGGTTAATTTGAAAATCTTGATATTTTCTATAATCCAACTAAAACAAAGCTTTTAGCCATTGAAGCTCATTTCTATATTTCGCGATCGCTTCTAAAGCTAGTGTCCAAATCAACCTTATTGATACTATTATCAATAATCTCAGCCTGTCTGAGTCTAAACCTTTTGCTCGCCTGATATTCTCCCAATAGATAATAAAATCGGGATGTGCAAACGATAATCACTCACAGCAAATTCAAGATTATCTAGGCTCATTAAATTGTGAAATTGAAAAAGAAAAATAGCTATTCGCCTGCTTTAGATTTAACCCCAATTTATCAATAAGTTTTTTACTTACCTAAGCTTAATAATTATGATATTTATTCATAAATAATTTCGGATCGCTATAGTCAATTGATTAGTATTTATTTTTGCTAACCACATACTTTCTAACTTGTGCGCTAGTATATGGTCTAATTGGAAAATATCAGCAGCGATCGCCTTTTAGCCGATACGATTCTTGCTTCACAGTGAACTGGAATTTGACTACTTTCAGGTCGTAGTTTAACCCAACCCTCCACAAGCATTTTATGAAACGCCTAAATATGCAATGCCCTCTGTTATATCATGTCCGGCTAATTAGTTATAATTCCCGAATCTATTCAGAAAACCTAAAAATCCCTCGCCTCTGCTCCTCTGCGGTCTTCACGATCAGTCTTTAACCGGACACGATATTACGTGTATCTCTGCGTTCACTCCATCAAAATCAAGCGCAGAGGATCTAAACGCACATACCAAGGAAAAGGTTGGTCTTTCATGGTCACCCATTTTTCTTTGAAGACTTCAGCTTGCAGATGGTAATCTTGAGAATTCTTGCCAGCTGAATGTAGTTTGAGAAACAACGTCATTCGATGGGGCGTTTCACTTGTTCGTACTACCCAGCAGGCAAAGGTATTTTCTTGTGATGAATCGTTGGTAAAAATGAACTGATGGGCACGAATGCCGACGTGGGATAATTCGCTCTTAATTGGTTCAATGACTTGAAGATTACAACCCCAATCAGTCGCTTCCACCTGTTGTGATGACTGGAGAACAGCACGGGAGAAGTTTTTGCATCCAGTGAGTTGAGCAACACTCACAGTAGCAGGATGCTGAAAAATATCATGTTTGCTGCCATAATGAACGGCTCTACCATGCTCCAATACCAACAGATTTGGGCAAATCCGATAGGCTTCTTCCATATTATGAGTGACAAATAGAGTCGCACCTTGGTAGCCAGCAAGAGTTTCTGTCATTTGCTGCTCTAATTGACTACGTAGATGGGTGTCAAGTGCCGAAAACGGTTCATCTAAAAGCAATGCTTCCGGTTGACTTGCCAATGCTCTTGCCAAAGCTACCCGTTGTTGTTGACCCCCAGAAAGTTGGTGCGGATAGCGATCGCCTAATCCCTGCAACTGCATCGCTATTAGTTGCTCCTCTACCTGTACTCTAATACTCCCAGCAGATAGTTTTTTGGGCAAGCCGAAAGCGATATTTTGCGCCACATTCATGTGCGGAAAGAGAGCATAATTCTGTACTAAAAAACCGATGCGGCGATCGCGGCTGGGTAAATTAATTCCCTGTTCCGAGTCAAACAGAACTCTGCCATTTAGAACTATGCGCCCAATTGTGGGTGTTTCTATCCCCGCAAGACAGCGCAAAATCATGCTTTTACCTGCTCCAGAACCCCCTAACAATCCCAAAGGTTGCTTATCAGTAGTGAAAGCAACTTTTAAATGAAAGCTAGGAAGGATTTTTTCAATGTTGACAAACAATCCACTAGATTCAAAGCTAGAGTGTGGAGTATAAAGAATTTCTCCCCCTGCTCCCTGCTCCCTGCTCCCTGCTCCCCTGCTCTTTTCCCTCAATTCTTGCCAGAAGTTGACTGCAATAATTCCAGATAGAGAAATCACCATAATTGCGATCGCCCAAAACCAAGCCTCGTCCATTGCTCCCGCTTCCACCGCAAAATAAATTGCCATTGGGATTGTCTGCGTTTGTCCGGGAATGTTACCAGCCAGCATCAATGTTGCGCCGAATTCTCCCAAAGCACGGGCAAAAGCGAGCATTGTGGCAGCGACAATGCCGGGTAGTGCTAAGGGTAAACTGATGCGCCAAAAAATTGTGGCTTCAGTTGCACCAAGGGTTCTAGCTACTCGCAGCATATTAGCATCTATTTGCTCAAAGGCTCCCAGTGCAGTTTTATACATTAAAGGGAAAGAAACTACCGTGGCTGCGATCGCTGCACCATACCAAGTAAAGACGATGGTGAAGTCAAAAGCCTGCATGAGTTTCCCTACAGGGCCATTTTTGCCAAAAAATAGCAGCAACAAGAAACCCACAACCGTAGGCGGTAAAATCAGGGGCGCAATAAAGATACCTTCAATCAACGATTTACCTTTGCCACGATATCCCAGCATCCAGTAAGCAGCAGCGATACCCAAGAAGAAGGTGATAAATGTGGCAAGTAACGAAGTTTTGAGTGATATCCAAAGAGGCGATAAATCCAATGGCATAGTTGTCTGGGCAAGAATTAGCTCAACTAATCCATAATTTACCAACTTTAGCTGCAATATGTTGTAAAAAGTTGGTAAACTACATTACAAAAACTATCCAAGCTTTAAACAAGATTCTCGTCCGGTTGAGTATAAAGTGTCAGAGTGGAAGTTATACCCGTTAAAACATCGTCATGGAGAGTGCCAAATCCTCAGTTGTAAATTTTCACTCTTCCCCTGCTCGATTACGCTTATCTTAAATTCGATTAATACATATCAAAAATAAATAGCTGAGTCACGTCATATACAACTTCGTATTATCTTGATGAATTTTCTACTAATTAGTATTTAATATTGTTAAATCCATAAGCGATAGTCTTCTTGAAGACATAATTCCAGGAATTTTGTCCTAAAAAATACGTTTTTTTCTTTACTTTTGCAGACTAATTAAATATAAAATATTTGTTATTAACTAACTTAAGATGTATGGTCATGCAATGCTAAACAATCAACAAATATTGTGCCGATAGAATGATTATTTATTAATGAGAAACTCTAGAATGAACACTAAATTTCCACTAACGTCTAACTATCTTCTCAAAAATTTCCCAGTAATTGAAACCGAAAAGTATATTCTCCGGCTTGCTTCTACAAAAGAAGAATTAGAATCTATTTTTCGGTTGCGCTTTGAAATTTTTAATATTGAACTAGGCTTAGAATATTCTGCTTCTAACCTTACCCAGAGAGATCAAGATGAATTCGATACATTTTGTCATCATTTGATACTCATCTTCAAACCAACTGGTAAAATAGTTGGGAATTACCGAATGCAATCTTATACAATGGCTTCTCAAGCCTTGGGCTTTAGTGCTGCTAAATATTTTAATATCAATGACATTCCTGATTCTATACTTCAGGAAACTGTAGAACTTGGGCGTGCATGTATAGCAAAAGAATACCGTAATATTCAGGCACTTTTATTACTTTGGAAGGGTTTAGCAAATTATCTTGTCTGGAGTAAAAACCAATATTTTTTGGGACGTGTAACATTTAAAACGCAAAGTCCTTTACAAGCTCGTTGTGCTTATAATCATTTTCAGCAAAAGAATTTGATGCATCCAAATATTTTGGTTTATCCAAACTCAGAATTTATTATAGAATTACCTCAACACTGTCCTAGACCATATAATGTTGAAATTCCGCATATTCTACAAGTATATTTTGCTTGTGGAGCAAAAATATGTAGCCTTCCATCTATTGGTCAATTTAAGCGGATTACTTTTTTAACCATATTTAATAGTAAAAACGTTGCTAGATATCACTAAGAATTCATCCCTTGATAACTGCCTGGATTTTAGACTAGATAATCAGACTCCAAGCCAAAAATTCAAAGCAACGTTAATGAGGATTTTTGTCAAAATAAAAGCACAACATTGTTGTGCTTCTATAGATTATTTGTATTCAGTTGATTATGACAACAAGAGATTTTCTTAATTAGTCCAGTTTACTGCTGTAGGCACTGAAACCATAAGCCAAAGTTTCTTTTAAATTACCTGATGGCTTGAGACTTCTGTTGATGGCTTTAGCAAATGGTACTGGGATTCCTTTGATGGTTTCCGGCAAAATTGCATATTCTTCTGTTGGTTCGACAATGTATTGTGGACACTTCGTTTTTATACCAACAGTAGCTAACATTTCCTCTATTTCAGTGGCTGAATATTGCTTTAGATAAACTGGATTTCTCACAAAGGGGTTCAGCTTTCTCACAAAATTATGGATAATATGAGAAGGACAAGATTTGTTGTGAAAGGAATGATTAAAAACAAAAATTCCACCAGGTTTTAGCACCCGAGAGATATCAGCCAGCAATTTTCTTAATTGTGCATCTGGGATATGCATAAAAACGCAGTTAGAAATTACCAAATCTATAGAATTATCTTCTAAAGGCAATATTTCAGCAGAAGTGCAAATCAAGTTAAATTCAGCTTCTGGAAAAAAATCATATTCTTGTTTAACCTTGATTAACCGCCGTAATAAAGGTTCAGAAATATCAATTCCGTAATATTTCTCACATCTCAGGTTTTTCGCTTTAGAGAGATGTAAAGGTGCACGACCATAACCAGAACCAATTTCCAGAATAGAACCAACAGATTTATTCAATGGAAATTTGTTCCAAGTACCTCCAGGCGTGCCAGTTAGCAGAGTGTAATCTTGTTTAATGGGCGATGTTTCTGCAACTTTTTCAATTTTTTGGGAACCATAATATGTTTTACCAATTGCGTCCCATGTTTTTTTATGTTGAGTATTATTCAATTGTTCATAGTCGCTAGGAAAATAAATACCATCTCGTAATTCATAGTCATTCAGACTGAGTTTTGGATTTGTTAATTGAGTCATTAAGATTATTCCTCATTAATAGTCAAGTCTGTTTTCTGTTATACTCTTAACTCAGCATTAACCGCAAGTGATTTTTACTGAACCGCTTCCCCTTAGTCTTTTTTCAAAGTCTATAATTCGATGGAATGTAGCAGGGGTGCACAGATGTGCGCTCAAAGCGTCTATTGCATCCATAGACGCGTAGCGGCTACTCTTACGAGAACGCTTTCAGCGAACCCGCAGGGTACGAAAATCGCTATAATAACAACCCGTCGCCTGATCAGAACACAAGTTCGTATACATTAGTTGATGGACTGCAACAATTGGAGGCTGTGATGGTAGAAGGGTCACAACAAAAACGGGTGGTAGTTGTAGGTGCTGGTTGGGCTGGCTTAGGAGCAACCTACCATTTGGCAAAACAAGGTTATGATGTGACACTTCTAGAAGCAGGCCCCTATCCAGGTGGATTGGTGGCAGGTTGGCAAACAGCATCCGGAAAATCTGTTGAAGCTGGCATTCATGGCTTCTGGTATCCTTACAAAAATATTTTTTCCCTAATCAATGAATTAGGAATTAATCCTTTTACTACTTGGACTCGTTCTTCGCAATATTCGCCAGCAGGTTTGGAAGTTGAATCACCAATTTTTCAAGACTTACCGCGACTTCCCTCTCCACTAGGAACTTTTCTTTACACTCAGTTTAAGCGGCTGCCACTAATTGACCGTCTCAGCGCCCTGCCTTTACTTTATGCTGTGGTTGATTTTGACAATTCTGATGCAGCTTGGCGACGCTATGACTTTGTAACTGCCCGTGAATTGTTCAAAGACTTTAACGTTTCTGCACGGCTTTACCGCGAGGCTTTTGAACCAATGTTATTAGTGGGCTTGTTTGCCCCTGGTGAACAATGTTCAGCCGCAGCAACTTTAGGGATGCTTTACTTTTTTATTCTGGCTCATCAACCGGATTTTGATGTAGTTTGGTGTCGGGGAACTGTCGGAGAAAAGATATTTCGTCCTTGGGTGGAACGTATTGAAAAAGCTGGTGTGCGAGTCTTACCCAAGCGTCGAGTTACAGACTTAATTGTTGATAGTAATCATCGAGCAAAGGGTGTGGTTTGCGGTGATGAAGCTTTTGATGCAGATGCGGTGATTTTTGCGGTTGGGATCACAGGGATGAAGAAAATTGTCTCAACTAGCCCTAGTTTACAAAGTCGTGAAGAATTCCGTAATTTGAGCAATTTGGGAGCAATTGATGTTTTAGCAACGCGGCTATGGTTTGACCGCAAAATTGATATTCCTCGTCCTTCTAATGCTTGCTTTGGATTCGACGCAACTACAGGTTGGACATTTTTTGATTTGAATGCCTTGCATGATGAATATCGAGATGAGCCAGGAACGGTGATTGAAGCTGATTTCTATCACGCAAATCAGTTTCTCAGTTTGAGTGATGAGGAGATTTTACCAATAGTTCAGGGTTATTTAGCAACTTGTGTGCCAGCGTTTCGGCAGGCAAAGATAATTGATAGCAGTGTAATTCGGCTACCTCAGGCAGTGACCCACTTTGCACCTGGTAGCTATCGTTATATGTTGCCCGCTAAAACAAGTTTTGAGAATGTGTTTATGAGTGGGGATTGGATTGTGAACCGTCATGGTTCCTGGTCACAGGAAAAGGCTTATGTTACTGGTTTGGAGGCGGCGAATTTGGTGGTGTCTTATTTGGGAGAAGGTCAGCCATCTGAGATTTTAGCTGTAGAAGAGGATGAAGCGCATATCCAAGTGGCGCGATCGCTCAACCAAACTTTGCGTGACTTGAGCAAATCTATCCTACCTGACTTTTGGCTACCGTAATCTGTAGGGGTGTATAGCATTGCATCTCTACTGGATGTATATTTCTCGCAAAGAAGAGTGAATCATTAATTGTAATCTAAATTCGGTAAGCTAAAGAAAGCTATTGCGATACCATCCTTATAATGTAAATCAAATCACATAAGCTTATGGAGCCAGACTCTTTACAAACCGAGGTGATTTTGACACACCCGCGTGAGTCCCTCGGTAGAGTGCAACTTGATTGGACACCCCAACCCGGAAACTATCTCGATTTTGAAGGTAAAACCTACGCGGTTTTAGAGCGCCGCCATAGATATCAACTTAAAGCTGGGCGCTACCGCTTGCATAATATTGCTATTTATGTACAGTCTGCTAAACGACCATCTGAGAAAAGTTTGGTTGAGGGACGTTGGGTAATCGGTGATGCCACCTGCTGCTACAATGCTCATTCAGAAATTATTCGCTGTGCAGTCAACCCAGACGGCCCTTGCGAATCTTGCCGCTTTTATGAAAAGTTAGGAGCCATTTAATTTTGGATTTTAGATTTTAGATTTTTCCTTTAATCCAAAATCCAAAATTCAAGTTGTGCTGGAAGCGCACCTTTGGTGCGACCCAAAATCTAAAATTGCCAACCCCTCAACTTCCCGCACCAAAAACTTCTCCCACAGTTAAGCGGGTACCATTCACAAAATCCCATCCCGACTGGGGACGTTTACCAGCTAGCTGAACCTCTCGCAACAGCAACAAACCTTCCCCAGTTTGGACAATCGCCCCAATTCCTTTAACAATGCTCACTACAACTCCCGGTGTGTCTGATATGTTTGACAAATCAGACAATTTATGAATTAATTCTTGTAATTCTGGTGGAAGATCGCGAGCGCCTACAGAACCAAGGGGAGCAGAAGCGGTGATTTTTAGTAGGTTGTCACGAAAGGTAGCCGTGCAGTTAGGGTAAAAGCCTCTGATTTGATTGTGTAATTGGATCGCGCTTTTTGACCAATCCAAACCATAATCTTGTTTTTGAATCAGAGGTGCATAAGTAGCTGCTAAATTATCTTGAGGAATTGGTTGAATTTCCTGGCGTTGCAACTTCAATAGAGTTTCTATTAACAAATCCCCACCGATCGCAGCTAGTCTTTCGGCTAAATCTTGGGTATTATCCAGTAATCCAATCGGTGTAGTGGCTATTTGTAGCATTGGGCCGGTATCCATTCCCACATCCATTAACATGGTTGTGATCCCCGTTTCCCTCTCACCGTTATACAAACACCACTGAATCGGCGCTGCACCGCGATATTTAGGTAAAATCGAGCCATGCACATTAATGCAGCCTAATTTTGGCATATTCAAGATTTTTGACGATAAAATCTGTCCATAAGCGACAACAACAAACACATCTGCGTCTGATTGTTTGAGTTGGGTTAAAGTTTCAGTGTCTTTTTTCACCCGTTCGGGTTGCCATACTGGTAAGTTGTGAGCAGTAGCGATCGCTTTTACTGGTGAAGGGGTCAGTTTATTTCCGCGTTCCCGGCGTTTATCTGGTTGGGTGACAACTGCTAACACCTCAAATTCTGAATGATTCAATAACTTTTCCAGCGTGGGCACAGCAAACTGGGGTGTACCAAAAAATACGATTTTCATTAATAATTAGTTGTTAATCGTTAGTCATTAGACTTCTTGCAGAAGTGCGGAAAAGGGTAAGGGGGCAAGGGATGGAATTTTCCCTTTCCCTTTGCCTCTTACCCTACAGGATTGCAAAAGTTCCTTTTGCACTCCTGTCTATTAGTTAATGGTAAGTGCGCCCCTGATAACTGACAACATTTAAGTTGCATGTTGAAACAGAATTCACCAAGCCAGGATTTAGCAGCCTCCTGTATTCTGGACAGTAGTTGCAAAACAGAGTTGATTTGCTATAAAAAATATCGGCTGTTTGGTGGTACAATATCTTCGTATTCGTGAAACCAAAGGCTGCTTGATTAACTTAATAGCTAAGTTTACAAGTGTAACAGCTAGTATTAACTGCATCTACCTTTAGTGAGCCTAATCACTTAGTGGTTTTTCGTCACGAACCGCTAGAGCATCTACCGAGTAAATTTTGTTGTGTTCCTGATCGTTTTCCCAAAATTGACTTTAAATGCAGTTGGGTTTCTAAAAAAAATATTGCATCTTTTAGCTATTTTTGTAGTTTAGATTGCAATTTCTAAATTTGGGTTGCTGACAACAATATTTTTTGAGTATGATGTATTATGCGTCCGCTTCCCCAGGTTTTTAATTAACGCCTCACGTTTACCATCATGAGGGTTAGCGCTGTCATATCTAGCGTATAACCTGGCTTCTTTGCTGCGTACTAGTGAACGCTAGTACGATCCCCAATAGCCAAGTTATCTAACTCTTGGTTGCCAGCGTTATTCGCCTAATGTATACCCAGCATTTCCCTTAACCAATACCTGTTTTTGGTCTTATTGGGTATAGCAACATTATATATCGTGTAGTAATTACTGAGTTCTCAGCATATTTACTATACTCGCATATTTTTACAGAAAAATATTCAGTACCTGAGTAATAAAAGGTGTAGACAATGATACTTAATTTTTGTAAAACTCTGCAAACTTTGAAGAAATTATCTAGTCATTGCTTTTAGTTTCTTGTTATACATATAATTACCGCCTGCCCCATTGCTGTATAGGTATTGCTTCTCACATAGCAACCGCCCCCTCTAGAGAGTCTACAAATGCTTAAACCCCTTTTGCTGTCAGGATGGTTCCGCGCGCAACCATTTCTCAATTACGTTGTCGTTGTGATATTGATTGCACCCTTGCTAGGGGCATCGGGTCACTCGAACTCAGTAAGATCAGAAGTAGCTAAACTAACTTCGATAACTGGAGAGTCTGACTCTGTATTAAAGGAAATAGCTGTAGTTGGGGAACCTGAGATAGCCGAAATATTAAAAACAGATCAAATCAACTCCTCAACAGAAAAATTTGATTCTGTGCCAACACAAAGTACTGCTGTCCAGGAACCGCAAGTATTACCAGCGGATAAAATTGAGCCTTTGCCTCAAATAGATGTAGATACTTATCTATCAAGCAGCGATTTAACTGTTCCTGATACTTTGGCAGCAGTTGAACTCGCACCATTAACAGATGTTCCTGTTAGTCAACTTAATTTAGTACGAAAACTCAAAGCTGCTAATGTCAAGTCTTTGAAAGGACAAAAAAAATCTTTCTCGAAAGAAAAGTTTTTTACTAAATCATTGACAGCAACTCAAGTAGCACCAACTCTTAGAGAATCACAACCAAACACAACTACGGAAATACCTGCTACTGAACCAGTTGATGAGTCCCAAGCAGAACAAATAGATCCTATAGGTAGTCCTCATCCTATTCCTTGGAAATGGATTACAGCTACTCAAGAGGCAATTGGTTCTAAGGGTGGTTCTGGAGTGCGTCACTATCGCAGCATACCCGTGGTTTCTCCAGATGGTAAATATGCTGTTTATAGCCGGGTGCAACTAGAAGTAAAACCCCAAATGTATAACAGCCGTGTCACCAGCGTTCTGTTTGTCCAAGATATGCAAACCAAGAAATTGTGGGTGATGGCTTCAACGACTCCTGTTAGCGATCCTTTATTAAAGGTAAAGGCTATAAAGGCGGTGGCGTCAGAAGAAACTGATACGAATGGTCAGATTGGGGTATTAGTTCCAGTTAGCTGGTCAGAAAAAGGCGATCGCTTCTTAGCACGCAAGTTTGAAGGTATATTTAACACAGGTGATTCTACAGATAGTGCAGTGATTTGGGATCGGCAAAAAAATCACGCTAACACAGTAGCTCCAGCTAATGAGGAAGAACATGAGAAAATCGCCGTATTGTTAGGCTGGAGTAAAAGCCAACCAGATAACGTGTTGTTCCGTGCAGGTGAATTGGGCGAGGAAAACTGGCCACTAATGCAAGTTGCTAATGATGGCAAAACTGTAACAACAACAAACGACGATCAGCCGATTACTTTTGGTAAAAAGGTTACAGAAATTTGGGCAGGCCCACAAGTTGCTTATCGATAATTTAGGGAAAGAAAATCTTAATAATTTCCCTTTCATGAGCCGCATTTATTGTCAGTAAGGCTTAGGACAGTGACCGACTAGGTTACTCCTGAGTCTTTCCAAGCTGCTTTATAGCATCCAGCATCACTTTTGCAACCACAAGCAAAACTCCAATCGGCACTGCTAGAGAACAAAATATTTTAATAGCATCTCCCAAGCTAGATTGAGCAGGTGCAGTGGTTGCAATAATAGTGTTTTAAGGTTTGGTGCGATCGTACCAAACCTTTACGATTTGTCCCTTGTTAAATTGAGGATCTCTGGGACAATTTTTACGCCTTGAATCTTGACAAGGACGGCATTTTATAACGCAAGGCTCACTTTGTTCTTCATACTGCTGACCTTGAACCGTAAATTGAATCACCGGGTTTAAGACCTCCACCAAATTGAAAATTTGGTGGTCTTCAATCAGTCGCGGGTCTGAATCCCCGACTGATTGATTCTGACTCCTGAATTCTGACTTCTGAATTCTTCTTCAACAAGGTATTCAAAAACTACATGGTAATAGTCGGATTCCTAAGAAAAAGCCCCAAGGAGGTAAATTAAGTTATGAGGATAAAAAGAGCAATCAAGAATTAGCCAAAATTAGAGTTTTAGGTGAGCATGTAAATCGCAAGCTGAAGGTATTTAAAATTTTGTCTCTGACTTATAGAAATCGTCGAAAACGATTTAGTTTGCGGTTTAATCTGATTGCTGCTCTCTACAATTATGAGCTTCATCTCACCCAAACCCAATCTTCCTGAGCGACTTTTGCAAGAGGTCTATTGTAACAACTATCACCCCAAACAAAGCAGCCAGCCCGATAAAAATCGAAGCAGATACAAGCAAAATGATCCGAAAAAAGCTTACTTGAAGGCGTGACATACAAGCTTAAATATAGTCTCGATAATACCTGTATGTAAGTATATTTAGCTAAAATATTGTGCTATCTCAACTCATCTGACGTAGAATCTTTTTTTGTAAATACTTTTAATTAATCCAAAAGTTGGTATGATTTATCGGAATTGAGGATGATTTCACTACATCCTAAATATGAAATACTTAAAATTAAAATTACACAGGCTTATCACCTCTTTCCCACTCAGGTATAGCACCTTTCACCCGGCGGATAGGTAAGTTGGCAATCAAAGCTGTAGTTCGCTGGTTGCTTTCTAAGGAGAACTCCAAGCCCTCTGTCTCAATTTCTACATAGCGACAGACTACATCTAGGATTTCTTTCCGCATTTTTTCCAACGTTTGAGGATCTAAGTCAGCGCGATCGTGAGCAATCACCAATTGCAGGCGACGTTTAACTTGAGTTCGACTGCTATCAGGACCGCGAGAAAAAAGTCGTTCTAGAAGTTCAATCATTACGAATAGGTCTGGGGCGGAGACTGGAAAAGTAAGTTAAACAATCTTTGTCCACAACAACCTTCGTAGACGGGCGAAGATGCTGTCTTGGGACGAGTCGATCTCCAGAAATTCGACACTTTCCCCTTCTAATCTACGAGCAATGTTCTCAAAGGCTGTGGCAGCTAAAGAGGGATTTTCCGCTAAAACTAAGGGTTCGCCGCGATTGGTAGATACAATAACACGCTCGTCGTCAGGGATTACCCCGATCAGGGGAATGGCGAGAAGTTCCTGAACATCTTGCACTGACATCATATCATTTGCCTGCACCATTGCGGGTCTGATGCGGTTAATTATTAAATGAACACGCTTGATACCTTGTGCTTCTAGTAAACCTACTACCCGGTCAGCATCACGAACTGAGGAAATTTCTGGTGTGCTGACAACTAGAGCTTCTTTTGCCGGGCCGATCGCATTTTTAAACCCATTTTCAATGCCGGCAGGGCTATCAATAATCACGTACTGATATTTTTGCGCTAGTGCATTCACCAATAACTTCATCTGTTCAGGCGTGACTGCATCTTTGGAGCGATTTTGGGCTGCCGGCAGGAGTACGAGATTTGGTTGGCGCTTATCTTTCACCAAGGCTTGTTCTAGGCGGCACTCTCTGGCTAAGACTTCTACCGCAGTATAGACGATGCGGTTTTCCAACCCTAGCAGCAAATCCAAATTTCTCAGACCAAAATCCGCATCAACCAAGGCAACTTGACGCCCCATTTTGGCTAAAGCCATGCCCAGATTTGCTGAAACGGTGGTTTTACCCACTCCTCCTTTGCCGGAGGTAATCACAATAATGCGAGTCATGATAGAAATGCGGTCAATAAGGGTTCAGGAAATATAAAACAGTAAATTGCAGTATAAAGTATGAAGTATCGTATCAAGTATGAAGAAATATCTGGTCTCCCTGATGATGGCGAGGCATGAATATTTGTCTTATTTCATCCTTACTTATATACTTCATTCTTTAAGTAAATATTTATGGCTCTTGATTGCTCTTGGTGAATTGGTTTCTGGAAAAATCAGTAGCCCTAGCGATGCGAATTCCTTGGGGCGTAATATGTGCCACCTCTGGAGAAAACTGCATTGGCGGTTTTTCTGGTGCCCTAGCTACAGCATCTGCGATCCGCAATTGGGTTGGTTCCATTTGCAAGGCCATAATCAGACACTCACGATTGCCTCCAGCACCAGCATGAGCAATTCCACGTAGGCGACCCCAGATAATAATATCTCCATCTGCAATTACAATACCACCTGGGTTTAAATCTCCCAAGAGAATTACTGTACCAGGATGACGAATTTCTACTCCAGAACGGACTGTCATTTCCAGATAGAGGGCATCTGCCTGGGGTATGGCTGTAGCCGTTGGTTCAGAAACTAGGGAAGTTACGGGCTGTAATTGTTCTACAGAATACCCAGATGTTACGGCAGCGATCGCAGTTTGCCGACGACTCGTCGAGACAGAGATGAGCCGGAGTTGGACTTCACTTAAAGCCTCGGCGAGTTCTTGGAGTTGTCTCGCATCTACTAGGCGGTCTTGTGCTATTAGATGCACAGGGGTATTAGATATCCGGAAGCGATCGCCTGCATTCAGACGTTGCCTTATTTGTTGCCAAATATCAGACCAACTCAGTTCTGAGGCAGATCCTTGAGATTCCGGAGGCAAAATTAATAATAGTCGTCCCTCCTTACTTTTTAACTGGACTTGAGTATTATCATTTACACGATGCCCTGGTATTGCTGATTCATTGGGATTTAAATCAGTAAGGATAAAATCTGATGCGACATCAGTATTTGACTCTACATCCGGGTTAGCAGGATTTGACTCTACATCCGCAAGGACAGTATTTGATTTTAAATAAAGAAGGACAGATTTTAACTCAGCATCCGGGAGGATAGAATCTGACTCTACATCAGAAACAGTAGGATTTACCTCTACCTCAGAAAGGATAGAGTTTGATTCTGCATTAGGAAGTGCAGAATTTGACTTTAGATTGGGAATCGTAGAATCAGAAGTCATGCAGTACTAGCCAAAAGACAAGGGACACTCCGAATAATTACTAATATTAGATCAGTTGTAAAATTCAACAACATTCTCAAACCAGAAAGTGCAGAGTGCCGAGTCCTGAGTCATAAAGACAAAATTTTGCTTCTTTACTACCCTACAACAATTCTTATACTCCGCACTCAGCAAGAACTCTGTTCGGTGACTCGTGACTCAAAACTGTTTAGTTAACCTCTGATAAATTGTCCCCAAGGCATCAGCATCGCCGACGTTACCAGGAAACAGCACCACAGGCAAATTAGGAAACTGAGGATGATCGGATGGCGTTAATACCATTGAACAACCAGCTAAAATTTGACCTAGTAAACGGGCTGAAGTTAAAGCTAGTCCAGTACTCAAGACATCGTTTGAAGTAATACCACCCTTGCTGATTAAGAATCCTATATCAGATGGTAAACCACGGACAATATCCATCAATAAACCTGAAACTTTTGCCCCAAACTCCAATCGTGTGTTGACATCTTTAAAACTCAGTTCCTGACGGCTAGTATAAACCACTGGTGTTTTGCCAGCTTCGTGTGCCGCCCGTGTACTTTCTTTGATTTCAGTTAGCAATGCCGCAGATTGATTTGCATCATCAAGTAATCGTGCTACATTCACTTCGATTCCTACTGTTCCTTCTACTTGCAACAGCGCTTCTAATTGCTGAGTAGTCTTTTTGACATGAGAACCAACAATCACTGCACCTGGTTTGCCTTGTCGCACGTACTGTGCCATATTTTCAGCAGCAATAGGTTGGGGTGGTAATGCGGCTAAAGCCGTTAAAATACTTGCTGCACTGCGAAATAGAAAGCGTTTCCCTTGACTTGCTGCTGCTAATATATCTACTGCAAAGCGGTTGAGATCGTCTTGAGTTTCACCATCTACAACAGCGCACTCATTACCATTAAGTTGTAACAACCGTTCCAAACTACCAGCACGAATATCAGCTAGGAGAAACCTTTCTACAGCTTCGGCACTAATTCGTCCTTGAGTCTTTTCTTCGACGTACTTGGGTAAGTAACTGTGATGGTAGCTGAAGACTGAATCATGGGCAAATTCGGTTTCATGGACTGGGGTAGGTACACCGCCAATAATTAAGTAATGCACACTGTCGCGGGTGATGCGTCCGCCTTCAAAAAAAGCTGGTACAAGAAAATGAGCATCAAAAGGGCCGAGTTCTTGTGCGATCGCATCAGTTTCAATAGGATAATGTCCCCGCAAAGTAGAATCAGAACGGCTGACAATCAAAAAATCGTCAATTCCTTCAGCATTCAAAGCGATTTTCAGGTTCTGACAAACTTCTGTGGTGACAGATGCAGCTGACTCTGGCGTTAGCGATCTAGTATTAGTCAGCACAAAGAAAATTGGCGAATCATCCTGTAACCCGCCGCGTAGAGTGTCTACATCCCAGTGCATTAGCAGCAAGCAGCTGTGGACTGTTTGAGAACCCGTCGGGTCATCATCCAAGACAATTATTTTGGGTCTGTTGCTCATTTAAGTCAACGGGGCGATTGTTTTTTAAGAAAGTCATCAGCAAAGAAAAACTCTACTCAGCCTTTGTGCAATTTTCTGATTTCTGCTTGGACATCGATCGCAATTTGCAATGATTGATTTAGCAGTTGAGCGTATTCGCCTGCTTGACTACTAACTTGTAAAGCTTGCAGACTGGCTAAATTATTGACAAATAACTCTTGGTTATTAGCAAGCAATTTTTTATTATCTCGCAAAATTCGTTCCGTTTTCAGAGCGCGGACTAAATCTTCTCTAATCAGTTGCAGGGCAGCGGTTACTTTATCTCGGTCATGGATACTGCTTTCTACGTTTCCTGATGCTGCCAATTGGTCATTAATATCTATGGCGCTAATCAGGTCATGATATTTATCAACTTCATCTAAAAGTATTGTCAGTCCTTCGGGGCAGGACAACTGCCGCCACAGCCATCGCCCCACTAATATCGGCATTGGCACTAAAATTAGTAGAAGAATTCCTAGTCGAATTGAAGAACCAATTGTCGGCAGAATAATAAACGCATAAACAAAGCCCACAATTATTGGCGTTAACGCCAGCGTTACCAGCATTTCATTGATCAAAAACCCTAATCGCTTTTTGCTATCTCGCAAAACAGAGGGACGAAAAACGTCTTCTGGATCGAAGCCAGTCAAACGTCTCAGTTCCCCCTTGCTAATTTCCAAGCCTATTAAATCCGGCTGCACTGCTCGATAACTCCTATGGAAGCCCAAGTTGCGTATTTATTTTAATCGGGTTTGGTAGAGAAGCAATGGGTGGTTACGTATAGTTATGATAAAAAGCAGACTGTGCAACACAATTAAATAAAGTTAAAAAGTATTTGCACTTATTTTCTGTTCATTTTGGATACAATGCAGTACTTAATCTAGGCGATCGCGTTTAAGCGCACATCAAGTTGAGTATTATGACCTCAGAACAACGTTTAATAACTTTTGATGTTGCAACTGCTGAAAATGCCTCCTCGCAGATAGGCGCAAAACTAAATTATCGACCGCAAGGCGCTGATACCAGTATCGATGCCGATATTTATCTGTTTTCCCAGTTGCGAAAACTCTCACTTGAACAACGAATAAAAATGTTCGCAGCTCATGAACGTGGGATAAAAAAACTTTGCCTTGCCATCATATTTGCCAAATTGCACTAGTTCTACTTAGGAAACCAGTTTTCATCTAAAATTTGTTCTAAAAAGCCAAGAAGTGTAATAGGGAATTAATCAATGGGAAGTTTTGAGCGATCGCTTGCTTCTTGGTAGCACGCATCAAAAATTTCTCAGATGCGATCACTCCTGGAGTAATTCTTCAATAGCTTCCCATTACTCAGGGCAAAAGTCATCTGTGGAATTATCAAGCGCTTGACGCAGAAGCAATAATCCCTGTTTGTAGAGGTTAGTTGTCATAACATCAAAGACAAGCAGAACTTAGTTGTGTTCAGGACTTATACCACTAAAGGTTTCAACGTCAGCTACTTTGGTGTTTCAACAAAAATGGATAAAGTTGAGCTAAGGTGCAAGACCAATTTAATACTGTACCGTGTGAGGATCTTCAACTAGCGTTCAAGGTTTGGGTTGTAGCCTTGGGCTGCTAATGCTACATACTCAGCATTCCTCATGCTGAGGTTATGAATTTGATTCAAGGTGAAATATCACAAATATTCCTTAAGTCTAAATTAAAGCTTACTCAAAGAATGAGGTTTTAATTTAGCAAGTCATTGAGAATATACGAGATCCCATTGATCAATCTCCAAATTCTCAGCCCTATAAATTGATTATTACTGAGGGGAAAAATGGCTAAAACTAAAGCAACAGACATTCTTTCATTAATTGAAGCAGAACATCGCCAAGTTGAGAAACTTTTTGCGGAAGCAGAAAAGGCTAAAGGTGCAAAATTAGTTGAGCAGTTCAATCAAATCTATATAGCATTGAGCTTACATGCTAGAACTGAAGAATTAGTCTTCTACCCAGCTTTGCGAGAATACGAAGAAACTGAACAATATGTTGAAGAAGCTGAAGAAGAACATGAAGAAGTTTCAGTGATTTTAGAGGAGATTAAGGCGCTTAAGCCTACTGACTCTGAGTTTAAAGAAAAAATGAGTGAATTGCAGGAAACAGTTGCTCATCATGTAGAAGAAGAAGAAAGCGAAATTTTTAATGCTGTGCGCGAATGTATGAGCGAGCAAGAGCTAACTGAATTGGGTCAGGAATTTCAGGAAACTAAAGCTAAATTGATGCCAGATATAGAAGCTGCATTAGCAACATAATAATGCCATTTTTCTAAATGTTTCTATAAACAGTTAGTTACAAAATGCACGTAATTGGTGCGTTCAAATTACCAAGCTATTCCTTCATGAGAGAGTATAAATATGACTGCTGCAAATAGTAAGGGCAAAATTCGTTATGCCGTTGTTGGTTTAGGTTGGTTTGCCCAACAAGCCGCCTTACCTTCCTTTGTCCACGCCGAAAATTCGGAATTAGTCGCATTGGTTTCAGATGATCCCACTAAAAACGAAGAACTGAGCAAAAAGTATCGTATTGAGCATACTTATTCCTACGAGGAGTATGAGGACTGTCTGGCAAGCGGCGAGATTGATGCAGTTTATATTGCGCTGCCCAATCACTTGCATTGCGACTACACTGTGCGGGCTGCTAATCAGGCAATTCATGTGTTATGTGAGAAGCCAATGGCAACCACTGAACAAGAGTGTGAGGCAATGATTAAAGCTGCCAATGACAACAATGTGAAGCTGATGATTGCCTACCGCTTACATTTAGAAGAAGCCAATTTACAAGCAGTCGAAATTGTGCGCTCAAAGCAAATTGGTGAACCACGGATTTTCAACTCAGTTTTTACTCAGCAAGTAGAAGAAGGCAATATTCGTTTACGAGATGTCACTGGTGGTGGCACGCTCTATGATATTGGCATCTACTGCATTAATGCTGCACGTTATCTATTGCAAGATGAACCAATTGAAGTATTTGCTGTAGCTGCCAATAAGGGAGAACAACGTTTTAGTGAAGTCGAAGAAATGACTAGCGTCATCTTGCGTTTTCCCAATGAGCGATTGGCAACATTTACCTGTAGCTTTGGAGGGGCAAGTGTTTCAACCTATCAGATTGTAGGTACTCAAGGCGATTTACGAGTAAATCCTGCATATCCTTGGCAGGGAGAAATCAAGCATTACCTAACAATTAATGGTGAAACTCAAGAGCGTACCTTTGAGGCTCACGATCAACTAGCAGCTGAATTTACCTACTTCTCTGATTGTATTCTCGAAGATAAAGATCCAGAACCATCTGGGACGGAAGGGTTGATTGATGTTTCTATCATTCAAGCGCTTTACCAGTCAATTGAGACGGGTCAACCTGTGCAGATCCAAACTCGCGCTCGCCATCAACGCCCCACATCGGCTCAAACTATTGAGCATCCTCCTCTTGACGAGAAGCCAGACTTGATTCATGCTGCTGCACCTTCTGGGCAGTCGTAAGCTAGGTTGAAGTATCCTTGACCAAATAATATTAGCTTGGTGAGACAAGTTGAAGTTGCTCTGAGCAACTGGTTAAATGTAGGCAAACTTTCGCCACAGTGTACTAGTCATGTTGTAGCGATCGCCCAAGAAAAAAAGGCAGATAAATCAATGGCGGATTAAGTAAAATTACTACCGATAATGATTTATTCTGCCTTATGAACAACTAAGTATAAAAATTTAAGGATAAAGACCTCTGTCAGTCAGCGCCTGCGCCACTCTACCCACCCCTAAGGTGTAAGCTGCTAACCTTAAAGGAATTTGGCGCACCTCTGACTGGTGAATCACCTTACGGTAGGCTTGCACCATCAAATGTTCCATTTCGCGGTTGACGCGCTCTTCATCCCAAAATACGTAAGAAAGACCCTGTACCCACTCCAAATAACTGACTACCACACCGCCAGCATTCGCCAAGATGTCCGGTAGTACTGTCACGCCCCGCGCCTCTAACGCCAAGTTAGCCTCAAGGGTAATCGGGCCGTTAGCTGCTTCTGCGACAATTTGCGCCTGCACCTGATTCACATTTTCTTTAGTGATCTGGTTTTCTAAAGCTGCTGGTATTAAGACATCGCAGGGTAAAGTTAATAAATCTGCATTGCTAATTGGTACAGATTGCGGGAAACCCACAATACTCTTGCGATTTTCAGCAGCGTAGACTTTCAACTTGGGAATATCAAGACCAACTTCGGAAAATATTCCCCCAGCACCAGTTGAAACAGCGATAATTTTCGCGCCTGCTTCATATAGTAATTCCGCTGCGGCACTACCAACGTTACCGAAACCCTGGATAACTACTCGCACTCCTGCCAAGGATTTACCTTGATCTGCCAGTGCCTGACGGACAATAATCATCACACCACGTCCAGTGGCCATTTCGCGTCCCAGAGAACCACCAATAGAAAGCGGTTTCCCAGTCACAACTCCTGGTACAGCATGACCAACATTTACAGAGTAAGTGTCCATCATCCAAGCCATCTCACGGGCCGAAGTACCCATATCCGGTGCAGGAATATCTACAGAAGGCCCAATATCTTTAATCAACTCGCTGATATAACGGCGGCTGATTC
The DNA here is from genome assembly GCF_034531305.2 of Nostoc sp. ChiQUE02. NCBI lineage: Bacteria > Bacillati > Cyanobacteriota > Cyanophyceae > Nostocales > Nostocaceae > Nostoc > Nostoc sp. ChiQUE02. Next base: position 151,686 of record NZ_JAVRBN020000015.1, read on the forward strand.
GCTCTAATTCACCAACACTGTAGCGTTTTGGATCTATAGGAATGCCACCCTTACCACCACCGTAAGGAATACCTAACAAGGCACATTTCCAAGTCATTAGCATTGCTAGAGCAGATACTTCCCGCAGTGTTACAGCTGGATGGTAACGAATTCCGCCCTTGTAGGGGCCTAAGACATCGGAGTGCTGTACCCGGTGTCCAGCGAGAACCTGTATTTCTCCATCATCTAGTTTCACAGGAATGGAAACCGTGACAACCTTGCGCGGGTGACTGAGAATTTCCAGCAAACCCTGATTTAAATTTAATTCTTTAGCTGCCGCTTCTAAGTAGCTACAGGCTTGGTCAAATGGACATATATGTGCTGGAGAAGCAGGTTCTGACAGCAACAGGGATTTTGAAATCATAAAATTTTCTCCTAATCACGGTATCTTTACGAACCGGATATCATCTGTATTTAGCTTATCCTTTTTTTTTGGAAAATAGAAATTTTGTAGTTTTTGTTACAGATTTATATTTTATATCCTGCTATAGATGCAAATCAATATGCGGACTAATGGATTATATAGATAGGACTTACGCACAAGAGATTCCCCAACCCCCTTAAAAAGTTGGCTCTTAAGATCCCCCTTTAAGGAAGGTTAGGGATGATCAAGGTTTCAGGTTTTCAATGCGTAAATCCTGATAGATTCTAAATACCGTGCCTTTTAAGGAACTCCAAAAAATAAATTATCCAATCTTGGTCAGATAGTTAAACCCACAAGTTTTTACCTTGCTAACGCGATCGCTGCATTCTGTCCACCAAAGCCAAAACTGCAACATAGTACCTGCCTAATTTTACTTAGACGTGCAGATGTAAGGATATCTAAGTCAAACTCTGGCTGCTGCAATCCTACACAAGGTGGTAAAATTTGATGCTTTAATGCCATAAGAGAAAAAGTCACACCTAAAGCTCCAGATGCTCCTAGTGTGTGGCCTGTACTTCCCTTGGTGGAACTAACTGCTACCCCTTGGGGAAACAAACGCTGGATTACCATGCTCTCCATTTGGTCATTTAACTGGGTAGCTGTGCCATGAGCATGAATGTAATGGATATCGGCTGGTGATAAACAACTACGTTCTAGACATTGTTTAATGGCAGCGATCGCACTTTTCCCTTCAGGTTCTGGTGAATTACTATGATATGCATCGTTAGTTAAGCCGAAACCAAGAATTTCACCATACACTTTTGCTTGACGCTGTTTTGCCAACTCTGCTGATTCCAAGACAAACACAGCTGCGCCTTCGCCTAACACTAAGCCTTCTCGGTGCAAATCAAAAGGATAAGCCCCAGTTTTCGCCAAAGCACCCATCTGCTGAAACCCAGCTAAAGTTAAGGGTGTAATTGGTGCTTCCACTGCGCCAGCGATCGCCTGTTGACATTGCCCAGTTTGTATAAGTAAAGCCGCTTGGGCAATAGACCAAATTCCAGTTGCACAAGCTGCCATCGGTGCCAAAACTATCCCAGATGCACCAATTTGTCTTGCAGCTGCGATCGCATTCATGTGAGGTAATATCTCTAACCAATTTCCAAAAGAGGAAACGGGCAAATTTGACGCGTCGTTATACATTTGCCGCGCCAGCATCTCCCAAGACGCTTGATAAGAGCGACTCGATCCAATGACTACAGCACAATCAGCTAAAGGTGAAACTAACCCAGAATCTTGCAAAGCAGAAGAAACAACCATCCGAGTCAACATTGCCAACTCAGATGGTTGTTGACCAATCAAACCTAGAGGAAGTGGTTTTATTTCTGGAAATGGCTGATGTAACCTAATTCCAGATTTACCTGCTATCAGATTTTTCCAGCTATCCTCTAAACTTCCACCCAAGGCGGAAACTAGGCCAATACCAGTGACAAGAACTTTCACTAAATTTAGGAGTTAGGAGTTAAAAGTTAGGAGTTAGTAGTTATTCTCCCCCTGCTCCCCCTGCTCTCTTCCTCCTACTGTCCTGGTGCTTTCAGATTTTCAGCACCTTGGGTAACTTTAGCAGAGTCAATGCGATCGCCTTGCTGAATTTTGTTTACGACATCAAAGCCTTGAGTGACATTGCCAAACACGGCGTAGTTACCATCCAAAAATGCTAGATCCGCTAAAGCAAAGTAAAACTGGGCAGAAGCAGAGTCTGGTGATTGCGATCGCGCCATCGCTACTGCACCCTGTTTATGGGGCAATACGACAGCTTGAGCAGTAGCATCAAATGGTTTATTGTAAATCGGAGTATCTGAACCTTTAGCCTTAATTTCTAAAGGTATATAACGAGCATTTCCCGTTTTTGGGTCAATATAGCTACCAGTTCCTAGTTGATCTGCTGGAACTTTCGGGTCTTTGCTTTTGGGATCGCCCCCTTGAACTACAAACGGTTGGGGTTCGCGCACAACTCGATGGAAAGCTAAACCATCGTACACACCCTTTTGCACTAAATCTACGAAGTTGCCAGCTGTAATGGGGGCATCAGTGCCGTCTACTTCGATAGTAATCGGCGAACCTTTAACCGTCAGCACCACAGTAGCCTTGCCTTCGAGCCGTGGTAAATCTGTAATTCCAGGAATACTCTCACTACTAGTTTGAGATACAGATGTTGCTTCAGTAGTTGTCTTGGTGCTTCCCTCGCTTGTGGTCGAGGTAGCTGTCGAGGATGGAGAAGACGTATTAGAAGCAACTTGCTGTGTTGAACATCCTCCCAACATCAAGGTACTGATGAGCACAAGAGAAAGCAAAAATTGTGAAAATTTTAACCGCATTGCCAGTTACTGATTTAACCACAGTATCTTATCGTTTTGAGAGGCATTGGAGATTAGGGATTAGGGACTGGGGATTGGAGATTAGGGATTTAGGAATTGGGCATTGAAAAGAAGCAGAAGGGCGGTGTGCAGGGGCAGAGGGAAAAACTCTTCTCCCTTGCTCCCTGCCCCCTTGCTTCTTCCCCAGTTCCCAATTCCTTATAATCCTTCTAGTGACACTCCCAAAAAGCGGGCTAACTTTGCGCCTTCTTTTTCCAACTCTGTTAAAGATAACGGTTGTCCAACCCGTGTTAATGGTATATCTCGCCGGCCCTTAATGCGTAGATAGAGGGCGCGACGGGGATTAAGACCTTCTTTTACAGCTATTCGCACAGATTGTACATCTTCTATGCGGCTATCAATCTCAATTCGGCGGTTTTTGCCAGGAAACCCCCAACGGAAGATTTTGATTGTGCCTGTTTCCTGATTAAATTCGTTGTAACCGCCTCCAACATCCAATAAAATCACTAGCCACAGGTATGTGGCTAATAGCAAGCCAGCAGTGCCATATAACCCCATCACCAATCCTTGGGGGACAAACACCAGTTGAGTTGGATCGGAAACTATGAGTAAATTAACTTTTAAATAACTAGATATCCCAGCCAATAAAAAGCCGCCCGCTCCCAAGGTAACGATAGTTGCCCACCAGTAGTTACTGAAGCGACGAGAACCGAGAACATTTTGATGCAGGAGGCGATCGCCTTTGTTAATCGTTGTTGATGCCGTCATTGAACTACCATTGCCCGTGAGATATTCGCTGTGACATACTCGCACACTGAATGCTTTTGCATAGAGTGTGGGCATCTGTGCCAATCCAGCTATTGCTTAGGAGGCACTGAGAGCTACGTTTTAAGTCCACGGGATACCCTGCCGCAGACTATGAATTTTTTACCCTGTACCCTACAAATTTTACTGTCCCGGATGATACTGGCTTACTTGCACTATGGGACAAACCATTTAGGCTATTTGTATTAGTCAAGATGTGCCAACTCCCTTTCCCATTGTCCAACGTTTCACATAGGTTTTCCAAGAGGTGTATCAACGACCGTGGCGGTTAAGTTAACCATCCACATTTTACCAAACATTGTTGACAAAAACTCAACTGCGCTTCTTCCTAGTTCCTGCTACCCATATAATTTGTTAGGGCACGTTATATAATTTCTTTACTCAATCGCTGATAAAAATTCTTTCACCTCTGCTGCTCTGTTCCCCTCTCCCTGACTGTTTTTCACCTCTTGGGAATGAGTTACCCACCTACTTCCATCTTGACTAAATTTTGTTAGATTTCTGAGAAAAGTTGTGTCAAATTGTAAAATTTCTGATATTCATATTATTTATAAGGTTCGTGTTTCATACCTGATTTACTTCTGTGTATCAGGCAAAAACCCTGACTAGTGTGATAAGTTAAGAATCATTAAGTTACCACAAGCTAGATTACTAGCCGATGGTACGTGTAATGGCATAAAGAAAGAGAAATGCTGATTTCATAAATCGGTAAGCTCTCAGAATCTCAGTTGCTTTTATGCTGTTGAGATTGTCAAAAAAAAACGTTAATTCCTCACGGCAGTCGGTTACACTGGCTCTCCGCACTGTCTTAGAAACGTTGCAATTTTAGTAAAAAAAGAGGATTTTAGTCCGATGACCATCGCAGTTGGACGCGCCCCCGGTAGAGGGTGGTTTGACGTTCTCGACGACTGGCTCAAGCGCGATCGCTTCGTATTCGTAGGTTGGTCAGGGATACTGTTATTTCCCTGCGCCTTCCTAGCACTAGGCGGTTGGCTGACCGGCACCACCTTCGTCACCTCTTGGTACACCCACGGATTAGCCTCCTCCTACCTAGAAGGTGCTAACTTCCTGACAGTGGC
>NZ_JAVRBN020000016.1:0-153584 GCF_034531305.2 Nostoc sp. ChiQUE02
GATGAAGTCTTGAAATTTAATTCTTAATTCTTTTCTTTTTACTTTTTACTTTTACCTTTTGACTTACTAGCCCCTGCCTCCACAGTAATAGGATATTTTTTTAGTTGGAAGTCCCTTAAGGTGCGATCGCTCTGTAAAATTTAGTTCTAATGATGCAAATTTAACTTTTCCGCTTTTCAAGAAAACCCATTCTCTTTATTGTTCAGTCGTAAATACAATATCTTCATACAGCAGTTCAATCGGGCACTCAAATTCAATGCTCGATAGAGTAACGATATCTCCAACCCTGTAGGGATAGTAAAGCCACATCCTCCCCTCACCCCGACAGAAACGCTCAACGGAGATTTTTTCTGAGTCAATCAAGATATACTCTTGCAAACTGGGTATTGTCAAATAATACGTAAATTTTTCACCCCGATCTTTAGCGCTTGTACCTGGTGAAAGAACTTCGATAATTAGCTTGGGATGTTGAATAAATTTGCGGGCATTGGGGTCTTGAGGGTCGCAACTGACAATAACATCAGGATAATAATAGCGGCTCTGAGGAGTGAGTTGCACTTTCACGTCTAATACATTCACTCGACAACCTCCAGAACGCATATGAATGAGGGCGTAAAGCAGTGTACAAGTTAAGTGCAATGTCGTTATGGAGAATTGTACCGCCTGTCATGGCAAATACTTCGCCATTGGCATATTCGTAGCGGGGGTCTTGCTGAGGTTCCCATTCTAGATATTCCTCAACGGTCATTTTTAACGGCTGTTGGGGGATGGCGATCATAACTAAGATTTTTTCACGCTTGGTCTGATTGTAGCTAAATAGTATCAGCAACAAACAGCGGTATCTGGAAAACCTCTCTCTAAATCTCTCATAAAACTAAAGAGACTTTTAATTTTCCCCCTTCCCGCGTCGGGAAGAGGGTTAGGGGGTTAGGTTTTTCGCAAAGGTTCATATTGAGCAATTCCGAAAAATCATTGCGATCGCTCAATCATGTTAGATTATAGTTTGTTGTTTCTCTCAAACACAAAATTTGAGAGTTTCCTACCCATCTCCTCATTGTGGGAATGAAAAAAAAGGAGTTAAAAGTTAAGTTTTTTGAAAATCATGTGCAGCAACACACCTATTCGCAACACCTTATAAGGCTTACCAGACAACACTTATAACCACAATTGAATATCATTGTCAAAGCAAAAATTAAAAAAATATGAATTGCATTTTTACCCTCAAAAAAATGATATGTTAGATACAGAATTGAATTTCGCACGTTTCTGGAGTAGAACGATGTAGACTACTCCAGTTTTTCACCCTCAAACCCTTGGCATTTATTGCTTTGACGGAAGTTGAGGGCAATCTGAGTACACATTTAAATAACCCAAACCTAGTTTCAATTTAGTTAAAGTTATTGCTAGGATTGGGTTTTGGCTGAGTACAAAGAAATCATGAACCCCTATCTATAAACACTAGAACCCCAACCAAAAAATACTAGAACCCCTACCCGAAAAAAACTTTTTTAATTCTTGTAATGCTTGAAGAATTAGGGTTTTTAGTATTTGAGTACAAAAGTAATAAATCCAATAAATTCTATCCTAGAGAGACGCAACATCTGGCTGGGAGACGGCTGATATAAATCTTATATCGCCAATCACCTAACGCTCTGAAACAAAACAAAGCGAAGGGTGAGTGGAGGGATGACATAGCACCATGCCTGAAGTGAAGAGAAGTCGCGGCTGTAAGCACAAATTCTACCCAAGAACCGAACGTTGACACACACCAGCCGAACATCAAATATCTATCGCCTGCCTGACTTGAAAACAAGTCGCCCCAACCCAAGGGTTTGCAGGCAGTGTGGAAGACGCGACTTCAATTCTGGGCATAGAGAGCAGCAACAACATCTCCCACAGTGGCAGCCAAGTCCACCGACCTTTTGCGAAATTCAATGACATCACCGTCTACACGACTCCTCAACTCCAATGCTACGGAATCGCCAACCCAAGCAAAATCAGGTGGTTGCGGCTGCGACAGCACCAGCAGCACCACAGTGGAAAGGGACGAAAAGCTCCAAGAACGCATTGCTAAACATCCCTGCTACAGCGAAGACGCTCATCACCACTACGCCCGGATGCACGTTGCCGTTGCTCCAGCTTGCAACATTCAATGCAACTATTGCAACCGCAAATATGATTGCGCTAACGAAAGCCGTCCTGGAGTAGTTAGCGAATTGCTAACACCAGAAGAAGCAGCACACAAAGCTTTGGTCATTGGTGGTAAGATTCCTCAAATGACAGTTGTGGGAATTGCTGGCCCTGGCGACCCATTGGCGAACCCAGAAAAGACTTTCCGGACATTTGAGTTGATTGCAGAGCAAGCACCAGATATCAAGCTGTGCTTATCAACCAATGGTTTAATGCTGCCAGACTACATCGATCGCATTAAACAATTAAATATAGATCACGTGACGATCACCATTAACATGGTAGATCCAGAGATCGGTGCTAAGATTTATCCTTGGGTTCACTACAGACGCAAGCGTTACAGAGGTCTTGAAGGTGCGAAAATCCTCCACGAAAGACAAATGGAAGGATTACAAGCCCTGAAAGATGCTGATATCTTGTGCAAAGTTAACTCCGTGATGATTCCCGGAATTAATGACCATCACTTAGTCGAAGTGAATCGAGTCATCCGTGAGAAAGGTGCATTCTTGCACAACATCATGCCATTGATTTCTGCACCAGAACATGGCACACACTTCGGTTTAACCGGTCAACGCGGTCCCACACCCAAAGAACTCAAAGAAGTTCAAGACAACTGCTCTGGTAACATGAAAATGATGCGTCACTGTCGCCAGTGTCGTGCCGATGCAGTCGGATTGTTAGGAGAAGACCGCAGCCAGGAATTTTCCAAAGAGAAATTCTTGGAAATGGCTCCCGAATATGACATGGAACAACGCGCTACTGTTCACGAAGGAATTGAGAAGTTTAAAGAAGAACTTAAAGTAGCCAAAGATAAGGCACTAGCCGGTAAGAAAATTGCCAATAGTCCGAAAGTTCTAGTTGCAGTAGCAACCAAAGGCGGCGGATTAGTTAACCAACACTTCGGTCATGCGAAAGAATTCCAAATTTACGAAGTGGGTGGAAACGAAGTTCGCTTTATTGGTCATCGTAAAATTGACCAATACTGCCAAGGTGGATACGGCGAAGAAGCTTCTTTTGAGCATATTATGAAAGCGATCGCAGATTGCAAAGCAGTTTTAGTCTCCAAGATTGGTAACTGTCCTCAAGAAAAATTGCAAGAAGCTGGAATACAGACTATTGAAGCTTACGACGTGATTGAGAAGGTTGCTTTGGAGTTTTACGAGCAATACGTTAAGGAATTAGGGAATTAGAGAATAGGGAGTAGGGAGTAGGGAGTAGGGAATTTCAATATTTACCACTTACCACTCCCCATTCACCAGTACAGACGCGATTAATCACGTCTCTCCCACTCCCCATTTCCCACTCCCCACTCCCCATTCCCCAAAAGGAGAATAATCATGGCTTACAAAATTCTTACTAGCCAATGTATTTCCTGCAATCTCTGTCTAACGGTATGTCCCACAAATGCAGTAAAAGTGGTTGACGGACAGCACTGGATTGACCCTGAACTTTGTACAAACTGTATTGGTAGCATTCATACCGTGCCTCAGTGTAAAGCTGGTTGTCCCACCTGTGACGGTTGCGTTAAGCAGCCTAGCGATTATTGGGAAGGCTGGTTTGCCAATTACAACCGCGTAGTCGCTAAATTAACAAATAAACAAGATTACTGGGAACGTTGGTTTAACTGCTATTCCCAGAAATACTCGGAACAGTTGCAAAAGCGCCAACCCCAAAAAATGGCAGCAGAAGCTTAAATAATTCGTAATTCTTAATTGAAGACAACAATGCAAAATAACTGCATCTATCTCGATAATAATGCCACCACTAAGGTAGACCCAGAAGTTATAGAGGTAATGCTACCTTACCTGACGGATTATTACGGCAACCCCTCCAGTATGCATACCTTTGGTGGGCAAGTCGGTAAAGCAGTGAGAACAGCAAGAGAACAACTTGCAGCTATCCTGGGAGCCGATGAGTCAGAAATTGTCTACACAAGTTGCGGTACTGAGGGAGATAACGCGGCGATTCGAGCCGCACTGTTGGCGCAACCAGAAAAGCGACACATCGTCACTACTCAAGTTGAACATCCAGCAGTACTCAATGTCTGCAAACAATTAGAAACCCAAGGTTATAGTGTTACCTATCTATCAGTAAATCATCAAGGGCAGCTGGATCTAGATGAACTAGAAGCTTCCTTGACGGGTAACACCGCCTTGGTGACAATTATGTATGCTAATAACGAAACCGGCACGATTTTCCCGATTGAACAAATTGGGTTGCGCGTCAAAGAATATGGTGCTATCTTCCATGTAGATGCGGTGCAAGCAGTGGGAAAAATCCCGTTGAATATGAAAACTAGCACCGTGGATATGTTAACCGTGTCTGGTCACAAGCTACACGGGCCCAAAGGAATTGGTGCTTTATATATCCGACGCGGGGTTCGGTTCCGTCCCTTCATGATTGGGGGACACCAAGAACGCGGACGTAGGGCGGGAACAGAGAATGTTCCAGCAATTATCGCCTTGGGCAAAGCTGCGGAACTAGAACTGTTACACTTAGAAGAAGCGATCGCAAGAGAAAGAAGACTGCGCGATCGCCTGGAACAAACTTTACTCGCTACAATTCCCGATTGTGTAGTCAATGGTGACATAACGCAGAGATTGCCCAACACTACAAATATCGGCTTCAAGTATATTGAAGGTGAAGCTATCTTACTATCCTTGAACAAATACGGTATCTGTGCATCATCCGGTTCTGCTTGCACCTCCGGTTCACTGGAACCTTCCCACGTCCTTCGGGCAATGGGCTTACCCTATACAACTTTGCACGGTTCCATCCGCTTCAGTCTTTGTCGCTACACCACAGAAGCAGAAATCGATCGAGTGATAGAGGTAATGCCCAGTATTGTGGAACGTTTACGCGCTCTCTCACCCTTCAAAAATGATGACGCAGGTTGGCTGCAAGAACAGGAGCAAGCATTGGCGCATCGCTAATTAGGGAATAGGCAGTAGGGAATTTACTACTCATCACTCACTACTCCTGTACAGACGCGATTAATCGCGTCTGTACCCACTCCCCACACAGCAAGGGCTAAACGCCCGGCTACCGCTAACAGCACTCACCACTCAGAACTTAATAATATGTGGGACTACACCGATAAAGTATTAGAACTGTTTTACGATCCCAAAAATCAGGGAGCAATCGAAGAAACGAGCGAACCTGGAGTTAAGGTTGCAACGGGAGAAATCGGTAGCATTGCTTGCGGTGATGCTCTGAGATTGCACCTGAAAGTGGAAGTAGAATCTGATAAGATTCTAGATGCTCGTTTTCAAACCTTTGGTTGTACTAGTGCGATCGCATCTTCTAGTGCATTAACCGAAATGATCAAAGGTTTAACCTTAGATGAAGCTCTGAAAGTGTCCAACAAAGACATTGCAGATTACCTTGGTGGTTTGCCAGAAGCAAAGATGCATTGCTCTGTGATGGGACAAGAAGCGCTAGAAGCCGCTATCTACAATTATCGTGGCATACCTCTAGCTACCCACGATGATGACGATGAAGGCGCGTTAATTTGCAGTTGCTTTGGCATCAGCGAATCTAAAATTCGCCGCGTGATTCTAGAAAATCATCTCACTGATGCTGAACAAGTAACAAATTATGTAAAAGCTGGTGGCGGATGCGGTTCCTGTCTGGCTAATATCGATGATATTATTAGATCAGTTCAACAGGAATACGCCTCACCTGCTCTCAACAATTACGGCGTACAAGTTGCCACAGAAATTGTTACATCTAAGCAACGATCGCTAACAAACGTGCAAAAGATTGCTCTAATTCAAAAGGTTCTTGATGAAGAAGTCAGACCCGTACTCATTGCAGACGGGGGAGATGTAGAACTATATGATGTAGATGGCGATCGCGTTAAAGTTGTACTGCAAGGTGCTTGCGGTTCCTGTTCTAGTAGTACAGCAACTCTGAAAATTGCGATTGAAGCCAGATTACAAGATCGTGTCAGCAAGAGCCTTGTAGTCGAAGCAGTTTAGGAATTGCTGTAGGACTTAACGTACTCTACAAATACGCTCTAATATGCATTCAGCCAGGAACAGAAAGTAGGATTTGAACCATATAATTGTCTCCACATCAATGCTTCAATCCTACCAGCAACCGATAGCTAAATTAGCTATCACGGCTAACAGCATATAGGCTTCATAGATTAAGCGCCTACTTGCAAATTTCATCATCCAACTCGCTTCAAAGGAACAGGATATGAGCACATTGTACGACAACATTGGTGGACAACCAGCTATTGAACAAGTAGTAGATGAACTCCACAAACGCATTGCTACAGACAGCCTCCTCAGTCCCATTTTTGCTGGTACAGACATGGCAAAGCAACGCAATCATCTAGTTGCTTTCTTAGGTCAAATATTTGAAGGGCCAAAGCAATACGGCGGTCGTCCAATGGACAAAACCCACGCAGGATTGAATTTACAGCAACCACACTTCGATGCGATCGCCAAGCATCTCGGTGAAGCAATGGCTGTGCGTGGAGTGTCAGCAGAAAACACCAAAGCTGCACTAGATCGCGTCACAAATATGAAGGGCGCTATTTTGAACAAGTAATAGGACTTATGCATTGATTGTTGACAAATAGCAACATCAAGTCCTATTGAATCTTGCAAGCTGAAACACATTATGACGTATTTGTAAATTGCGTGATTTTCTTTGTTCTTTGTCAAAACAAATGACAAAGGACAAAGGACAAAAGACAAAAGACAAAAAGAAAAAAAATTTAACGAGCAAAGAGATGTACTTACTTTCAATAACTTTGGCTGTGGAGCGATCGCCCCCAGCAGGCATTTATGCCAATGCTACCAACGATGCTCTACACGTGCTCACTACTGTCGCTCAACAGGGGTGAACGCAACAGACAAACGCAAAGACCCACCAACCAACCAATTGCAGGGAAACAGGAACCATGACAGACGAAAACATAAGACAGATAGCTTTCTACGGTAAGGGCGGTATCGGTAAATCTACCACCTCCCAAAACACCTTGGCAGCTATGGCAGAAATGGGTCAACGCATCCTCATCGTCGGTTGCGACCCTAAAGCTGACTCCACCCGTTTGATGCTACACAGCAAGGCTCAAACAACCGTTCTTCACCTCGCCGCAGAACGTGGTGCAGTAGAAGATATCGAAATCGAAGAAGTAATGCTGACCGGTTTCCGTAACGTTCGTTGCGTAGAATCTGGTGGTCCAGAACCCGGTGTAGGTTGCGCTGGTCGTGGTATTATCACCGCCATCAACTTCTTAGAAGAAAATGGCGCTTACCAAGACCTAGACTTCGTATCTTACGACGTATTAGGTGACGTTGTATGTGGTGGTTTCGCAATGCCAATCCGCGAAGGTAAGGCACAAGAAATCTACATCGTTACATCAGGTGAAATGATGGCGATGTATGCTGCTAACAACATTGCTCGTGGTGTTCTTAAGTATGCTCACACCGGTGGCGTGCGTTTGGGTGGTTTGATTTGTAACAGCCGTAACACAGACCGAGAAATCGAATTGATCGAAACCTTGGCAAAACGGTTGAACACCCAAATGATTCACTACGTACCTCGTGACAACATTGTTCAACACGCAGAATTGCGCCGGATGACCGTTAACGAGTACGCTCCAGAAAGCAACCAAGCTAACGAATATCGGATTTTGGCTCAAAAAATTATTGACAACAAGAACCTAGCTATTCCTACACCCATCGAAATGGAAGAACTAGAAGAATTGTTGATTGAATTCGGTATTCTCGAAAGCGACGAAAATGCTGCCAAATTAGTTGGTAAGACTGCTGCTGAAGCTCCTGTAAGCTAATTCGCTGCTAAGAAATAACGCTTTAGCACAAGGAAAAAGGAAAAAGGAAGAATTTCACATTTGACCTTTGACCTTTTACCTTTCCCTCTAATCTCCCCCCTAATCTTAGAGGGGACTCCTAGTCCCCCTATGCCCCGATCCTTACGAGTCACAGAGGCTAAATATGACACCTCCAGAAAATCAAAACATCATCGAAGAAAGAAAAGAACTAATTAAAGAAGTTCTAGACGCTTACCCCGATAAAGCTAAGAAAAAACGGGAAAAGCATTTAAGTGTATACGAAGAAGGTAAGTCCGATTGCGGCGTTAAGTCTAACATCAAATCCCTTCCTGGTGTAATGACTGCTCGTGGTTGTGCTTACGCCGGTTCTAAAGGTGTGGTTTGGGGTCCTATTAAGGATATGATCCACATCAGCCACGGGCCTGTAGGTTGCGGTTACTGGTCTTGGTCTGGTCGTCGTAACTACTACATCGGCACCACAGGTATTGATACCTTTGGTACCATGCACTTCACCTCTGACTTCCAAGAAAGAGATATCGTTTTTGGTGGTGACAAGAAACTTGTCAAGCTAATCCAAGAACTAGATGTACTTTTCCCACTCAACCGTGGTGTTTCCATTCAATCAGAATGTCCCATCGGTCTAATTGGGGATGACATCGAAGCAGTTGCTCGGAAGACATCGAAAGAAATTGGCAAGCCAGTTGTACCTGTGCGTTGCGAAGGCTTCCGGGGTGTTTCCCAATCCTTGGGACACCACATTGCTAACGACATGGTTCGTGACTGGGTTTTCACCAGATCCGACCAAGCGAAAAAAGACGGTACACTCAAGTTTGAAGGTACTCCTTATGATGTAGCCATCATTGGTGACTACAACATCGGTGGAGATGCTTGGGCTAGCCGCATCCTGTTAGAAGAAATCGGCTTGCGCGTAGTCGCTCAGTGGTCAGGTGATGGCACCATCAACGAAATGTTGATGACCCCCAATGTGAAGATGAACCTCATCCACTGTTACCGGTCGATGAACTACATCAGCCGTCACATGGAAGAAGCTTACGGTATACCCTGGTTGGAATACAACTTCTTCGGCCCCACCAAGATTGCTGAATCTTTACGGGAAATCGCTTCCAAGTTTGACGAAACAATCCAAGCAAACGCTGAGAAGGTTATCGCCAAGTATCAGCCAACAATGGATGCGGTAGTTGCTAAGTACCGTCCCCGCTTGGATGGTAAGACTGTTGCCATCATGGTTGGTGGTCTACGTCCTCGCCACGTTGTCCCAGCTTTCCAAGACTTGGGCATGAAGATGATTGGTACAGGTTATGAGTTCGCTCATAATGACGATTACAAACGTACCACTCACTACATCGAAAACGGCACTATCGTTTATGACGACGTTACCGCTTACGAATTCGAGGAATTTATCAAAGCGCTGAAGCCTGACCTAGTAGCTTCTGGTGTGAAAGAGAAGTACGTCTTCCAAAAGATGGGTCTTCCTTTCCGTCAAATGCACTCTTGGGATTACTCCGGTCCTTATCACGGTTATGACGGCTTTGCCATCTTCGCTCGCGACATGGACTTAGCACTCAACAGCCCAACCTGGGGATTAATTGGCGCTCCTTGGAATGAAAAAGCTCAGGCTAAGAAGGCTGAAGCTAAGGCTAAGGCTGCCGTTTAGGAAAATGGGAGAGTGAGATAAGTAAGGATAACCTGGGGCTAAAACCCCAGGGGGGAGTTGGGAATACAAAATTCAAAATTGAAAGATTAAAAATTTATTTTGATTTTTGCATTTTGAATTTTGAATCATATTCCCACTCCCTTGTACAGACGCGTAGACGCTCGAAGAGCGGCTTCTCGCAGAGTATAATCGCGTCTCTCACACCTCAATTAGTAAAGAATTCAGTAAGCTTGGAGTCCAGAAGAAATGCCTCAGAATCCAGAAAAAATTCAAGATCACGTCGAGTTATTCCACCAACCTGAGTACCAACAGCTATTTGAAAACAAAAAGCAGTTTGAAAATGGTCACGAAGCCGAAGAAGTACAACGGGTTGCAGAGTGGACAAAAGGTTGGGATTATCGTGAAAAGAACTTCGCTCGTGAAGCTTTAACCGTTAACCCTGCTAAAGGTTGTCAACCACTAGGAGCAATCTTTGCTGCTGTTGGTTTTGAAGGTACTCTACCTTTCGTTCAAGGTTCTCAAGGTTGCGTTGCTTACTTCCGCACCCACTTAACCCGTCACTACAAAGAACCATTCTCTGGTGTATCTTCCTCAATGACTGAAGATGCAGCCGTGTTTGGTGGTCTGCAAAACATGATTGACGGCTTGGCAAACTCTTACCAACTGTACAAGCCTAAGATGATCGCTGTCTGCACCACCTGTATGGCAGAAGTAATTGGTGATGACTTACAAGCCTTCATCAACAACTCTAAGCAAGCTGGTTCAGTTCCTCAAGATTTCCCAGTACCTTACGCTCACACCCCTAGCTTTGTCGGTTCCCACATCACTGGTTACGACAACATGATGAAGGGAATTCTTTCTAACTTGACCGCAGGTCATAAGAAAGAAACCAGCAATGGTAAAATCAACTTCATCCCAGGTTTTGACACCTACGTAGGCAACAACCGCGAAATCAAGCGGATTGCTTCCTTGTTCGGCTTTGACTACACAATTCTAGCTGACAACAGCGATTATTTGGATTCACCAAACACAGGTGAGTTCGATATGTATCCAGGTGGAACAAAGCTAGAAGATGCAGCAGATTCAATCAATGCTAAAGCTACGATCGCTCTGCAAGCACACTCTACACCCAAAACCCGCGAATACATCGAGAAAGAATGGAAGCAACCAACCTCAGTTTCCCGTCCTTGGGGCATTAAGGGTACTGATGAGTTCTTGATGAAACTCAGCGAACTGAGTGGTATTCCCATTCCTGAAGAATTGGAAATTGAACGCGGTCGTGCAGTTGATGCCATGACTGACTCTCATTCATGGATTCACGGCAAGCGCTTCGCTATCTACGGCGAACCAGATTTAGTATACAGCGTAGTTGGCTTTATGCTGGAAATGGGTGCTGAACCTGTGCATATCTTGGTTCACAACAGCAACGAAGTATTTGAAGCAGAAATGAAAGAACTGCTTGCTTCTAGCCCCTTCGGTCAACATGCAACTGTTTGGCCAGGTAAAGATTTGTGGCACATGCGTTCTCTGCTGTTCACCGAACCAGTAGACTTCCTGGTTGGTAACACCTATGGTAAGTACCTGTGGCGCGACACCAAGATTCCCCTCGTGAGAATCGGCTACCCCATCATGGATCGCCACCACTTACACCGCTATGCCACCATTGGTTATCAAGGTGTGATCAACCTCCTCAACTGGACTGTAAACACCCTGTTTGAAGAAATCGATCGCAACACCAACATTCCTTCTAAGACAGATATTTCCTACGACTTGATTCGTTAGAAATTGCGTAGAAACACAACGTGTTAATTAAAGGGTGAAGAAGGGGAGTCGGGAGTAGGGAATAGGGAATAGGGAAATATCCAAACCCAACCCCAATTCCCAATTCCCAATCCCCAATTCCCCTTTTTCTTGATAGCATTTACCCAAGGATTTATCAATGGAAACCATCAATCATACTCACGAACATACTCACACTCATCCTCATCCTAATTACCATCCACCTAACCAGAAAAAACCAGGATGGTTCAACAATCTTCTTAATCCGTTGCGCCGTGTGGTAGATGGAATTCAGGTTAAAAATAATCGCATCGCTCATCTAATTTGCCAAACAATTCCTTGTTGTTGTCCTTTTGAGCGACAAATTAAATTATTTGGGAAGTGTATTGATATCCCACCACTATGTAAACTCAATCCTTTATATGATGAATTTGTAGGATTGCGTTTCCGCGCTCTATCTTACCTGACCGATGTATGTGGAGAGGATGTCACAAGATACATTTGTTAGTCATTGGTCATTGGTCATTAGTCATTAGTTGTTAGTTATCCAAATGACAAATGACAAAGGACAATTAACAATTCAGTACGAGAAGAGAGATGAAAAGCACCCAAGGCAAAATCAACGAGCTGCTGACTGAGACAGGATGCGAACATAATCAGCACAAACAAGCGGAAAAGAAAAACAAATCATGCGCCCAACAGGCACAACCTGGCGCGGCTCAAGGTGGCTGCGCCTTTGATGGTGCAATGATTGCTTTAGTGCCGATCGCAGATGCTGCTCATTTAGTCCACGGGCCGATCGCCTGTGCTGGTAATTCCTGGGGCAGTCGTGGTAGTCTGTCGTCTGGCCCGCAACTCTACAAAATGGGCTTTACCACTGACTTGGGTGAAAATGATGTCATCTTCGGTGGCGAAAAGAAGCTCTACAAAGCGATTCTGGAACTTCACGAGCGCTACCAACCAGCAGCAGTATTCGTCTACGCCACTTGCGTTACAGCCCTAATTGGCGATGATATGGATGCTGTCTGCAAAGCGGCGGCTGAGAAAATTGGTATTCCTGTTGTTCCTGTGATTGCTCCAGGATTCATTGGCAGTAAAAATCTGGGCAATCGTTTTGGTGGCGAAGCTTTATTAGAATATGTTGTCGGAACAGCAGAACCGGAACATACAACGCCCTATGATATTAACTTAATCGGTGAATACAACATCGCCGGTGAAATGTGGGGAGTAACACCACTGTTAGAAAAGTTAGGCATCCGTATTTTGTCTAAAATTACGGGCGATGCTCGCTACGATGAAATTCGCTACGCCCACCGCGCCAAGCTCAACGTCATGATCTGCTCGCGAGCGCTGCTGAACATGGCGAGAAAGATGGAGGAGCGTTACAACATCCCTTACATTGAAGAGTCTTTCTACGGCATTGATGATATGAATCGCTGTCTGCGAAACATCGCTGCTAAATTAGGCGACGCTGATTTACAAGAGCGGACAGAAAAGCTAATTGCAGAAGAAACGGCTGCTTTAGATTTGGCATTGGCTCCTTATCGCGCTCGACTCAAAGGTAAGCGGGTTGTGTTGTATACAGGTGGTGTCAAGAGTTGGTCGATTATCTCGGCTGCTAGAGACTTAGGCATTGAAGTTGTTGCTACCAGTACTCGCAAAAGTACTGAAGAAGATAAAGCCAAAATCAAGAAGTTGATTGGCAACGATGGCATCATGCTGGAGAAAGGCAACGCTCAAGAATTGCTACAACTGGTTAAAGACACTCGCGCAGATATGCTGATTGCTGGTGGACGTAACCAATACACAGCTTTGAAAGCTCGAATTCCTTTCCTTGATATCAACCAAGAACGCCACCATCCTTATGCAGGTTATGTGGGAATGATTGAAATGGCGCGGGAATTGTACGAAGCTCTGTATAGCCCGATTTGGGAACAAATACGCAAACCCGCTCCTTGGGAAGAAGAGGAGGAAGTTTAATGGCGATCGTTACCGCTTCTAACAAAGCACTGACAGTTAATCCCCTCAAGCAAAGTCAAGCTTTAGGTGCAACCTTAGCCTTTTTGGGATTGAAAGGGACAATGCCCTTATTCCACGGTTCTCAAGGTTGTACTGCTTTCGCCAAAGTTGTGCTGGTGCGGCATTTCCGGGAAGCGATTCCTTTAGCTACCACAGCGATGACGGAAGTCACTACAATCTTGGGTGGTGAAGAGAATGTGGAGCAAGCAATTCTGACTCTGGTGGAAAAGGCTAACCCGGAAATTATTGGTTTATGTACCACTGGGTTAACGGAAACTAGAGGAGATGACATTGAAGGTTTTCTGAAGGAAATCCGCGATCGCCATCCAGAATTGAATGATTTAGCGATCGTTTTTGCACCTACCCCAGATTTTAAAGGTGCGTTGCAAGATGGTTTTGCTGTTGCTGTCGAAAGCATAGTTAAGGAAATTCCTCGCGCGGGTGGACTCAGAACTGAACAAGTCACAGTTTTGGCGGGTTCTGCTTTCACACCTGGGGATGTACAGGAAATCAAAGAGATAATCACATCCTTTGGACTAGTGCCAATCTTTGTACCTGACCTTGGCGCTTCTCTAGATGGACATTTAGAGGATAGTTATAGTGCAGTTACAGTCAGTGGGACTACCTTAAAACAGCTACGAGAAGTAGGTAGTTCTGCTTTTACCCTGGCATTGGGTGAAAGTATGCGGGGGGCTGCAAAGATTCTGGAAGAACGCTTTGGCACACCTTATGAGGTGTTTGGCGAACTGACTGGATTAGAACCAGTAGATGAGTTTATCCAAGCATTGGCGATTCTGAGCGGTAATAGCGTACCCGAAAAATATCGCCGCCAACGCCGTCAGTTGCAAGATGCGATGCTGGACACTCACTTTTACTTCGGTGCAAAACGAGTTTCTCTAGCACTGGAACCCGATTTGTTGTGGTCAACAGTGCATTTCCTGCAATCGATGGGAGCGCAAATTCATGCTGTGGTGACAACCACGCGATCGCCTCTCTTAGAAAAACTCCCGGTTAAAAGCATTACCATCGGCGACTTGGAAGACTTTGAGAGTCTAGCAGGCGGTTCTGATTTGCTGATTGGTAACTCGAATGTGGGTGCGATCGCAAAACGCCTCTCGATTCCTCTTTATCGTCTCGGATTGCCCATTTATGACCGCTTAGGTAATGGTCAATTTACCAAAGTTGGCTATCGAGGCACGATGGAGCTTTTATTTGGCATCGGCAACCTGTTTTTAGAGGCAGAAGAAGCGAGAGTTAAGCAGTTCCAAGAGTTCGGAGTTGTGAGCGCTGAGTTTTGAATTCTTCTTCAAGAATTCAGGAGTCAGAATTCAGAATGCTTTTCATAAAGAGTAAAACCTGCCACTGATTGTTTGCCTTTGGTGTTTCCGTAGGGAAAACCACTAAATATGCAGATTTAATTCTGCCAGTCGAACTCTAATTACTCCTGAATTCTGACTCCTGACTCCTGAATTCCTTCTTACCAATTCAAAATTCAAAACTTTAGAGAGGAGAATTACAATGAAAATAGCCTTCACGACGAGTGACCGAGTTCATATTAATGCTCACTTCGGATGGGCAAAAATGATTGATGTTTACGAAATTTCCGATGAGGGATATCACTTCGTAGAAACCCTCACCTTTGAAGGCGAACTCAAAGAAGATGGGAATGAAGACAAAATCACCCCAAAACTTGAAGCAATAGGCGACTGTACGATTGTTTACGTAACAGCAATTGGTGGTAGTGCCGCCGCTCGGTTAATCAAGAAAGGTGTCACCCCAGTGAAGGCGCGATCGGAAGAAGAAGAAATTAGTGAAGTGCTAAATAAGCTAGTCAAAACCCTCAAAGGTAATCCTCCACCTTGGTTGCGTAAAGCTTTACAGCCAAAAACCACAAACTTTGCTGATGAAATTGAAGACGAAGCAACAGTATGACCACAAATAATAGTGTTAACGGAACTGCTACAACTGAAGTCTTGAACTCACCTTTTCTTAAGGTATTAATTAAACAAATCCGTGGTCAAGACAGTTATGGAGTTTATCGTAGTTGGTCGGATGAGTTGATTCTCAAACCCTTTATTGTCACCAAACAAAAGAAACGGGAAATTTCCGTTGAGGGCGAAGTCGATCCAATCACTCAAGCTCGGATTATGGCATTTTTTCGAGCTGTAGCTGCTGGGATTGAACAAGAAACAGGTTTGATATCCCAGGTTGTAGTTGATTTGAGCCATGAAGGATTTGGCTGGGCGCTAGTTTTTTCTGGCCGTCTTTTGCTAGCTGTGAAAACTTTGCGAGATGCTCATCGCTTTGGCTTTGACTCGCTAGAGAAATTAGCAGAAGAGGGAGAAAACTACGTCACAAAAGGTCTTGATTTGGCGAAACGCTTTCCGGAAGTTGGCAAAATTTAAAAATTTTAGATTTTGGATTTGGGATTCATGTTTTAATCATTAGCTTCATCACCATTTGATTAAAACAATATCATCCAATCCAAAATTTAAAATCTAAAATCCAAAATCCAATGTGGAGTAGCTGATTGTGCAAGCAGAAGAAACGAGTATTGAGGAACTACAAGCAAAAATCAGACGCCTCAACAGTAAAGCAGGTCAAATGAAAATGGATCTGCATGATTTAGCTGAAGGGCTACCAACAGATTACAACCAACTTATGGATGTTGCAGCCGCAACTTATGAAATCTATCGCCAGTTAGATGAACTTAAGCAACATCTAAAAAAATTGGAAAATGCTAAATGACCTAAAAGGAAAAAGATACAAGCCCCTAAAATCATGGGGATTGTTAATTTTGACTTTTGACTTTTGAATTTTGAATTCGGAGCGAAGCGACGTGACTGGAACTATTGATGAATTCAAGAAACTCGTAGATGCAGAAGAATTTTTTCAATTCTTTAACATGTCCTACGA
Source organism: Nostoc sp. ChiQUE02 (assembly GCF_034531305.2). Taxonomy (NCBI): domain Bacteria; kingdom Bacillati; phylum Cyanobacteriota; class Cyanophyceae; order Nostocales; family Nostocaceae; genus Nostoc; species Nostoc sp. ChiQUE02. The sequence continues at coordinate 16,389 of NZ_JAVRBN020000016.1, forward strand.
TTTAGAAGTTGTAAATGTACATCGTCTACATATTCTGAAAAAGTTTTCTCAATACATGCAGGAAATTGATGATAATTCTCCTGATTTGAGTCAAGAAGAGAAACTAAATCAATATTCTTTGGCTTTGCAAAAAGCTTATCAGGTATTTATCGAATCGACAGCTTACGAACAAAAGCTGTTCAAAGTGTTTAACGACAAGCCGAAAAATGTAGTCACACTGACAGAAATCACTTCTGATTAGGAGGTATAAATTGGTTAACCTAACGCCTACCGAATTAGAACGCTATCGTCGCCAAATGATGCTTCCGAATTTTGGCGAAACAGCACAGAAACGCTTGAAGTCAGCGACAGTTCTGGTGACAGGTGTGGGGGGATTAGGCGGTACGGCGGCGCTTTACTTAGCAGTAGCGGGCGTTGGGCGGCTAATCCTAGTCCGGGGTGGTGACTTGCGGCTGGATGATATGAATCGTCAGGTTCTCATGACTGATGATTGGGTAGGTAAGCCAAGGGTATTCAAAGCTAAAGAAACTCTGGACGCGATTAATCCTGATGTCCAAGTGGAAGCTGTTCATGATTACATTACCCCGGAAAATGTAGATTCGTTAGTGCAGTCCGCCGATATGGCTCTTGATTGCGCCCACAATTTTACAGAGCGCAATTTGTTAAATGAAGCCTGTGTGCGATCGCGTAAGCCAATGGTGGAAGCTGCAATGAATGGGATGGAGGCTTACCTGACGACGATTATTCCTGGTGTGACTCCTTGTTTATCTTGTCTGTTTCCAGAAAAGCCTGATTGGGATCAGCGCGGCTTTTCAGTTCTAGGCGCTGTTTCTGGAACACTAGCTTGTTTAACGGCGTTGGAAGCTATCAAGCTAATCACCGGGTTTAGTCAGCCTCTATTGTCGCAATTACTGACAATCGACCTAAATCGGATGGAATTTGCTAAACGCCGTTCTCACCGCGATCGCTCTTGTCCAGTATGCGGTAATAGTGCGCCTTGGAGACACGCACAATCCAATTCGATGGAACCTACAGCCACAGGTATTGCACAAAATAGTTAATTTTCGTCATTAGTCATTGGTCATTAGTCATTAGTGAATAACAAAGGACAACTGACAAAGGACAAAGGACAACCCCACCTGAAATCAGAACAACTAATCGCTACAAATCAGGAGACTTAATGGCCGTTATTTTATCAGAAAAAGCAGAATTTCATCTGCGGGCATTCCTCAAAGGTTCCGCACCCGATGCTAATGGCGCAACTAAAGGTGTCCGCATCTCTGTAAAAGATGGTGGTTGCAGTGGCTATGAATATGCGATCGATATCACCAGTAAACCCCAACCAGATGATTTGGTAAGCCAGCAAGGCAAAGTGCTAGTTTACGTTGATGCCAAAAGTGCGCCCTTATTAGACGGAGTTATCGTTGACTTCGTTGAGGGAGTGATGGAAAGCGGTTTTAAATTCATCAACCCCAATGCAACTGATACCTGCGGTTGTGGAAAGTCTTTCAAAACAGACGACGGTACGCCTACTGGTGTACCTTGCAGCTAACGGAATGATGTTAGGGCTAGGTCAATTGTAGAGACTTCCCGTAGACGCACTCCGCAGAGTTTCAATGCCTTTGAGGTAGCCTCTAGTTCGCTTTGCATTTCTCACCCTTATAGAGAAGCTGACTAAACTTAGCATCTCTGTAAGAAGAAAGGAAGCAAAAAGTAGGATAGGTTGCTCAAAAACTTCGGAAATTAAACCAACTGTATAACGTTTGAGGAGAATCTGAAAATGGCTACCTATCAAGTTAGATTAATCAACAAAAAAGAAGACATCGACGCCACAATTGAAGTTGATGAAGAGACTACCATCTTGGAAGCAGCAGAAGAAAATGGTATTGAATTGCCCTTTTCATGTCATGCAGGATCTTGCTCTAGCTGTGTAGGTAAGGTTGTTGAAGGTGAAGTTAATCAAGAAGATCAAAACTTCTTGGATGACGATCAAGTTTCTAAAGGATACGCTCTACTTTGTGTAACTTATCCTCGTTCTAATTGCACAATCAAAACACATCAAGAAGCGTATCTCGTATAAATTATTACTTTGGTCGCTGTCTTTGGCAACCAAATAAAGCATGAAGGATGAAGGATGAAAATATACTTCCTTCTTCCCTTCAAAATTATTAATTTATAATTCAAATGTTTTCCCCCTTTAGTGTAAATGGCTGTTCATTAGAATTATTGAGAACAGGAGAGCGAGGAATCGTCACTTTCTGTAAAAGTCAGGATGAAACAATCTTAAAAAAACTGATATCAATAGGGGTAACACCAGGAACGATTATTACTTTAGAACAAAACTTTCCATCATTCCTTATTAAAATAGAAAACACATCTTTAGCACTAGATATAGAAAGTATTCGGGCTATTTATGTCCGCATTATTGATAATTTAACTAATTAAAATATATAAGAAATAATATTTTCTTGAACAAAAATTTTTGACTTCGTAATTAAGACCATACATAGCAATTACGAATTAAATTTACCTCACTCCTGTATTAATTAATTCAAGGAGTGAGGTCATTAAATTGAGAGATATAAATGCAATTCGATATTAGTGATAGAGGCGCTTGCAATAAAAGGCAACTTGCCCATTTTTACTCAACAGCAACTATCACATCTGATGATTTAATCACGGCATAAGCCTCCTTGCCTTCTGCAAGTCCCAGCTTTTCTGCTGATGATTTTGTGATTATTGACACTAATTCTACTCCTGGTGCAATTTCTAAAGTTACCTCAGTGTTAACTGTACCAGGCACAACTTTTTTTACAGTACCTTTGAGAGAATTACGAGCGCTAATTTCCATGTTTCGTCTGTTTTTACTTATTTATACTTAAACAAGCTAGCAAATTTGGCTTGAAAAAAGAAAATGTTTTAAATTTCTTAATAACTCTCAGGTCTATAAAGTAAATATCAGCATCATAAGTCGGTTTTATGAAACCAATATTCAATGGAAATGTAGCATCAAATTTGAGCAAGACAATGTGCTTAAGACCATTATTAAAGCTAGTAAAACTTACGCAATAATTTACTATTTACGCAAAAATTCTATCTGCTATTAGTCTAGATAATTAAATTATATTGTAAAAAATACTGCATTTTAATTGTTTTTAAATATTTTTTCCTAGATATATCTAGGGATCTTTATAAATGATTCATAATTCTAACTTATCAGAGTGATAATATATAACTAAGCTAAATTGTTGCTAGTTAACTTAGTATTCAAGCAAAGCAAAACCAAATTCCTGGGTGAGGACGGGGAGTAGATAGTGGAGAAAGATTTTTGTGTTTTGCCAAACTTTTGATACCTAGCAAAGTTGCTTTGGTAAACTACTAAACTTTAGCTACTCGTATAAGATTTTAAAGTAATGGTGGGTAATGCCCACCATTAAGTTTTCCAAGCATAAAATTGCTTAGAAAATACTTAATTATGTGACGTTGAAAGAATAATTATGAGTCAACTAAACAGGCAAGACTTGAGTGAAGCAACAACTCAATGGCTAATAACAAAAGGCTATAACCCTGGGGATATTTAAATCAGCCAGGGGAAAATGGCGATACAGCCTTGATGAAAGCCACAAGAGAGGGAGTTTATGCAGTCGTTAAAGAACTGATTGATGCAGGTGTAGATATCAATGCTCGAAATAGCGATGCCTCCGGCGGGCTACACCTACGCAATAATGCTTTGTGGTTTGCTTGTTTTGGTAATCACTACGATTTAATTAATTTGCTGCTGGCTAGCAACATTAACATTGACAACCAAAATGATAACGGTGCAACCGTTTTAATGTATGCAGCATCAGCCGGAAAGACAGAAGTCGTCAAGTTACTTTTACAACATCATCCTAATTTATATTTGAAAAACTTAGACGACTATAAAGCCATCTATTTTGCTAGCAATGTAGAAGTTTTAAGGATACTTAAAAATGCCATCAAGTCAGATATCGGGCAAAGCTTATCATGACGCTACTAAGCATTCTTACTTATCGGTGCAACTCGATCCAAATTATGTAGATGCTTCAACACAGCCATCTTCATTTAAAGTTTATCCAAAGTTTTATCGGAGAGTGAAATTAAATCTCAATAATCCTGTTCATTCTTTTATCTCGTTAACTAGTGCAATAACCCTGGAGAAAGTGTATAAAGATGGTCCTTATAAACTGCGGGTAAATCCATCAGCAGGCGCTTTGTACCCCACAGAAGTTTATGTACAGGTTCGCGGTGTAGAGGGAATAGTAGATGGTATATATCATCTAGAAGTTGAGAATAATTATCTAACTCTCATCTATGAATTAATTGATGATGGGTTAGAAAGTTATATTATACCTGGGAAACGTATCAACGGATTCATCTTTTTAATTAGTTGCGTTTATTATAGGTCTAGCTGGAAATATCAAAATAGAAGCATGAGATATTGCTTATTAGATAGCGGACACCATTTAGGTGCGTTCGCCTCTGGCGTGGCGGAGCCTCTCGCAGCTTCAGCTTTTCTCCACAACCGAGATATACAACTAATTTTCGACTTTGAGAAAATCGCTCTCAATTCTGATTTGGGATTTGAGAATAAAGAGTTTATTACTGCTTGTGCGGTGTCAGGAGAAGTACAAGATAAGAAAGTCAGAAGCTTGAGGCTGAAAGTTCCTTTTGTCTCTGGTACTAATTATTTTGAATCAAATCAATTTATTGAAGATGCCTATCAAGCAACTACTCTACAAAAGAGTCGCCAGCAGAAATTAGAGTATCCTCAATTTGATTTTGATAAGGATAAATTTTATCAAACTATTTGGAATAGACGTTCTATTAGACGTTTCCGGAAAGAGTCTATTTTTCAAGAAGATTATTTATATATAGTGCAGCAACTTGAGCAGTCAATACCGACAGAAAACTATGAGGAAATAGAAATTTACTCAGTGGTGCATCGAGTAGAGGGAATGACACCTGGGTTATATAAAGGGACATATCTGATTAAAACAGTTAATTTTAGTGAAAAGACAGGTTACTTATGTATTAATCAAGCCATTGCTAGAGATAGCGCTGTAACTTTATTTTTTGTGTCAGATTATTTAAACTATCAAACTGCTATGCAAATAGCTGGTTTTCTTGGACAGAGACTTTATTTAGCTAGTAATTATTTGGGAATTCACTGTAGTGGAATAGGTGCTTATTATGATGATGAAACTCAAGAATTATTAGAAATAAATAAAGATGTACTTTATGGAATGGTAATTGGAAGATAAGTAGGAAGCTAAAGAGAGATGCCTAGAAAGACGTATTACTTAAATGGTGATGACTCACATCCAATACAACCGACATCTGCGGATATTATACTGCGGCAGCAACTAGAGTATTCTATTAGTAGATACTTTTATGATGCTTGCGATCGCACAATTCAAAATCTTCTATCTAATTGTCGGTGGTATGTCACAACCCATGCTAATGCTCTGACATTGGTAATTGAATGTCCCGATCAAGTTAGTAATTGGCGTATTCTGCAAAAAATTGTGCCAATGGGGACATTACTCTACGGAATTGTCAGCAGTGCTAAAATCCGTGTTTACCCTCCAGAGAGTCAAGGCGTACCTTTTGAAATGAGGGTAGATGAACTTTCTGTTTATCGGGATTGGGCGTAATTCGATTTTGGATTTTGGACTTGTCGTGAGCGTTCAGTCGAACGATTTTAGATTTTGGATTGTTAATTAAAAGTTGATATTCTGTTGGATAAGTGCGGTTATTTCTTCAAAAACCAAATCGGCAGAATGTTTGACAACAGGGCTTAACTCCAGTCCAAAACCAAGATTTGCCGCCTCAATTAAATAAACTGTCACCTCTTGGGGAAAGTCATTTTGAAAGATTTTCCGTCCGGCGGCTAAAGCATTATCCCAACGAAAATCGTGCAAGTTATAACTAGGTTCTGGCAAAGTTTCCAGTTCTTTTCCTGGAACTTTAAACACAGCACCCGGTTCAGAACCTGTTGAACTTGCATCAATAATTACTAATTCTTTACTACCTCTAGCTTGAAACATTACTTCCATCCCTGCGGTGCCACAATCATAAACTCGCACATGAGGATGAGGATATTGAGCAAGATATTTCTGTAAGCGTTGGGCGATGATTACGCCTACTGCGTCGTCACTACGATTGAGATTTCCGCAACCAATAATAGTTAGCATGAGATGATATTTAATTGTTTAAGCAGTTGCTCTGTTCAGTTAAAGCGCATTCGCTTGGAGGATGAAAAACTATCACAATCTCACTTTTGGGAACTCACATTTTTTCTCAAAAGGCGTAGGCGTAGCCCGTCGTAGACATCGCTACAATTTCACTAATTCCAGAATATGGGCAACTTGCAACTATAATTTTATAAAAATTTACAGGCAAAAACAAAAAATTAATATTGACTGAATATTAAAAACACTGTCTGCAATAACCCAATGACAAAACCCAAAACACCACCTAAAGTCACAATCGCTTGCAATTCATTTTTCACAATTCCCTCGATTGCAGCTTCTAAATCAGCCGGTGAAGTTGATTTCACACGGTCAACGATCACTTCATCTATCGACAAAATTGGAATGACCTGCGCCACAATTGCTTCTAAATCTTTTTCCAAATACTTCTCTAAAATTAGAGCCAATTCTTGACTCATGACTTCTAAAGAAGTACTTACAACTGGTGAAGTACTAAGACGATTCAGCAGGACTACAGCAATATTTTCCCAATCAACAGAATCAGTTAATCCTTGTAAAAAATCACTACCACTATTTTGCAGGTAATGGCGGACACTTTCGCGGGTGGTCTTTCGTAGTTGCCGCACCGTACCCATTGGCAAGTTTTGTAATGATAAATTTTGCAGTAATTTCCTAATGCGATCGCGCATTTGCAAATCTTGAGTCAATTCCTGCAAGCGAGTATTGGTAGCCTCCTTTTCATCCAAGCAAAAAGTCCGTAGCCGCGTCAGAGTGTTACGTAAGCCAAACAAATTTGCTACTACCCAATAAGTCCCACTGGTTTTTTCGCGGAAGCCTTCATCGATAATTTGAATCGTGCGATCGGTCAAAAAATCAACTATCGCTTGGCGCAACATATCTGGCGGTAAAACTACTTCCAACAACCAATCAACAAGCCGCGTAGCTTGTTCTTCACTCAGTTGAAATTCCAGCAATATCTGGTCAAAAATTTGATTGATCTGCGCTTCCAAAAAATCTTCACGTCGTGCCAAAACCTTGAGTAAGCGTGGCAAGGATTCCCCAAGTAAATCACGCAAAATTCCCGCTACAATTTTGGCACTTTTCTGGTTTTTATCTGTTTTAATTTGTTCAATCGCCAGTCGTAACAACCAGAGAATTGCTGCTTGCACGCGTTCTGTTTGCAACAAACGCCGCGCCAGATTTTGCAATTCTTGTGGTGTCAGCAGTGACCCCATGATTGTATTAGAAATGTTCTTAGCCAGACGTTCCTGGTTGCGGGGAATCAATCCAGGGGTGAAGGGTACTCTTCGTCCAGCAATATAAATTGCTCGGTAAGGACGGAACAACATTTTTATGGCTATATCATTTGTGAAATAGCCAATAATTCCACCCAGTACCGGGGGAGACACATAAAGCCAAAGATGAGACCAGTCCACAGGGTTTTGGATTTTGGATTTTGAATTTTAGATTCTAGATTAGAAATTAGGGATTGGGGATTAATAATTGGTATTTGGCAGTTATTAATTGTTAGTTGCTTGTTCACTAACCACTAAGGATTTTCCATTACCCATTTCGCAATCCCCAATCCAAAAGACGCTTGCAGACTCGCTAACGCAAATCCAAAATCTAAAATTTGCTGACTACCAGCACTCCCATCATACCGTTCGCAATGGGGTAGTGTGTGGCAACAGCAAAACCAACTTGATGAGCTAACTCTACTTGCTCTTTCCCTATGGGAAAGCGGTCTAAGCTAGGACTGATGTAAGCATATTCTTCTTTTAACCCTAAATAATTGGCAACTGGCACCACAAAATTGTCCAGATACAACTGCTGAAAGGCACGTAGTTGAGGATTACTCGGTCGATGAAAGTCTAAAATTGCGGCTTTAGCACCCGGCTTCAAAACCCGGTATAACTCTTGGAGACTGCGGGGAATATCTTTAACATTTCTTAAACCATAGCCCATTGTGGCAGCATCAAATTGATTATCCTCAAAGGGTAAATAAAGCACATCAGCTTCTACCCAGGCGATCGCAGGTTCGGGATACTGCCAATGTGAGCGTTCTTTAGCAGTTTCTAGCAGGTTTGGGGAAAAATCCACTCCGTACACCTGTCCTGTTGCTCCCACGCGTCGTGCCAAACGTAAGGCTAAATCACCACTACCGCAACACAAATCTAATGCAGTATCACCCGATTTAGCTGCACTCCATTTCACTGCCATTTCCTTCCATATTCGGTGCTGTCCCAGACTCAACCAATCGTTCAACTGGTCATAAACTGGAGCAATACGGTTAAAAATGGCTTGGATTTCGTTAGTCATTGGTCAATAAGTCATTGGTCATTGGTCATTAGTCATTAGTCATTTGTCAAGGATAAAGGACAAATGACAAAGGACAAATGACAACTACACAGTGGTTTGATGGCAAGCACTACTAGTAAGAGCGATCGCCACCAGTTGGGCTGATAAATTAATTAGCATTAATTCATCTTCCCGCAAAGTGCAAGGTTGTTTCCACTGTAGCGACAATACGCCCAAAAGTTGATTACGGTAGCTAATTGGGATCACTAAATGTGCTTGCACACCCGTATTCTGGTAGTGAATAGCATCAATTAATTTAGTGTCTTTAAGTACATTTAAGGAAACTTGCATTTGCCCAGTGGCGATCGCTTCCCTTGTTAGTGGGTCTTGAGATAGCCAATTCTCTATTGTACCTGTATAGCTGTAAGTTCCTTGAGTTGCAACCAGAGTATTTCCATCTGTAAGTTGTAGGATACAGCCTTCTGCCCCAAAAGTCTCACTCACAGCCCTAGCAATTGGAGCAAGAGTTTCCTCTAAGCTAGAAGCAGCTTGAGTTACCTGTACCAAAACACTCAGCAGCGCCATTTGAGCATGAGCACGGCGTAATTCTTCTGTACGTTGCTTGAGCAAGTCGTAGGTTTCTGCTGCTCTTTGCACCACTGCCTTCAGTTCCCCTGGATCCCAAGGCTTGGTGATATATTTGTAGACTTGCCCAGCATTAATCGCTTCTACCAAGTCTTCAATATCAGTAAATCCGGTGAGAATAATTCTCACCGTATCGGGAAACTGAGGTACAGTCTTGCTGAGAAACTCAGTTCCTTTCATTTCTGGCATCCGTTGATCGGAGATAATCACTGCTACCTCCCCTTCTGCTGCCAAAACTTGTAGGGCGTTCACCCCACTATCAGCTTTCAGAACATTAAAGTCGCGTCGAAATGTGCGATAAAGTAGATCGAGATTATCTGGCTCATCATCAACTACCAGGATTTTCAGCTTTTTTGGTCGTTCGAGAGTCATTACTTGATATTGGACTTTATCAATTTCGACACTGGGATTATCCATAAGATATTTCCTTTAAATATTCACTCTCTTGTTATATTCCATACCAAGTTTAGTTGAGAATAGCCAAAAATTGCCAAGGGTTTATACGGAGTTATTTTGCATATTTTAAAACGCGAATAGTGAGCGCTACAGAGTCAATTTACCGCGTAATTCTTTCCTCCTGCCTCCTGCCTTCTGCCTCCTGCCTTTATACAGCAGTTTTCAAGTAGATGAGGTGCAAAATACAGAACTCAAAATCAGACACAAAAAGTTTTTACTTCCTTCCTCCTGCCTTCTGCCTCCTGCCTCCTGCCTCCTGCCTCAAAACCCGTAGCTTTGTACTTTATGTAAAAGGAAACTACTGCAAGTTTTTACAGATGAACTCAAGGCAGTAGGTCTGGGTAGTTCATAGATTAGAATAAGACTTGCTCATGAGGTATTAACCAACCTCTCAAGTTGAAGCTCGCACTCCGATTATGACTGATCTACCACCCAACGCTCAGAATCCCGAAGACAATGCTATAAACGATGTAGCACAAGAGTTACTGCGAAGGCTGAGGCAAAAACAAGGCAACTGGGTGGAATGGGGAACGGCGATCGCCTCGTTGCTAAAAACCGGTTACAACCCCCAAGAAATTTTTGAGGCGACTGGATTTGAACCGATTCAACAGAATCAGGTGGTTGTTGGTTCCCAAGTTTACAATTCTTTGGAAAAGTTTGGAGTATCGGAAGCAACGCGATCGCACTACGCCACACGTGGCAGTGATGTTTTATATGAACTGCGTTTACTTACTCAAGAAGAACGCGCCGCCGCCGCCGAACTCATCTTCGTCCACAATGTTGATGCCGATGAAGCACGGGAAATAGCAAAAGCACTTAAAGAATTTTCTTATTACCGCACTTTGCCAGAAGGGTTTTCTGCCCATCCTGGGGATGCTGTTGCTCACCAAGTTTGGAAATTGGCACGCCAAAATGCAGATTTACAACAGCGATCGCGCCTAATCGCTAAAGGTTTACGCTTTGCTCACACGCCAGAAGCCAGGAAAAAAATCGAACAACTACTGACTGATTTTACTACTGTTCCCCAGCGTCCAGCGCCAATTTTACCCTTTTACCGCCTGGAATTTGAAGAACAATTACCCCGAATCTTGCCCGTAGTAGGCGAGTTGCCATTGTCACGACAAGACTTGCAAGCTGTGCCCATACTCACAGAAATTGAACCATTTCGGATGGTCAAGTTTTCTGGAGAGCAAGCTTGGGTACCGTTACCAGGTTGGCAAGTGCTGTTGGCGGCAGAAGATCCAGTAGTAATTTTAGCGAATAGCGATCGCTTCCCCATGCAAACCCAAACCCAAGTAGGGCCAGTTGTAGTGGTGATAGATCGTGCCCAACGAGAATGGGATGCCTCCAGCTACTTTGTTGTCGAAAATGGTGGTGAATTAGATTTTCAGTGGTTTGAAACTGAGCCAGAAATTCCTCTACTAGGACAAATTATCATCATCGTTCGTCCGAAGAAAATTCTGGATGAAGAATTAACTAAGGATTCCTGGCAAATTGATGAATAAATTTAATTTTAGACAGAATTAACTCCATGATGTGATTTGTTAAGACTGTCCAAACAGCACATAGCAGATGGGGCATTGGTTCAATTTTCTGTTTGACCAATGCCGCCAGTTGCTTTAACTCTTGTACTTGGTACGGGCCGAATCTTCTTAACTAGAGTTGATTAATACCCCGTCCCTTGTAGGCGGTCTTTTAACTCAGCACTCTTCATCTTTAATTTGACAATATAGTATTTATACTTGTTGTAAAGATACCAACTCTTTAAAATTTTATGAGCAAAGTTTATTTGATAACCGGAACTTCAACCGGATTCGGTCGATCCCTAGCGGAAGCAGTTTTAGAGCGTGGCGACAAAGTTGTGCTGACGGCGCGAAAACCCGAACAAGTAGCAGAATTGGTACAAGCAAATCAGGAAAACGCTATTGCCGTTCGGCTTGATGTCACAAACGCCGAAGATAGAGATGCGGCTGTTAAAGCTGCCGTCGAACGTTTTGGGTGCATTGATGTCCTAGTCAACAACGCAGGACAAGGTTCTCTTGGTGCTTTGGAAGGATTTTCATCCGAGCAAATAAGAAAACAGTTTGAAGTTAACTGCTTCGGCGTAATAGAAATGACCCGCGAAGTGTTACCTGTGATGCGTAAACAGAAATCTGGTCACATTTTGAATATTACTTCAATTGGTGGGTTGGTTTCGATAGGTGGATTCGCGCTCTACTGCGCGACGAAATTTGCAGTCGAAGGTTTTGCCGAAGGCTTGCGTGATGAAGTCAAACCGCTTGGCATTAATGTGACGATTGTTGAGCCGGGTGCATTTCGTACCAACTTTGCCGGTGATGCCAATATGCAACCCGAAACGGAAATTGATGATTACAAAGCGGTAATCGATCCGCTTCGAGAATATCTCTACAGTGGTAACGGTAAACAGGCGGGCGATCCGAAAAAGGCGGCACTTGCGATGATTCAAGTGGTCGAATCGGAGAATCCACCGCTTCGGTTGATGCTCGGCTCGGACGCTTACAGTTTGTGGGAGCAAAGGCGGACAGCAGAACGCCAGGAATTTGAGAATTGGCGAGAAATCGGAATTCATACTGCTTTTGAAGGGGCGGTAGTTACGCCAATCGGCGGGTAATACCATTTCACTTTAAAATCGATACAAATAGCCAGCAAGGGGGCAGGGAGCAGGGAGCAGAGGGAAAAAATTAAGGGACTTACAACTAAAAAATATTCCATTGCTACTGTTGACCGTTGACTGTGAACCGTCAACAGTCAACAGTCAACGACCTCAAGCGGAATAATTTATTTTTTGGAGTTCCCTAAAAACTAATCATTTGTATTAGGCATTTCGTGAAATGGTATAAAACGCGAATTATTTTGGTTGAATAAAAGAGTTTGACCTGAAGGAGAATCTATTGAGATTCCCCTTCAGGGTTTTTATGTTTGGGGATCTCTCTGAAGACTACTGATTGATTTGTGATAGAGCTATTAGCTAATTAATTTGCAATTCAAAAATATTTGTCATCACAGATAAACACCAATGATTTTTCATATCTGCGGTTTTGGAATTAGAATTATTAAATATAAAAATATCAATGTCAGACACTAAATTTACCGCTACTGTGCCTCAAGAATTACTCCACTCAGAATTGTCTGAGCGATCGCCTGTTCCTTCGCTGCGGGAGAAGATTCTCGCAATCCGCAACAGTCTACGCCCAGGACAACAGCAAATGGCTGACTGGCAATCTGGCCCCCTGGCTATTTCTGCCGTTCCTGGCGCAGGCAAATCTACTGGGATGGCGGCGGCGGCGGCGATCGCGATCGCACGTCAGTATGAACGTTCATCCTCGCGCCGTCAGTTGGTAGTTGTTACCTTTACTCGCTCTGCTGCTGCCAATATTAAAGCGAAGATTCGCAAATTTTTACGAGATGATTTATCTCTACCTCAGACAGGCTTTTTTGTTTATACTCTACATGGTCTAGCGTTGAATATTGCCAGCCGCCATTCTGATTTATCGGGTTTGCAGTTAGAAAACGTCACATTAATTACACCAACCCAAAGTCACCGCTTTATCCGAACTGCTGTAGAACAATGGATTGGAAATCATCCAGAGCGATATTTACGGTTATTAGAAGGTCATCAATTTGACGGAGAAGAGACAGAAAGGTTGCGTCGCCAATCGGTTTTGCGAACAGAAGTATTACCAGAATTGGCTAATACGGTAATTCATGAAGCAAAAAGTTCTGGGATATCGCCAGAAAAATTGCGGGAGTGGAGTCAACAAACCACAGACGAATATGCAATTTTGAGCGTAGCGGCGGGATTGTATGAGCAATATCAAAACCTAATGCGATCGCGTGACTTCATCGACTACGATGACATGATTTTAGCCGCACTGCGGGTTTTAGAAAATGGCAGTGCCCGTCGCATTGAGCAAAACCAAGTATTCGCTGTCTTTGAAGACGAAGCCCAAGATTCTAGTCCTCTTCAGACGCAGTTGTTAGAAATTTTGGCGAGTGATGCGGGATATCAGGGGATGAATACAGACGCGATGAATCGCGTCTCTACGCACTCCCCACTCAATCTAGTACGAGTTGGCGACCCTAACCAGGCGATTAACTCTACCTTTACGCCAGCCGATCCAATTTATTTCCGGCAATTTTGCGAAGAGTGCGATCGCATCGAACGATTGGCAACGATGGATCAAGCCGGTCGCAGTACTAGAATTATCATTGAAGCTGCTAACTTTACCCTCAAATGGATCAATAATCAGTGGTTAGCAACAACCAACAACAAACAACAGACTCCTGATAACCGACAAGTACCATTTCGCTTGCAGACAATTCGCCCTGTTGATGCTGGCGATCCGCAAGCTAACGCTAACCCTGCACCGATAGGACGAGGACTGGAACTTTATACTCCGCGTGATATTCATCACACCGTTGAATTGTTATCTCAAAGGGTGATTGAGTTATTTGGTGAAGACCCAACAAAAAATAGTGCAGCGATTTTAGTCCGAGAAAATCGTCAAGGACGATGGTTGGCAGAAGCTCTGACATCTGTGTGTAAAGAGCATAAAATTACACTTTACGATGTGGGAGAACGCGATCGCCGTTCTCATGTTCCCCAAGAAATTTTGGCATTATTGCAATTTTGCGATCGCCCCCACTCCCCCGATTACCTCAAAGCCGCACTAGAAGCATTAGTACAGCGCCAATTAATTCCTACCCAAGACCTCAATGCCCTTGCTAGTCTTCCAGAAGAGTTTTTGTATCCTGGCCCTCTAGCAGCACCACAGCCAGAAACAGTACAAAAAGCTGCACGTTTGTGTCGCAGTTTACTTCGTGCTCGCTTGGAATTACCCCTATATCAGTTAATTTCCTTTCTTGCCTTGACCTTAAATTACGACCAGGCAGAATTAGCAACTGCTGACAAACTCGCAGAACGGGTTAACCAGCAGATAGCTGGCAATAGTTCGATGGGGGGAATGCTGTCAGCTTTAAGTGAAATCGTCAGTTCTGAACGGTTTGAACCAGTGGAAACTGAGGATTCAGAAGAACGTTACACCCGTCGCGGCCAACTGACGATTATTACCATGCACAAAGCCAAAGGACTGGACTGGGACTATGTTTTTCTTCCCTTTCTGCACGAAAACTTGATTCCTGGGAGATTTTGGGTTCCTCCCCAAAGCCAGTTTTTAGGCGACTTTACCTTATCAGAAGTAGCCCGTGCCCAAATTCGCGCTACTCTCCACGAAGAATCTATTATACCGGATGTTACTCAGGCATGGGAGGTGGCAAAGAATTTAAAAACATCTGAAGAGTATCGTTTACTCTATGTTGCTATGACACGAGCGAAGCTTCTGTTGTGGATGTCTGCGGCACAGAAAGCGCCGTTTACTTGGAGTAAACCAGACAATTTACAAGAACAAGCGCCTTGTCCGGTGTTTCCAGCATTAAAGCGCCAGTTTCCTGAATGTGTGATGAATTTAGCGGCAATGACTAAACAAGCCTGATGAAAATTCTGAAACAATTGAATGGAAACTGAGTTTATGATACAGCGTCAAATAAACTATCGGTATTATCCGTTCAATTTTCAGAAAGATATATGAAATCAATCATCCAAGCATCTGCCGTAATTAAAAATGCCTTTCAGTCACCCAGAGGAGTTTTATTGACGCTGGCGTTGACGAGCCTACTATCTTGTGGATTTGGAGTTACTGAAAACAATTCTGCTCTGGCTATTCCTCGCCTAGACAGCACTCAATTGTCCCAAAGACCCGAATCCAAGTTGCCGAAGGCGATCGCTAATCAGATTTTACAGGATGCATCCAAGCGTTCCGGCATACCTAAACGGCAATTACAGATTACCCAAGTCACATCGAAAACCTTTGGTAATCCTTGTGAGTTCAATTTTGGAGAAATTTGTACTAAGGAATATAACCCCGTTGAAGGCTGGGAAGTAGTTGTCAGAGTCGGTCAAGATTCGTGGACTTACCATGTAGATAAATCTGGAAAGCAAATCGTTTTAGATCCAAAGGTTAGTGGTTTACAGGCATTACCGAAGGCGATCGCAGATGCAATTTTGAGCGATGCCTCAAAGCGTTCTGGGGTGGGAACTGCTGATTTAAAAATTACTCAAGCTACACTAAAAACCTTTGGAAATCCTTGCCAGTTTAGCTTTGGCGAAGTCTGTACC
This sequence comes from Nostoc sp. ChiQUE02, assembly GCF_034531305.2. Lineage (NCBI taxonomy): Bacteria > Bacillati > Cyanobacteriota > Cyanophyceae > Nostocales > Nostocaceae > Nostoc > Nostoc sp. ChiQUE02. The sequence continues at coordinate 32,217 of NZ_JAVRBN020000016.1, forward strand.
CAGCAGTACGACCCAGTTGAAGGCTGGGAAATAATTGTCAAGCTTAAAGAGCAATCTTGGACTTACCATGTGAATAAATCCGGTTCGCAAATAGTTTTAGATCCCAAAGTCAGCGCCACTGAAAAAAGTTAAATAAGCTGTTACGTATAAAAAATTGCATCTTTACTCGTATTCGCGTAGCGGCGATCGTAGGAGAAGGTTGTCATTGGGGACAAATGACTCTAACTCCTTCTCCCAAGTATGGGAGAAGGAGTTAGGGGATGAGGGCTATCAAGATTTTGCACACTTGGGATACTCCTAAAGTGCATCTGCTTAGTCGCAAAATAAATTGTGCTCCCAAAATTCACGTCAAGAATTAATAAATTCTTACCTTGCTAAAAACTAGTTGTAAACTACCAGCTTTGAACAAGGTAAGAGTTAATTGTAGCGGGCTACAAACTGAGCCTCTTTTTTGCTTTTATTAGCTACTTAACCCTGATTCACTTACCAAGCCAAATAAAGTCAAATGTTCCTGGAGCCGTTTGCTCAAATTTAAATCCTGGTGGTTTAGTTTCTTCTTGGTAAGTAAGTTCAGCTTGGTTTTGGTCATTATTCCATTTGATGTACACAGTACCTGTAGACAAATAACTGTAGTCAGGTTCTTCTAAACGTAAATAAATTCCAGTTGTCAGTGGTGGGAAATTGGGCTGATTTGTCGGCAGAGACCCTATAATACGATATTCATTATTTCCATCATCTGTACGATCTGTTGATTCTCCGACCTGATCTGTCTGACATTTCAAAGATAAACTTTTGCCGGCTCCAGATTGATCAACTAAGCGAAATGCCACTACTGAATTGCTGGTATCAACAACTTTGAATCTAGAGAGACCTCTTATACTAGAAAGATCCGGGTTATCTGTGTCCCACTCTTCATATATGCCAGTCGCATTACAATGCTGCCAAGCTAGAACTTTAATTAGTTCTCCAACTTTAACAGACAAAAATTTATCATTAAGTGACCCAGAACCACCATTACAAGTAGTCTGATCTCCTTGATCCTTCAAATATGAATGAGCTTTACCCTGAAAGTTCTTTCCTTCAAAGAAGATTGCTTCATTATTAGACATGATTGACCTCATTTAGATATAACTAATTTAATGTCTTGTTAGTGTTTCTAAAAAACATTAAATTTACTACATTCTTCAACTCAAGCATGACTATCCAACACTCATCACTCATCAGTTTACTGAGTAAGTTTTTATATCGGTAAACTTTTAGATTTGACGTTGGATTCTTATATGTTTCTTCTTGTCAAATCACAGTTGGAACTGTTTTTTAATGCGAATGCTTTTTTGAATTCGCTGAAATTAACAATATAGTTACTCGATTGATCAAGCAAGTAAAACCTCAGTAATTTTACTTTTATTCATAATTATAAAGTACACATAACATACTGAATAAGCAAAATCCATAACTGATTTTTTGCAATATGTGACTTTTTTTTGTAAGTTTAAATTTATCTAAATTACGTGCAGCGTACCGCAGGCAAGACACGGTTTAGCTACGCTATAAAGTGAGCCTGGGTAACGATGCTCGCTTTTCTTGGTATAGCTGCGCTATCGTTATCGCCTGGGTTAGAGAAACCCTTTCGCAACATCTACGGACTACCGTTGCTTCCTCTATAATTCGTTTAATCGAATTCTCATAGTATATAATTGTGGATCGTGTCGAATTAAAGTTAGACCATGCCTAAACTAAAGACTCGAAAAGCCGCAGCGAAGCGATTCCGTGCCACCGGCACCGGCAAAATCGTCCGTCGTAAAGCGTTCAAAAGCCACCTTTTAGAGCACAAATCTTCTGACAAAAAGCGTGGTATGCGCCAAAGTGCGCTTGTACATGAACGCGATGAACTTAACGTGCGCTTGATGCTCCCATATTTGTAAGTATTTTAGGAAATAAGTTATGACTCGGGTAAAACGCGGTAATGTAGCTCGGAAACGCCGCAATAAAATTCTCAAACTAGCTAAAGGTTTTCGCGGTTCCCATTCAACTCTGTTTAGAACTGCCAACCAACAAGTGATGAAGGCACTACGGAGTGCCTACCGCGATCGCAAAAAGAAAAAGCGCGATTTTCGTCGCCTCTGGATCACCCGCATCAACGCTGCTTCCAGGCAACACGGCTTGAGCTACAGCCAGTTGATCGGTAACTTGAAAAAAGCTGATATCCAACTAAATCGCAAGATGTTGGCACAATTGGCAGTCCTCGATCCAGCTAGCTTCGGCAAAGTTGCTGAACTAGCAAATCAAGCTAAAGGATAAAGGTGGCAAGGGATGTATAACAGATGTAACAAATGGCAAGTAATTACTCGGTTACATCTGGTATTATCCGCCACTATTTTTTGGATTTTTTGCTTTTCCATAGTGGGGACGGGATCAACTGCATCTGCTGCGGAAATGCCAGAAATTCAGCAGCGGGGCTATTTAAATGTTGCCGTAAAAGATAACTTGCGTCCCTTGGGGTTTAGAGATGCTAACGGTAATTTGCAAGGCTTAGAAATTGACTTGGCAAAGCGATTGGCAGTTGACTTGCTTGGTAAAGCTGAGGCTGTCAAATTTCAACCTGTAGCGAATCGCGATCGCCTATCTGTAGTTTTAGACAAGAAAGTTGATTTTGCGATCGCTAGAGTCACAGCAACCGAATCTCGCAGCCGCATAGTTAGTTTCAGTGTTCCCTACTATTTGGATGGCACTTTATTAGTTACAAAAGACACCTCAGTGCAAAAGTTGAGTAATTTGGCAAAACAAAAAATTGCCGTACTCAAAAACTCCAGCACTATTGCTCAAGTGCGGTACTATGTGCCAAATGCTGAGTTAGTAGGAGTGAATTCATATCAAGAAGCGCGAGAGGAAATAGAAAATAATACCGCCGCCGCCTTCGCCGCAGATGCTAGCGTTCTGAGCGGTTGGGTACAACAATATCCCGAATATCGGCTACTACCAACCAAGCTATCAACTGAACCCTTGTCTGTAGTAATGCCCAAGGGATTGCAATACGATGAGTTAAGACGAAGCGTGAATCAAGCGATCGCTCGTTACTTAGAAGAAGGTTGGCTCCAGCAACGCTCTCAATATTGGGGTTTACCGTAAATTGGTCATTGGTCATTGGTCATTGGTCATTAGTGAATAACAAAGGACAAATGACAAATGACAAATGACAAACTTTATAATATTTGTATTTGCAGCAATGGATAACAGTCTAGCCGTTGTTTATCTCTCAATTTTGGTGGTTATACTCACAATTGCAGCCGTGGGTGTTTTTCGCCAAATTTTCAAAACTCGCAAGATTGAAGGCTCTTTTGCAAGGTTGCGAAAGAAGTTAGAGAAAGAAAAGGGTACGACTCAAGAATATTATGAGTTAGCCAGTATTTATTCAGAAAAAAAAATGTATTCCCAAGCGATCGCGCTATTTCAAAAAGCTCTCAAAGCTGCCGAAGAAGAGGGAGAAGAAGATATCGCCCCCATTTACAACGGACTCGGCTATATTTATTTTACCCAAGAGCAATATGACTTAGCAATTCGTCAGTACAAAGAAGCTCTCAAATCTAAACCAGACTACGTAACAGGATTAAATAATCTCGGTCACGCCTACGAAAAGAAAAAATTAACTACTCAGGCGTTACAAAGTTACGAAGAAGCACTCAAATTAGCTCCAAATAACTCTATTGCTAAACGTCGTGCTGAATCTTTACGCCGTTTGGTTTCGGCGTAAGATAATGTCCAGGTAATTAAGCATAATACCCGGAACCCCACCCCGCCAAAGCTGTGCTTTAGCTCCCCTCCCCGCAAGCGGGGAGGGGTTATTTAATTATAATTAATTTAGCTTTAGCCTCTTAATTTATCGGTTTTCAATCTTAGGCTTGGAAATAGATAACTATAAGTCTTTTGTAAAAATGTAAAAAATGATTAAACGGCTAAAGCGTTTTTTGTGGCTATCTATTGCTATCATTTCCATCATTTCTATCTCAATCGGATTAATCGAAATATTGACGGCTCAACAGCCTTCGATTTCCCATCCTCTCACTTCGCTAACTGAGGCAGAAATTAATACAGCTGTTTCGGCGATCAAAAGAGAAAAAAAATTGAGCGAAATGGCAGCTTTTCCACTGATCGCTTTACAAGAACCAGATAAAGAAGAAGTTCTGAAATTTACACCTGGTAAAGTCTTCCAGCGAAAAGCTTTTTTGGTAATCTATGAGCGATCGCTAAATAAAACATTTGAAGGTATCGTTGACCTGACAAGCAAAAATTTAAATTCCTGGAAAGAAATACCATCTGTTCAACCTGCGATCGTCGCTTCAGAATATGAACTGGCAACTGAAGCTTTTCAATCCGATCCCCGATGGCAAACAGCAATGAAAAAGCGGGGAATTACAGACTTCAACCAAGTCAAAATAAGTTGTTGGGCACCAGGAATCCTGAGTAAACAGGAAGAGGCAACAGGAAATCGTCTTTGTCGGGGCTTATTTTACTACAAGGGCCAACACTGGAATTCTTACGGCAGTCCAATTGAAGGAATACTGGCAACCGTTAATTTGAACACAGGTAAAATTTCCAGTTTCATGGATAGAGGGATAGTTCCTTTTTCTAAAGAGAACTGGAACTACGATGTAAAGTCCTTGGGGAAATTACTTTCACCGCTTAAAGCATTAAAGATTCTCCAACCAAATGGTGCAAGTTTCCAAATCAAAGGCAATGAAATTAGCTGGCAAGGTTGGAAATTTCGCTATATAATGCATCCCCGCAGTGGATTAGTGCTGTACCAAATGACACAAAACGATGGGGAAAATATCCGACCAGTGCTGTACCGCGCTAGCCTATCGGAGACGGTAGTGCCTTACGGCGATCCGGATCCCGCTTGGTCATTCAGAAATGCCTTTGATGTTGGGGAATACAATTTTGGTTCTCTAGCAACCACGATGGAGTTAGGTAAGGAAATTCCGGAAAACGGTATTTTGCTAGATGCTGTGTTTGCTAATGGCGAGGGAGAACCTTATGTCATGCCACGAGTTATCGGGATATACGAGCGAAATAACGGTATGCTCTGGAAGCACTATGACTATGGCACGCAGCGCAATGATGTCCGTCGCAGTCGAGAATTAGTCATGACGATGACTGCGGCCATTGACAACTATGATTACAGCATCAATTGGATCTTTCACCAAGATGGGACTTTGGAAGTCCAAAATGAATTAACGGGTATCGTACTGGCGCAGGGAACGGCTGCCCAAAAGCAATCTGACAATGATTCTTATGGTCGGCTAATCGCTAAAAATATCTTCGGAGTAAATCACCAGCATTTTTTCAACTACCGCCTAGATTTCGATGTCGATGGTCAGGCTAATTCTGTAATGGAAATGAATGTGAAAGCTTTGCCGATGGATGAGAAAAATCCTTTAGGAAATGCGATCGCAGTTGCAGAAACTCCGCTAGCCAAAGAAACGGCTGCTGTGCGCGATTTGGATATGAAAAGCAGTCGGGAATGGATGATTGTTAATGCAGATAAAAAGAATGCTCTGGATGCTGCACCTGGATATATGCTGATGCCTGAAGGAAATTCCATATTTTTCCCTGTGGAAGGCTCGAAAATCCGGGAAAGGGCAGAATTTGCGACTCATCACGTTTGGGTAACAAAATATAAACCTACTGAACTTTATGCTGGGGGAGATTATCCTAACCAAACTCAACCAGGACAGGGCTTACCAAAATATATTGCAGACGACGAAGCCTTGATGGGTGAAGATATCGTCCTGTGGTACACAATGGGCGTAACTCATATTCCGCGATCGGAAGATTGGCCTGTGATGCCTGTTCACCGAGTTGGCTTTAAGCTAGTCCCTAGAGGATTCTTTAGCCGGAATCCAGCGATAAATTTGCCTGAGTAAAATATTTGTTGGCTCAAGTTTCCTGAATTCAGGTTTTTTGTTATGTCTAAAGGCGGTAACTTGAATGCTGATAAACTTATATAGTTCAAATACTGGCACTTGTTAAAAGTAGGATATCTAATGAACTTTCCAGAAATTAATATTCCCGGTAATGGCAAGCTGCACGCTCGTTTAATTACTTCCTTAGGTGAAATTGTAGTTCGTTTGGAAGAAGAGCGAACCCCCAACACCGTCAAAAACTTTGTCGGTCTAGCAACCGGAACAATCGACTGGAAAGATCCTAAAACTGGTGAATCTGGTAAGGGAACTCCAGCTTACGATGGGGTTCGCTTTCACCGGGTCATCCCTGATTTTATGATTCAGTGTGGCGATCCTCTGAGTCGTTATTTGGATACAGCCAACCGATGGGGTACTGGTGGGCCAGGATATCAATTTGAGGATGAGTTTCATCCTGAATTGAGACACACTGGTGCAGGTATCCTGTCGATGGCTAATGCTGGACGCGGTACTAATGGTTCGCAATGGTTCATTACAGAAGCACCAACGCCTCACCTTGACAACAAACATAGTGTTTTTGGTGAAGTTGTCGAAGGTCTAGATATAGTTAACAAGATCGCTAATGTGCCTACGACTAGAGATCGTCCGAATCAAGAAGTGGTGTTACAAAAAGTAGAAATTTTTCGGCAGTAATTAACACCTCGGTTTGTAGTAAGCGCTAAAGTTCTTACTACGAACTTGCTTATCCATCAAGATTTTGCAGCCCCATCGCAATTTTACTGTGTTTTTCAATTTGCCCCATCACTTGTTTTGCCCGTTGAATAACTACGGCTGGTAAACCCGCCAATCTTCCCGCTTCAATTCCATAAGACTTATCAGCACCTCCTGGTTGAACTTGGTGCAAAAAGATAATTTGGTCGGGTAATTCTTTCACCGTTACCTGATAGTTAGCCACATTCGGGATAATGCTAGCCAGTTCATTTAACTCGTGATAATGAGTGGCAAAGATTGTGCGTGACCGAATATCCACTGCTATATATTCTGCCACCGCCCAAGCTATGGAAAGACCATCAAATGTTGCTGTTCCGCGACCAATTTCATCTAATAATACTAACGACCTAGATGTAGCATGGTTGAGAATATTTGCGGTTTCATTCATTTCCACCATGAAGGTAGATTGACCAGTTGCTAAATCATCTACTGCACCGACACGGGTGAAAATGCGATCGCATATTCCCAATCTGGCAAATCTAGCTGGTACAAAACTACCAATCTGCGCCATTAACTGAATTAATCCCACTTGGCGCAAATAACAACTTTTGCCACTGGCGTTTGGGCCAGTGAGGATAATCAAATCGGGATTGTCATTTGTCATTTGTTCTTTGTCATTTGTCCTTTGTCCTTTGTCATCTACTAATGACTCTTGACCCAATTGCGTCGAATTCGGCACAAAGAAACCCGCAGGTAAAGACTGTTCCACCACCGGATGACGCCCATCAACAATGTTGATCTCCCTTCCTGACAACATTTCTGGACGACAGTAACCTTGATGTACCGCCAACTCAGCTAAACCACACAACACATCTGCCGCCGCCACTGCACGAGACAGATTGCGAATTACTTCCGCCTCTTGTCCTACCTCTTCCCGCAACGCCGTAAAAATCTCATATTCCAACTGATTTAAATCATCTCGTGCCGTGAGAATTCGCGCTTCTCGTTCCTTTAAATCTGGGGTGATGTAACGTTCCTCATTCGTCAGGGTTTGCTTGCGGATATAATTAGCGGGTACTTGGTCAGCTTTGGTGCGGGAAATACTGATGTAATAACCAAAGGTTTTGTTAAATCCTACTTTCAGTGTCGAAATTCCTGTCTTAGCCCTCTCATCAACTTCCAAGTTGGCAATCCACTGCTGATCCGCTTCTACAGTCGCCTTCCTCTCATCCAAGAGAGGATTTATACTGGGGCGAATCAATCCGCCTTCTTTGATTAGTATGGGTGGTGACTCTACAAGATGTGCGTGTAACTTTTGTGCCAATTCTTCCAATACAGTTGGAACTTTCTGCAAAGCTTTGAGGAAAGGAGAACGCGCCTCTCCTACTAAGTGAGATAATTCCGGTAAACGGGAGAGGGAATCTGCCAAAGCTACTAAATCTCTCGCATTAGCTGTACCAGAACCCGCCCTTCCTGTGAGTCTTTCTAAGTCATAAATTTGACGTAATAACTGCCGCAAATCTTGACGCAGGGGCGTATTTTCCATCAACTCTTGGATGGTATCTTGCCGCGCCCGAATGCCTTTAATATCGAGTAGCGGTTGCAACAACCACCGCCGCAAAGCACGCCCACCCATCGCTGTACTAGTTTTATCTAACGCCCAAAGTAGGGAACCGTGAAAAGTTCCATCCCGGACGGTTTGGGTAATTTCCAGGTTACGGCGGGTTTGATTGTCAACAATTAGGTAGTCGGTGGCAGTGTAGGTGCGGAGTCTTTGAAGGGTGACAGGGTTTTCTTTTTGAGTATCTTCCAAGTATTCCAGAAGACCACCAGCCGCACGGACGGCGAGGGGAAGATGATCGCAACCGAGTCCTTCGAGCGATCGCACCTTAAATTTCTGCAATAATCTAGGTCTAGCTTCTCCTTGGGAAAAAGGTACTTGCGATCGCAAACTATAACAAAATGATGGTGGCAAACACTCCGGCAGATGCGGCGAAGTTTCTCCCGGACGCAGCAAACTACCTAAATCAGGTGCATTTGTCGGAACCAGCACTTCTGAAGGTTGCAAGCGCATTAATTCCTGTGTCAAATGTTCTAAATCACTACTTTGAGTAGTAAGGAATTCCCCTGTAGAGATGTCTGCATAAGCTAAACCCCAATGATTTGCAGCAATTACTACTGCTGCTAAGTAGTTATTGCGACTGGATTTGAGCATTCCTTCTTCTAGCAAAGTGCCGGGTGTAAGAATGCGCGTTACTTCCCGTCGCACCAATCTCCCAGCAGCTTCTGAAGCATCTTCCACTTGGTCGCAAATTACCACTGCATAGCCTTTTTCTACTAGCAGCGTCGCGTAGCGTTCCCAAGCGTGATGCGGAACACCAGACATCGCCACCCGTCCCTGTTCCCCAGCTTGCTTACTAGTGAGGACTAATTCCAATTCTTGCGCTAGTTTTACAGCATCTTGGAAATAGCATTCAAAGAAATCTCCTACCCGATACAGCAATACGGCGTGAGGATATTTATCCTTTGTCTCGACATAGTGCAGGTACATTTGACTTAGCTTGCTGCGGTCTACCTGTCGATGGTCAGAAATAAAAGTACTCGCGTCTGGTTTGGTAGATGGAGTTTCAGAGTGAGAGGCGGTCATAGATGCTATCGAGTTACGCACGGAAATTCCACAATATCCGATGATAACGTGATGTGAAAGTTGAATGGCGATCGCTCAAGAATTTTTTACCTTTATCTGAAAAATGGTGCTGTGGTATTTGTCTAACTATTGGTAAGAATATTATCCAGTATAGAAAAGCATGAGATGCCATAACATCACGAGTTTTGCAGCATAAGTGTGATTTTAAGCAGTAATTAGGGAAATATAAGTTTGATTAACTTTGCTATTATCGCAATGCTTGTTCGGGGTGTTACCAGAAAGGTTACTTCAAAGTAAAGGATTGAAAATATGGTGGTTATACATAGCATGACAAATGCTAATAATCTGAACTTGCGATTAGAGTCTACTTTGCAAGAATTACCACTTTGGTCTGTTTACCTCGATGCAGATAGTCCAGCAAATGATTTGAATACACTCTTTAAGGAAGAGCCTTTACTACCAGGAATTATTCTGGTGAAAAATCATGACTATGTGGGAATGATTTCCCGGCAAAGGTTTTTTGAGCACATGAGCCGTCCCTATAGTTTTTCACTATTTTCTAAACGGCCTGTGAGCAATCTGATTAACTTTATGCAGCCAGATGTATGTGTAATTTCTGAAGATACGCTGATTGTAGAAGCAAATAAGGTAGCCTTGCAGCGAGAACCTCAATTTGTATATGAGCCGATTTTAATAGAAACTCAGTTAGGTAACTATAAGCTACTAGATTTCCATCAGTTACTTTTAGCCCACTCCCAAATTCATATTTTAACACTAGCTCAACTAGAGAAAGTAGAAGAACAATCTAGAATCACCAAAGTAGGTTTTCGTACCCTTAAGAATAACTATACTCGATTAATTCAGAATGAGAAAATGGCTGCTTTGGGACAACTTGTTGCTGGCATTGCACACGAAATCAACAACCCTGTAAACTTTATCGCTGGCAACCTTGTTTATGCGATTAACTACACTCAAGACTTACTACAATTAATTAGCTTATACCAACACCATTATCCTGCACCAGTAGCAGAAATTAAAGCTGCGATCGCGGAAATTGAACTAGAATTTTTAACTAGTGATTTCCTCAACCTTCTTAATTCTATGAAATTTGGGACTGAGCGTATTCAAGAGATAGTTCTTTCTTTACGTAATTTCTCTCGCCTCGATGAATCTGATAAAAAAATAGTTGATATTCATGAAGGTATTGATAGTACTCTAATAATATTACAAAGTCGTTTAATAAACCAGCAAACAGGTCAAACAATCACTATTTCTAAACATTATGGAAATCTTCCACTAGTGGAATGCTATGCTGGATTAATAAATCAAGTGTTTATGAATATTCTAGCTAATGCTATTGATGCTATATTCGATAGTGATGATTACTCAAATTTGAATTTTGAATCAGCTTCTTTACCTCAAAAATCACCCTTAATTAGTATTCATACCGAAGTTACAGATGAGCGGCAAGTAGTTATTCGCATTGCCGATAATGGTGCAGGAATTCCTAAAGATATACAAAAGCGATTATTTGACCCCTTCTTCACCACTAAACCTGTTGGTAAAGGTACTGGATTAGGGCTATCTATTAGCTATCAAATTGTTGTAGAAAAACATTGTGGTCAACTGCAATTCATATCTAATATAAAAGAAGGAACCGAGTTTATTATTACAATTCCTATCCAACTCAGTTCATGAGAAGTTAGTTGAAAAAGCTCTATTTTAAATAAATCGAGATGAATAGCGATGCCTGCGGCGGGCTACGCCTACGCTTAAGGATATTTTACCCTTTTTTGCGAGTGCTTCGACGCGTAGGTGCTGGGGTAACTGGTTCATAAGCCTTGAGTCCCCCATCGCCTGTAAAAATTTCTACTTGAAAGGTGCTACTGGTTTTGGCGTAATATTCAGCCACAGTTTTTATTGTCGCATCTCCAATGGAAATCTTTCTAGATGCTAAAGTAGGCCATTCATTAGCTAACTGTTTTAATTGTTCTGAATTCCAAAGTTCACCCACTTGAGTTTCAAAAACTCCCCAAGGTATAACTCCATCTGCTACTTTCACTAAAATACTACCAAAAGCTTGAGCAATTTCATATCGTTTAGAGTTAGCTTGTGCAATATGATTACCAGTTTCTATAATTGTTGCTATTGGTAGTATAAACTTTGCACCTTGTTTTTCTTCTGCTTGAAAACGGGCTTCAACTCTTTTTTTATCCCATTTATCATTATCAGAACCACAAGTCTCTTTACCAGGTACACCTAAATAAACGCAAAGTATGGATGTATCAATAATTAGAACCTTTCTCATGTTTTACTTTACTTATTATCAGAAAGGCTCTTTTCGATTGCACCTTTAGTTGCTAGTTTGCCTAAACTACCCGACGCTAATAAAAGAGGAAGATTTTCAATATCTTCTAAAAGTGTAAGCTTGCTTTCTCCAGTTTCTTTATCACGGTGTGCAACAACCACAAACGGAACTATCTCTGGCCCTAAAGCATCAAGTAAAGCTGGATTATGGGTAGTTATTAAAATATCAATTTTTCTTTTGCTGCCAATTTCACGTAGTATTCTGACTAGCAATTCTGCACGGGAAGGATGAAGACCATTATCTATTTCTTCAATTACTAGTTGGCTACCTTCTGGTCTTGTGAGTAGTGCTGTGATAATTGCTAGAAAACGTAAAGTTCCATCTGACATAGTTCTAGCATCAATTTCTGTAATATGACCAGCTTTCCATTCTTCCTGACAGTAAAGCATGGCATCAGTACCGAATCTACCAACTTTTTCTGCCCATATTTTTTGAATATCGCCTTCTGGGAAATCTTTGATGTAGGCTGATAAAGTTGATTCTAATTCATTTTTTCGTTCATCGGGTAATGCTGCTAGGACACCTGCGATATTAGAAGCATCACTTTCTAGTGTATCAGACAGTAGTGAATATGATCTCATTGTAGAAGGAATGGGATTTAAAACAAAAGTTCTTTTTAATGCTTTAATAACTAAATATGTGATATTTCTAATTCTTTTGGAAACATCATCAACATTCTTTAAATTGTATTTTTCAGCAATCTTAATTACACCTAATCCTGACGCCATACCGCTTCCTTCTAATGTATTTAATGCACTTCTAATAGGAAGGAAACTATCTGGCTCTCTGATTGAAAATTCACTTAATAAATCTGAATTTTTAGATTGCACATCTAGTATTTGTATGAACTCTCCTACGATTATTACAATAGGTTGTGTTTGTATTTTGATTGCATATAGATAATCAGTATGTTCATCATCACCCTGAACCATAAATTTTAATGTAAACTCAGTTTCTGGTTTAAGTGCTGCCCACTCCACACCACCTCGAATCGAGGAAAGTATTTTATCACCTGCTAAAGCTGCTTCAATACTCTCACCTTGTGTTACTCTTTGTAAAAATTCAAAAGCCTCAACTACATTAGATTTACCACTTGCATTTGTACCAATCAGAACAGTCAATGGGTCAAGTGGAAGCTCCGCATAACGGAAACTTTTCCAGTTTTCTAAGATGAGTTGCTTAAGCATGATCAACTCCAAAACTCTACCTACTTAAATTTAGCTCCTAACAATGGCGTTGGCAAAGCCCGCCGCAGGCATCGCACAAAGTTTTTTCATACTTCAATATCTCACTAAAAAACAGCAAAGCCAGCAGACAGAGTAAAAATTGCGTCATTACTCTATCCAACTGGCTATATTTTGCTATGATTTTGACGATTTATTTTTCTGGTGGCAAATCTAGGCTGTAAACAATTTCGCCTGCCAAGTTACGCAATGTTACAGTCATCACCTTTGTATTTCCATCAATCTTGACTCCTCCAAAAAATTGCAAACCTTCACTTGGGGGTCGATTTGCTTTCGTACCTGGAGGAAGGCTTTGAAATACTAATTGTGGGCCAAAAGTATTTTCCAATTGGTTAGGCCCAAATGTGCCAGAGTTAAGAGGCCCGGCGACGAACTCCCAAAAAGGCTTAAAGTCGGTAAACTGTGCTTTGGCGGGGTCGTAATAGTGGGCTGCTGCATAATGTACATCAGCAGTTAACCAAACAACATTCTGGATATTTTTGTTTTTGATAAATCGTAATAAATCGGCAAGTTCTAATTCTCTTCCTAAAGCTGGGCCATCTCCATTCGCCCAAGCTTCAAAATCAGTGCTACCGTCTCTAACTATCAGCCCCAAAGGCATATCACTAGCAATCACTTTCCATGTTGCTTTTGATGACAGCAATTGCCTTTTCAACCATTGCAATTGTTTTCTGCTCAAAAATTCTGTTTCTTTACTTGGTACTGGCTGACGATTGGGAGTATTTGGCCCTCGGTAGGTGCGCTCATCCAGCATGAAAATGTCTAGTAATGGGCCATAGTTGAAAGAGCGATAAATTCTTGCTTTATCTGGATTATTGGTTGCATACCCAATAGGTAAATATTCCAAAAACGCTTGTCTTGCTCTTTGGGCTAGCAAGTTAACGTCCTTAACTGTGTAGCGATTATCGTTTAAAAGAAATTCACCAGGATACCAGTTATTTGTGGTTTCGTGGTCGTCCCACTGTGCCAACATGGGAACTTCAGCGTTGAAACGCTTGATGTTTTCATCAAGCAAATTGTAAATATAATTGCCACGAAATTCGGTGAGAGTTTCTGCTACTTTTGATTTTTCTGGTGTAGTTATATTTCGCCAAATTGTGCCGTCGTCTAGCGTAACTTCTGATTGAATGGGGCCATCAGCATAAATATTATCGCCAGAATGGATAAAAAAGTCGGGATTAAGTTGGCGCATAGTTTCATAAATTTTCATCCCACCAAAATCAGGATTAATTCCCCATCCTTGACCGGCGGTGTCGCCACCCCAAACAAAGAATATATCTCGTCCATATTTGGGGGGAGTTCGGAAAGTACCATGAAAGGGAGCGCTGTAAGTACCTTGATAATCTAAATCTTGGAAAATCACCCGATAAAATAATTTTTGGTCTGGGGGTAGATTCTTCAGATAAAGTCGTGCTGTAAAGTCGCTATTTTTTAAAGCATTGGGCCCCACAACTCGCTGCACATTGCGAAAAGATTCGCTGGTAGAATATTCTACGATCATTTTTGCGGGGCGATCGCTCCGACTCCAAATGACAATGCTATCGTTAGATATATCCCCACTAGCTACGCCATAAGGTATGGCAGGACGCATTTTATCTGATGTGATAATTGCAGGTGCTTCGGCAAAAACTTGTGATTTGGATACAAGATTTGTGGCAATAATTCCACCTGCTGTGATAGTTGAACGCAGCAAAAACTGGCGACGGTTTAGCTTCAATAGTTGATCGGATTGCATACTAAATAATAGCAAGCTTAAACTAAAGTATTACAGAATAAGTGTTTACCATACTCTGTTATGGCAATAAGTAAAGATTGAGTTATCTAAGGGTTAATAAAAAAATTAAAGTTAGAGATTATTTATCAAACTTTGCTTAGTTTGGTTTATTTACAACTGTGTAATTTATCACCTTTGCCAACAAGAGAAACACATCTCGACTTAGATGTGTTTCTCTTCCATAATTGACAGAGCTTTACTACTACAGCACGACTACTGCTGAGATAAACGCCGCACTTCTTCACCTACCAACATCTGATGGGCTTGTGCCAAAACTTTTGGTATTTTATCAGCGTGGGGATTGCGGGCGAGAGATTGCCGCAAGTCTAATTCGTCTAGTCGATCAGCTTTGTTGCCAGGAAACCAGTGATTGCCATTGCCAAGCAGGTTGTAGCGCATTTTAGCATACTCTAGCAGGTCGTAAGCGATCACTAAATTCCGTAGCCACAAAATCACTCGAATATTTACCTCACCAGGGGTTTCCTCAAAGGTTGGTAGATTTGTCTGCCAAGATTTTACCCAATCTTCTCCCAAAGTGGCGATCGCTTCTTCCTCCAACCTTGCTAAAATTGGTGGCAAAATTGACCATGCTTGATCTATTAATTCTAAAGTCTTCAGGTGTTCATCAAAATCTTGTGGTTTGGCTGCTCCCAAACTTAGAGTATGCACCTCTTGATGACTCAAACAAAATAAATCATTAAACACCATTGGACTCAAAGGGGCGCAAAGATTTACTAATTTTTGTGGAGGTTCATACAACAAACCTCCTTTATTAGATGGGCTAATGATAAATACTCCCATATCGTGGCGTTTAGCTGCTTCAATTGCCGCCCAATTCCATTGATTAATGTAGTACCAATGCAGGTTTACATAATCAAATAGATTGGTATTAATTGTCTGCACAATTAACTCTGTTGAGCCATGTGTAGAAAAGCCAATAAATCTGACTTTTCCCTCAGCTTGCAACTGCTGCGCCACTTCTAAACAGCCACCGGGACGAACGCTGTAATCTAACGACTCAGCATGATTAATGCCGTGCAACCCTAAAAGGTCAACATAATCTAGCTGGAGATTTTTCAATGATTGTTCAAATGTCTCCCGGAATTTTTTCGCATCTGCCGTTGGACTGATTTTGGTTTGAACAATCAACTTTTCGCGGGGAAATTGGGGTAGAACTCTTCCCAATTGCATTTCAGAAGTGCCATAACCACGAGCAGTTTCAATATGATTAATCCCAACCTCGACAGCCCTTCTAATAGTTGCTTCGAGATTCGCCTGGTTATCAGCAGGAATTTCATTATTGGGAACATCCTGCCATTTGAACTGATATCTCATGCCACCGCAGGAAAACACTGGCATCTGTAATTCTGTACGGCCAAATCGTCTATATAGCATCAGTGGATTATGGATTGCTTACCAACTTAAAATCTAAAAACGACAGTCATTCGAGCTTTCAGTGCCACAATAATTACCTCTGTTCAATCTGTGACCCAAGCAAGATTCATCGCATTATCAAATTGGTCAAGTCTTTTGGTTATTAGACTGTGACCAGAATTCCAGTTCCACAGAGTCATTATCTCATCCTATAGCAATTCGATTTGATTCCTGAATTTACTTGCGTGGGCAGGGAACAGGAAATACAATCTTTCCTATGTTCAACAATCACAACCAAGTTCTTAGCTAGAATTTACCCAATTGATCCTCCCACGGTTGCCCAAATATCGCGCAAGCCCTCATTTCGATAAAAAGCTGTGGGATTCTTGCATCAAAGAGGTTTTGTGAACTTACCCTCATCAAGCATCGTAAAGTTTAATTGCAAAAAAAATCTCTTCCATCTAGAAGTGATAATTTAGTAATTGAAGCTACTAAATAAGCTTCCCTGGCAGATATAACAGCTGCATCTGGTTGGAATGTAGTAAGAGGTAAAAGACGCTGTTTAATTTACATCTGTCTCGTGAAAACACAGCAACACCCAACGCGAAAACTGCTATTTCCTCAAATATGGAAGATTAGGGGGCGCTGTAACTGATTTTCATTGCTTATTTACAGAAGTGATGAAGGTTAGTACATCCCTGGCTTAGGATAAACAAGGAGAGGAGATAGTTCAGCGAGTAGAGGTTTGGGTGTTGTTGTGTTTAAAGAGAAGTCTGAAAATAGTGACTCCTCTGGGTGTAAGATTATACTAAGTTGAATAACGAGAAACAGTTTAAATAGCGCCTTATGTCAATTATTGCGCTCAGAGCGTGGTATCTACAGGATTATGAACCGATTCCAGAACTGGAAAAACGTCCACCAGACATTCGCTTAAGCAAAAAAAGCCTGCTGAGATCGGCATTGCGAGCAGACTTTTTGGAAGAAAGCGACGAAGTTAAGAAATCAACCTGGTTTGGACGCTATCTGGAAGGGGAAGATATTGAATTTTATATTGAAGGTAGTGGTGGCTATTGCGTCGCTAACATTGACTTAATTAGTCATGAAATTTATTTCACGAAGCAGGCGCTGTTGGCTCAGTTAGAACCAACGATTTTTTTATCCTATCAAACTGAGTATGCCGCAGCGACAAATGCTCTCAGAGAAGAACTGCGAAAAAGTTTGGATAGTTTAAACTTGCGATCGCGCCTTCCCCTAACATTAGTAGAATCCTCTCGTCCTAGCGGTGCTACTTTCCGAATAAACCGCACGATCATGCGAAAAATCCGTAAGAGTTTGTTATTTATCGCTGACACCACACCCATTGCTAGTATTGATGGTAAAGAAACCCCCCAATTAATTTCCAGTCCGAATGTCTGTATTGAGATTGGCTATGCCATCCAAAGTAAGCGGTCTGAACAGATTCTATTAGCGCAAATGCAACGTCCAGACTTTGAAGGGCAATTTCCCTTCGACTTACCTACACAGCAGATTTTGCAATTCCAAGACACCACAGAACTGAATAAAATCCTAACAGGAACGATTCAAAACCAGCTAGCACGATTCAAATTGTTTTTTTGAGCAATCCGTGATGTCAATCAAAATAAACGAACAGGCTTTTTTTGCAGCTGAGAAGTAATTGAGCTTACCCGATCGACCACAGAAATCATGTATTTGTAATCTGGTACTTGTCCATTGGGTACATACCCCACTTCTTGAGCTAAACCTGAAGGCGAATCACTCAGCACTTTGCGGATAAACTCTTGACGGTTACGTTCTACATTCGGCCCAATCAAGACCACACCTAATGGTACATAGTGAGGGTCTTTAAATAGTATGCGGAATTCGGTTGGGGCCAACTGTGAAGCGTAGAGACTTAATTCAGCCTCCGAGACAGCACAGGCGATCGCTTTTCCTTCAGCCACCAGTTCCAGCGCGGCTTTGGGTGTGGGTGCAAACAGTATGTCAGCTAGTGTTGTACCATAAAGATTGTAAAGAGGAAAATAATATCCTGTTGCTGAACCTAACTGACCTAAAGCCACTGTTTGACCTTGCAGCTGTTTCAACTCAGCGATCGGACTTTCTTTGCGAACAACGAAGATTGAGCGCAAATTATTAATACCTATTAAAGGAAATAAGGGAATATATTGGTAGCGTGCGATCGCAATAGCCGCTAAACCCGGTGGAGCAAATACTAATGACCAAGCACGAGCGTTAAGGCGCTCAACCGCTCTATTTTCATTAAAAGCAGGCTCTAGCTGAATATATGCATTTGTCTTTTCACCCAAGTAACTATTGAATTTAGCATATTGGTTAATTATCTGTTCGCCTCCACCATAGTTGATAACACCAATAGTTAACGTGCCCTCAAATGGCTTTCGTGGTTGGCAGGCAGCAAATGTCAAACCTAGCAGATTAAACAGAAAAAAACGACGGGGAAATCGCAAAAACATCACTAATTATGGTTAAGAAAATAACTTGGTTCTCAAGACTAATTTAGATAAGTTTGAATGCTGCCTAAATAGGTTATCTTGCAGCAAAAAATTAATATTTATTTAAATATTGTTGAGATGCTTTCTAACAGGTATAAATAAATATTAGACAAACTCAGATACCACCTTCGTTGGTTAGGTTATGTTGAACAACATTACGTTAAAAAACTTAAAAATAGGTGCTAAATTTAACTTACTTTTAATATTAGTTTTCATAGTCAGTATTTTGGGAAGTGGCGTTGCCTTATCCAGTGTACTTCAAGGGAGAGCGCAAAATGAAGTGGTTTCTCAAGCGCAGATTCTCATCCAAATGGTGAACGCAGTGAGAAACTATACACAAAATCGTATAGATCCCTTATTAGAGCCTAGACTAGATAGTAATCCAACGTTCATGCCTGAAGTAGTACCAACTTTTTCCTCTAAAGAGGTTTTTGAAAATTTTCGGAAAAAGGCTGAATATAAAAACTTTTTTCATAAAGATGCAACACTTAATCCCACTAATTTAGCGGATAAAGCTGATAGTTTTGAAACTCAACTTGTAGAGCGTTTTCGCAACGAACCTAATACTCTAGAAATTACTGGCTTTCGTAACTTGTCAGAAAACGAAGTATTTTACATTGCGCGACCACTCAAGATTACACAACAGCAATGTCTGCGATGTCATTCTACACCAGATCAGGCTCCTAAGAGTCAGTTGGCAACTTATGGCTCAGAAAATGGTTTTGGCTGGCAACTCAATCAGATTGTTTCTGCCCAAATCATCTCTGTTCCTTCTGAAGAGATTTTTGCCAATGCCAAACGGACTTGGATATTGATAATGGGACTTTTAATTACGATCTTTGCGATCGTAGTTTTCTTAATTAACTTCTTAATCAAAAAATATGTAATTCAGCGCATCAGAAGAATAGAGAAAATAGCCCAAAAAGTTAGCATTGGCGATATGAGTGCTGATTTTGAAGAAAGCTCTAATGATGAAATTGGCGGGTTAGCAGAAGCATTTAATCGGATGAAAGCTAGCTTAAAAATAGCTATGGATATGCTGAATAACCAAGGTTAAACAATTAAAAGTTCAAGGAAGTAAGCGTTGCTGAAATAACAACGCTTTTTTAGGTTCGGGAATTTGTGAGGCTAAAATTTTTACAAATTCTGCACGAGAAACTTGTCCAGAAGATTTAACAGTTTTTTGGACTAGGAACTTAGCTATTGGGCCAATTAAATCAGCCAACTCCCGCTCACACTGATGTATAAAGCTCTCACTGATTAGTTGAGGTTCTTGGCTAGGTAAATTATTTGACTTAATTTCAGATTTAACAGTAAGTTCCTGTAATAGAGTAGGTTTCTCTAGTAGAAACATTGTTTTCTTCTGAAAATCAATTTGTTGATTTACTCGAAGATGAAGCGCCAATTGACTAATTAATTCTTCGCAGTTGGGCGCTGATGCCGCAACTTGCCGTAGTAATCTTGAGGCAACAGGGCCGACAAACTCCAAAAGAATTTTTTCCAAGCGACTGTAACTTTCCGCAGACAGAATAGAAGCAGGCGGATGCCCAATTGAGTTTTGTTGAGAAAGTAAAGCTTGAGGCGGTTGTGTAAAAGATGGTCGCTGAAGTGATTGCGCTTCTACTCTAGTATCCAAATGCTTAAGCACCTGTAGGACTTCAGCCGCAGACTGATAGCGCTGTTTAAAGTGGTGTAGCACCATCTTAGATAGCACAGATGCTAACTCAGAACTGACGTTAGCCTGATGCTGCCAATAGATTTCTCCTGTATCTGGGTCTTCCTCAAAGTTTATAGGATGTAACCCTGTCAGCGATTGGATACCAATAATGCCCAAGGAATAAATATCGCTGTTATGGCGGGGCTTACCTTGTCCCTGTTCTGTAGACATATATCCTGGGGTACCAATGATAATAGTAGCCCCCATGTGTCCTGAAACTGTAAGCAGTTGAGTTTGGACTTGTTTGACTGCGCCAAAGTCAATTAACACTAACTTACCGTCTTGTTGCCGCCTGATTATATTGTCCGGCTTGATATCTCGATGGATAACGTTGTGGCTGTGAATAAATTGCAGAATACCCAACACCTGGTGGAGCAGTTGAATTACTCGATCTTCTGTCCAACGTTGATTGGGGGATAGTTCCGCTTTCAGAGTATGCCCTTCAATGAACTCTTGCACCAAGAAGAACTCTTGGTTGTCTTCAAAATAGGCTAACAACCGAGGAATCTGGTCATGGTTACCCAGTTGTTCTAGTGTTTCTGCCTCACTGCTAAATAGCCGTCTAGCAGTTTCGAGAAATTCAGGGCTACGAGTGACGGGCTTAAGGTGTTTGACAACGCATTTCGGAAAACCTGGCCGATGAGTATCTTGGGCTATGTAGGTTTGACCGAATCCACCTCCACCTAAGACTTGAAGGACTTGGTAACGTCCGTCTAATAATTGTCCTAACATTGTGTCACTTGCCTAAGTGCTCAAATTCATCTTGGCACAATTGCCAGTTTTGGCAAGGTTTGTTAAGAGAGAAAGTAGGTAGGTAGTGGTGAAATTTCAAGGTTTTTTGAGGATTGTACTACAAGTTCATGACTCCCTAGACTCCAGTTCGGCTTGCAGCGATATTATTGTTGAAGCTTTAATTCGTCAGAAATCAGCAGTCTCTCAACTTTTGAAGTAATTGCCGGTTGAGAGACTACGGTAACTTCTCCTAATGCAGTTTTATTTACAAAGTAGGTGATTCCCCGAAAGCTCAATTTATAGGCTACTGGTGTTAGAGGAACCTCCACCGATTTAGAATTTGGATCAACACGATAGTTAACGCCACGGTACATGAGATTATAAGCTGACCCAATTTGAGGAACTGGTTGAAACGGCTGTTCTGTTTTTTTGCTGCCAAATTTTTTTTGGTCATATTCATAGCTCAGACCACGATAGTAAAGTTTCATAATTTTCGCTTCCTGAATAACTGTTGTTTAACAATGTCAATGACTTATCAGAAGTTGATTGGAGAGTTATGCAAGAGCTAAAGTCAACTTACACTTTTTAAGGAACTGGTTAAAGGATTAGGCGTCTAGAGTGAAGAGTCATTGGGCATTGAAAAGAGGCAGAGGGGCGGTGCTGCTCTTGCTGAGGGGAAAACTCTTCTCCTTTGCTCCCTGCTCCCTGCTCCCTTGCTTCTTCTCTCATCCCCACCTCCCGTATGCTTACCCTTTTCATTCGGGGGTTACGTGGTTAACAATGGGTTGAATGTTTTTTAAATGATTCAACCTTATGGCTAGAACTCCAAATGAATATGCCGTATACCTCCTACTGGAAAGCGGCCACCGAGAAGAAATACGTTTTCCTACTATTCAAGAGTTTCAGAAGTGGTATAGCGGCGAACTTGTGCCAAAGTCTGCTTCTAATGACTTTATTAGCGTGCCGATCAAAAATATTCAAGGGGAGTATATGGTAGTAAGACCCTCTCGGATCGTGGCAATCCGGGTAGAACCCGTTTTTAGTTCCAGTGTTGAAAGATTCAACTAAATGATGAGAAAAACCCTTGCTTTGCTTTCCTTGAGTTTGGGAATTGCCTTTATAAATCCTCTCTGGTTGGCTGTTGCTCAGGTTCCTAATGTACTGCCTCTGCCAGTACCGACTACTCCTGATCTCCCGCCTCTGCCAGTACCAATCACTCCTGAGTTAACGCCGCCGCTAAAACCAATCGCGATCGGAAGCGATTGTACGCTCCAGCAGACTTGCTTGGGTTGGGATGACCAAATTTGGGGTCAACGGGGTAAAACAGGCGATCGCAAAGCGCTGTTGGCTTCCATTGATAACAGTCTGGTTTACCTAACAAAGAGTGAGGCGATCGCAGCATATCAAAATTATCCAGTTGAGGGAATTACCCTCGATCGCGTCCGCCGGAGTTTGCTACGTTTCCGCCAACTCGTTGTCAGTTCTAAGTCAGCAGCGCAATTACAAGCCGCTGTTCGCCGGGAGTTTGTCTTCTACCAGTCCGTGGGCAACGATGGCAAGGGTACTGTTAAATTCACTGCTTACTACGAACCTGTTTACACCGCTAGCCGTGTCAGGACTGCAACATACAAGTATCCCCTTTATCGGCTACCACCTGATTTCAGCCAATGGCCGAAACCCCACCCAAAACGAATTGATTTGGAAGGAAAGGATGGTTTACAAGGGAATAAGAGCAAGTTGCGCGGTTTAGAACTGCTTTGGTTCCGCGATCGCCTAGATGCATACATGGTGCATATCCAAGGTTCTGCCCAAATTAAATTAACTAATGGCAAGACAACATCAATTGGCTATGCAGGCGGAACTGATTACCCTTGGACTAGTATCGGCAAAGAACTAGCGAAAGATGGCAAACTTCCACTAGAAGGATTGACAATGCCACGTCTGATTAGTTATTTCCGGGGAAAGCCCCAGGAGTTGAACAATTATCTGCCCCGCTGGGAAAGATTTATTTTCTTCCAAGAAACAGGTGGTAGAGGAGCGACTGGTAGTATTCATGTGCCAGTAACAGCAGAACGTTCCATTGCTACAGATAAGTCTCTCATGCCTCCGGGAGCGCTAGCGTTGATTTACAACTCATTTCCCTATCCTGCCAGTCGTGGCAAACTAGAGAGGCGTACTGTTAGCCGCTTTGTGCTTGATCAGGATACAGGAAGCGCCATCAAAGGCCCGGGCCGAGTGGATTATTTTATGGGGTCTGGGAAATTAGCAGGCGATCGCGCTGGCATCACAGGCGGTAATGGGTCACTATATTATTTGCTGCTCAAAGAATAGATATTGGGTATGGGGAAGGGAGCAGGGAGCAGAGGGGAAACTAATTTTTTATTCTCCCCTTTGCCCCCTGCCCCCTGCCCCCTGCTTCCCCACTCCCACCTAATACGGCGGATAAGCAAAATCATCTTCATCAGCATAAACATAAGAGTTGGAAACTCCTGCCATTGCCAATTTAGGCGTTTCTGATTTGACAGGTTCCTTTCCAAAATCTTTGTGTTCTTCAAAAGTCTTGCAAATCATTGCAGACTCAAGAGAATCAGAAGCAATTAAATATTGTGTTAAAGTTCCTACCGTGGGATGTTTGTAATCTACAGTTGAAGCTACTAGAACTGTATTTGGTTCAATGCCTCTTTCTTCACACTCAATTATTGGGCAAAAAATCCCGTGAGCATGGAACAAAGGCCCTTTTGGTGTCAACGGTTGCTTGCGATAAACAGCATAAGCTTTTTCTAGTTCAGCAACGAATCCACTAACTACTTTGCCTTGTTGATATTCGCAGTAGGTTTTGCTGAAACTCGCTCCGGCAGCACCATTAAGAGTTAGTTGTAGTGGTGATTCATGTAAAAACTTTTTATTCTCCCCCACTATAAAAATTAGATAGCGAGTAAAGGTTTTAAATTTAAGTTTGTCGGCTAAAAAAGCATCATAATTCTCTTTGAGCGTACCCAGTTTTAGACCACTTTCCCGGTCTTTGACAGATAATGGCCCCCGACGCACTAAAACCAAGCGTGGGGTAGTGCTAATAAAGACCGTTTCGACTCCAGAGCTAAATTCATGCTCCACTTGCTGCCAATTATCATCTGGCACAAAGCCGACAGCATTAGCATTATCTAGCTTAATCGCCAAACCGTGGGATTGCATACCATCTGTGCCATACCGAGGATTAATCATCTGACACCAGGGAAGGACTTGAGAAGGCGGTGCATTGAATTTCTCGTCTTCAAAGTCGAAATTAGCAGATGCTTTCATCGTTTTAGGCTATCAAAGTGTTTTATTGAACAAGTTTATCGGCAGGGCGCTGAGGAAAGGAGAGCCAGAAGGAGAGCGTTAGTACGAGCATCACCCGTCCCTTACATGTCGCCCTCAAAAGAAGGTCGAATGTGCAATCAAACTGGCGTAGTAGTTTTTCCAGATTAAGGCAGAATCAATCTATGTTGCAATTCCTGTTTCGTTTTGTAACAACAGCTCCTCATCGAAACAGTGCTGGGCACTCAACACTTATTGCTCAATATTGTTTTGGTGAACTCATAGCAGCGAGAGTCTTTAAATCTGGCACTTCTAGGTCAGGTTGACTTAGTCGCGAATCTGTAGTGTGTGCTCCTTTTTGGTCTGCTCGACGGTTTACCCAAACTGTTGATAGTCCCAGAGATTTGGCTGTAACGATATCGTGATATACACTAGCAGCGACGTGTAATATCTGCTCTAGCGGCAAATTAATTCTTTCAATAGCCAGTCTGAAGTTGTTTAAGGAGGGTTTGTAACTTTTTGCCTGTTCTGCTGTGATTATCTGGTCAAATTTTACCTCCAAGTGTTTTGCCGAGAAAGCAAAGAGATCGTCATCGACATTTGAGATAATTACCAGCTTAAACTTTTGCTTTAAAGTTCTAAGTGCCTCAACTGTATCGGGGAAAGGCAGCCAATACTGAATCGAATTAGCAAGTAAATTTAGTTCGTCAGCAGTAGGCTCAAAGCCAAATCGCTCACCAAATTTCTGAACTACTCTCTTCAACACTTCTCGATATTTGATATATTCTCCTTTTTCCAGTTCTGCTTCAAATTCAGCAAAAAGTTCCAGAATTTGCTCGTCATCCAAATTAGTGTTGTGTGCTAGCAGAAGTGGCTTTAGCACCTTTAAGATACCGTTCTCCCAATCGATTAGGGTTCCGTAACAATCAAAAGTTAAAGCTTTGTACGGATTGAAGTCAATCACCTTTTTATACTCCAGAGCTTGATTAATAGTGTTTAGTTTTCATAAACCAAAAGATAGGTGAACCCATCTGCGTTGGCGCAGCCCGCACTTCTCTACGAGACGCTGCGCGTAGCTTGCTTCCCCGTAGGGGTACGACAAAGCTCAGTGACCACCGCAGGCATCGCCACATTTGCCGCTCTTAAACTCTCTTAACATTTCTTCTCTAATCAAAGCAGAGTTTAAGTAGGTAGACAAGAAAAGACCAAAGTGTGTGAGGATAAGCAAGTAGATTGGCACAATAAAACTAAATTATCTTAATAAAGATGAAGTAGGCTAAAACCCTCTAGCCTCTTGCCTTCGGCATAGCTGCTTACTGCCTGATTTAAAGGACAAATATTTACGCTGACCTACTTTGGGTGTGGGATAATATTATCCCGCAGAGGAAATTATTCCTAAGTATAGTTTCTATGGATGTTAAATTTCAGGATACACAAGCGAATACCACCGAACAATTAAACTCAAATAAACAGCTATTTGATGGCAAGCCATCCCTAACTTTTTCGGTAGCAGAGGCAGTGGTAAAAATCCTGAGAGATATGGGAGTGCAATATGCCTTTGGTGTTTCGGGAGGCGCGATCGCCCCAGTGTGGGCTGCATTACATCAAAGTCCCATCCAGGTGCTGCACTTTCGCCACGAAGCTGGAGCAGCTTTTGCAGCCATTGAGGCACATTTTGCTAGCGATCGCCCGGTTGTGGTATTCACTACTACAGGGCCGGGGATCACCAACGCTTTAACCGGGTTATTTGCTGCCCGTTGGGAGGGTGCTAAGGTCATTTTTGTGTCAGCTTCGACCTCAGCACCACAGCGTGGACGGTGGGCTTGCCAAGAAACTAGCACCTACACAATGCCTAGCACAGGTATTTTTACTTCCGGGCAAATATTCCATTATGCAACCACTCTCGAATCTAGCGATGAGCTCCCAGAAGTTTCTCGAAGGCTTTCCCTTGGGCTAGGACAACCAGGAGGATTCGTAGCTCATATAAGTATTCCTACAAATATCCAAACAAGTTTACTAAAGACATCATTACCACGAGTAAATCTGTCTCACGGCGTGGCAACACCAAGTGAGGAAACAATTGCCGAATGTGTCCGGTTACTATCTGAGGGACGCTTTGCCATCTGGGTCGGTTTCGGGGCACGGGGTGCTGCAAAAGAGATTCACCACCTTGCTGAGAGAACAGGGGCTGCTGTAATGTGCTCACCACGGGGTAAGGGCATCTTTCCTGAAGACCATCGTCAGTTTGTAGGAGTCACTGGCTTTGGCGGACATGAGTCGGTTTTGAGGTATATGCAGGAGCAGCGTCCTTCGTACATCCTGGTACTAGGAACGCGTCTTGGTGAATTTACCTCATTCTGGAACCCCGTAATGATTCCCAGGCGCGGCTTTTTGCATGTTGACATAGACCCGAAGATGCCAGGAACTGCATATCCATCTATTGAGACGTTTGCCGTCCAATCCGATGTGAGACTTTTTGTCAAGGGGCTGCTGAGATACTTTCCAGAGGCTCTTAGTCTATCAACAGCCCTGTCACTACCGAGACCCGTACATAATATCGTTCATCCAAGCACGGCTGATCGAGTTCTACCCAATATATTGATGAATGTGATTCAACAGGTAATTGTTGAAGGAAGTGATGCTTTAGTGATGGCTGAGGGTGGAAACTCATTTGCTTGGGCAATTAATCTACTGCAATTTACAAAACCAGGACGTTTTCGTGCTAGTACAGGGTTTGCGGCTATGGGTCATACCGCTACTGGTGTCGTTGGTGCTGCGCTAGCACGCCGAGGTAAAGCCGTCGCTATTGTTGGAGATGGTGCCATGCTCATGCTTAATGAGGTAAACACTGCGGTCAAATATCAAGCTCCCGCCGTCTGGATTGTACTCAACGACGGGCGCTACAATATGTGCGAACAGGGAATGATGTGTTTGGGTTTCAATGCTGTGGATGCAGCGATTCCCCAAGCGGATTTCGTCAAAATTGCCCAAGGAATGGGAGCTAATGGTATCCGTGTTCAAAGGGAGTGCGACATCCAGGGTGCGCTAGAGAAAGCTATGGCATCGCCTAGTCCATTTATTGTTGATGTACTCATCGAACCTAGCAGGCTTGCACCAATAGGAAGCCGTCTCGAAAGTCTGATTTGGCAAGGTGCTACGAATTACTGAGAGGAGATTAGTTATGGTGGATTACCCAGTAGGTATTCGGGCGATCGCAGTGAGCTTTCCCAGTATTAGACGTACTAATGATTACTACAGACAAAAATACCCTGAGTTAATTGCTCAGGCAGAGCAGAAAAGTTTGGCGAGGATTTTTTCGCTCGCAGGCTCCACCCCCAGCAACGAGTTTGACTTAGAAATGATGCCATATCTGTCAGACCCATTTCGTGGTACTGTTGAGCGATGGGTACTTGGTACTGGCGAATCATCATTGACGTTAGAGGAGCGTGCTGCAAGGGATGCCCTCGAAGCGGCTAGGCTTTCCCCCAAAGACGTTGATCTAATGATTGTCGCTTCTGTATGGCCTGAACAAATCGGGCTAGGCGATGCAGCTTTCCTTGCCCGTCAACTTAGCCTGGGGGGTGCTGCATGGAATCTTGATGCAACATGCGGCAGTACACCTATTGCGCTTCAAACCGGCTGTGCCTTGGTACGAGCAGGAGAATACCGCAACGTCTTGGTAGTTATCTCATGCACATACTCTCGCTTTTTCGACGAAGATGACACCATGTCATGGTTCCTTAGTGATGGTGCCGGAGCTTTCGTGGTTGGTTCATTAGAATCGAATCAGGGAATCCTTGGCACAAAGACCATTCATGCTGGTGAGTTATGTAATGTAGTTTTTCCTCAACTTACGACGGACGCGCAAGGCAATCCACAGCTTCGCATGAAGCTATGCAAGGAAGCCAACAAGGTGACTCGCGAAACAGCCGTGGGGTTTCTCCGTACATGCTGTGAGGGTGCGATCACCGCAGCCGGTGTAACACTCGATCAAATCGACTTTTTTATTTTCAATACATCTACTGCTTGGTTTGCCAGCTTCTGCACGCGCGTACTGGGCATTGACCCAGAACGGACGATCGATCTCTATTCTCAATATGCAAACATTGGACCAGTACTTACTGTCGCCAATATGTACTATGCTGCAAAATTGGGCAAGATTCGCGAAAATGATCTGGTTC
Organism: Nostoc sp. ChiQUE02; assembly: GCF_034531305.2. Lineage (NCBI taxonomy): Bacteria > Bacillati > Cyanobacteriota > Cyanophyceae > Nostocales > Nostocaceae > Nostoc > Nostoc sp. ChiQUE02. Next base: position 60,711 of record NZ_JAVRBN020000016.1, read on the forward strand.
TCGTCTATGGCTTCGGTGCAGCCGGTGCTATTGCTGCGAACGTGATGCGCTGGGGCAATGTAGCGCTAAGTCCTGACCCTCTTGAAAGCTCTAAATCAGCAAAATAAAGCTCTCAACAAAAAAGCGAAGTTTCTTTTTAAGGACATTTTTACAAGGTTGAAACTAGATTAAGGAATTAACTGTGCAAAGACAAATTATAACAACAGGATTTTTGCTATTATCTTTGATATTTCCACTCAAAGTATTAGCAAAGGATTATGACAATATTTACGTCTTTGGAGACAGTTTTTCTGATAGTGGTAATGTATTTAATGCCACTAACGGAATCATTCCTCCAAGTTCAACCTACTCTAATGGGCGTTTTTCTAATGGCCCAATTTGGGTTGATTATCTTGCCTCCGATCTAGGATTAACATTAAATCTGAAAAATAACTTTGCTTTTGGTGGTGCGACTACAGGAACTGAGAATATTGGTTTACCTGGCTTACCAGGATTGCAGCAACAGATAAATAGTTTTGTATCAGCACAAACTGCCGATCCTAATGCTCTATATATTATTTGGGCTGGTACTAATGACTATCTAAGTTACTTTTTCGGTGGTGATCCCAACCCTAACAATACAGTGGGAAATTTATCAGCAGCGTTGACATCGCTTGTTACTGATGGCGCTAGAGATATCATGGTGGTCAACTTGCCAGATTTGGGAAAATTGCCTTTTGCAAATTTCGATAGTCAACGTTCCAACTTATTCAACACATTCAGCAGCACACATAACTCTAGCTTAGACACGACACTCAAATCTTTGAGGCAACAATTAAGTCCTGATATCAACATTATAGAACTGAATGTTAATTCCCTCTTTGATAGGATTATTGTAGCTCCAGATGAATTCGGTTTTACAAACGTGACCAACTCTTGTATTAGCAAAGACTTATCAGTAGTGCCCATAGATTTTCCCACACAACAAGTTTTATGTAACCCTGAAAAATTTGTGTTTTGGGACGAAGTTCATCCTACAACTACTACTCATAAACTAATTGGAGAATTAGCATTTTCAGCACTTAAGTCAGTACCCGAACCATCTGCTGGATTAGGGATATTAGCATACAGCGTTTTAGGTGCAGTTTCGCTACTGAAACGCAAAATCACCAACTGATTGATTTTAACTTCTGAATTCTTCTTCAATTAATACTCAACTGCTCCTAAAGCTTTTAAAGTATCCTTCTGAGACTCAGTTAACCCAGTTATGCTAGTGATATTCATTCCCTCATAAGGGTTTTTGCTTCTCAAAGTTTTCAAGCATTCACCTGTTTCTACATCCCAAATCTTAATTGTCTGATCTTCACTGCAACTGACTACAGTTTGACCATCGGGACTAAAGCCAACTGACCAAACCCACCTAGTATGTCCTGATAAAGTCCTTAAGCAGCTACCTGTGTCAACATCCCAAAGCTTCACTGTTTGGTCGCCACTACCACTAGCTAGTATGCAACCATCTACACTGAAAGCAACTGAATATACGCTATTAGTATGCCCTTGCAAAGTTCCAAGGCAGCCACCAGTGGTGACATCCCACAGTTTTATAGTTTGGTCTCCGCTACCGCTAGCTAGTATACGACCATCTAAACTGAAGCCAACTGCCCAAACCCACTCTGTATGACCCTGTAAAGTCTTCAAGCATTGATTTAAGGTAGCATCCCAGAGTCTCACTGTTAGGTCGTGACTTCCACTAGCTAGTATATCACCGTCAGGGCTGAAGGCGACTGACCATGTTCTACCACTATGTCCCCGTAGAGTATTGAGGCATTGACCAGTGCTGATATCCCAGAGTTTTATAGTTTGGTCATCGCTACCACTGGCAAGAAAATGGCTATCGGCACTAAAAGTAACTGATGTAACTCGATTACTATGTCCTTTCAAGATTTTTAGAGATTGGCCAGTACTAAGATCCCATAACCTCAAGGTTTGGTCTTCGCTACCACTAGCAAGAATTTGACTATCAGCACTGAAAGTCACTGATGTAACTCGATTAGTATGTCCCCTCAAAGTTTTTAGACACTTACCAGTAGTAGCATCCCACAGTGTCACAGTTTGATCGTAACTACCACTAGCAATAATCTTACCGTCTGGGCTGACAACGACTGACCATATCCCATTGTTGAAACTCTGCAAAGTTTTAATACATCTACCAGTACTGATATTCCATAACTTTACCGTTTGGTCATCACTGCTACTGGCACAAACGTTTTGATTTATACATATTGCTAAAGACCATACCCTACTTCTGTGTCCTTGTAGAGTTTTAAGACATTGACCAGTAACGAAATCCCATACCTTAACTGTTTGGTCATCACCGCAACTAACAAGAGCGCTACCATCTACACTGAAGGTAACTGAATGTACTAAGTCAGTATGCCCCCGCAAAGTTTTAAAACATTGAGTATTACTGATGTCCCAAAGTTTCACTGTTTGGTCATGGCTCCCACTAGCTAGTGTATTACCATCAGGGCTGAAACTGACTGAGTATACCCGCTGAGTATGACCCTCTAAGGTGTGAATACATGAACTGCTGTTAATATCCCATAGCCTTACCGTATAGTCATCATTTCCACTTGCTAACATGTAATCTTTTGGACTGAAGGCAACTGACCATACACTACAACCAACTTCCTGTAAGGTTTTTAGACATTTGCCTGTACTGATATTCCACAGCTTCACTGTTTGGTCATCACTGCCACTAGCAAGAACCTGACTGTCGGGACTAAAAGTGACTGAACGAACCCCACCACTATGACCTTCTAAAGTTTTGAAACACTGACCAGTATTGATATCCCACAACTTTATTGTTTGGTCATTACTGCCACTAGCAAGAACCTGACCGTCGGGACTAAAGGAGACTGACCAAACCCAACCAGTATGACCCTTACAAGTCAGAAGTTGCTGACTATTCGCAACTTCGTACAAGCGAATTTCTCCATTGGTATCACCAGTAGCTAAAAGTTTACCATTAGGGCTGAAAGCTACCGAAAAAATACCACCAAAGGTTTCAACAAAAACAGACTTAGCAAGATGGGCATGAGCAAAATTTGTATTATGTAACTTGACGTTTTGCAGGTCGGCTTGCCAAATAGTTAGATAAGAAAAATCATAACCGCTGAGATCAGTTTCTAAATGACAAAGCAGATTAAAGACATTTCCTGCCGTATAACTTTGTTCTAGAGGGGATATTTCTCGTAGGGTTACTAAAATTTGAGCTAAGTGATTTTCTAAAAGTTTTTTACTTCTAAAAGCAGTAAGCAGCCCATCTATAACGGGTTTGATGATCAGGCGGATTTGAGTATCCTTAACATATTCTTTTGCGGTCGCTTTTATCAAAGCTTTGTTAGTGAATAAATCAATATTCTGAGTGAGAATCTCTTCACAAACATGTTCTATCAAGCTACTAGTGACATACTCCATAACCACAGGCTGGAGCATAAAAAGTGATCCAGTTTTTTCAATGAGCGATCGCCTTCCTAAAGATTCCACAGCCTCAAGTAATTTTGCTGGTGGTACTGGTGATATAATATCATCTCGCAGTTCTGAGAGTGTAATTGACTCCCGATTAATCGCTAGCCAGTACATTATGTCCTTTTCTAAGTCTGGCAAGCGCTCAAACTGCTGCTCTAAAATATCGCGAATATCTCCAAAAACAGCCGTATCTTGTCGCAAAAAGTCGGTCATATTACCATCAAAAATATCTTGAATGGTGGTGGCGACTATCTTCAAAGCTAATGGATTGCCTGCATAACGTTCAATTATTACTTTCCATTCATCCTCTGCTGCCGATAGCCCCTTGAGTTTTAAGATTTCTTGCCCTTCCGCCACCTTCAATCCACTCAGTGGCAATGAGCGAACAGGTAGTGCTTGTCCTTCCAATAATGCGACTTCTCTAGGTTTTTCACGGCTAGTCAGCACTAAGCAGCTTTGGTGAGATGCTTCTCCTACGCGTCTTAAAAGCTCACCATATTCCTCATATCCTTCTCGATAAAGTCCGGCGCGGCTACCACTGCGGAGAATTGACTCTGCATTATCAAGGATCACTAAACAGCGATGATTTTGCAAATAATAGAGTAGCCGCGATACTCTATCGCTAAAGCTTTCTGGTAAGTTACCTTCTGTTTCCTGTTCGTCAGATAGAAATTGGATTAAATTACCTAGAATAATTTTAACAGGTGGAGCTTCTCGTAGCGATCGCCAGATCACATACTCAAAGTTGTCCTGAATTTTTTGAGCAAGCTTTACAGACAGTGTCGTTTTACCAATGCCTCCTATTCCCAAGAGTGCCACCAATTGGCAGTGCTCATTGAGAATCCATTCCTCTAGTGTAATAAGTTCTTCTGTACGTCCATAAAACACTGAGTTAAAGATAGCTTCTCCCCAATCTAGACGAGTATTTGAGCTTGAATAGTCACTTTTATCTATTTTTAATTGAAAAGCTGAAAAAAGCTTCTCAATAGTCTGTTTGTCAACTCCACCTTCCCGATTCAAGACTTTCGAGATGGTAGCAGAATACAATCCTGAGCGTGCACTCATTTCTTCAAGAGTGTACCTGTTTCCAAAGTTTTCCTTTGCTTCTGACTGATGCTTTGCTTCCTTAATTTTTTGTAAACCCTTGGTAGTAAGTGCAACGCCACGCTTGCGTCTCCAATTCTGTAAAGTCATGTATTAACTCACTGTTCGTGTAATCACCTTTGACTAAAAGGAATTATCTATTAGGTTGCTATAGATATGAGGTGATAGCCATAACAAACGAATAATCTCATGTTGCAAAGGATTTAAAACAGGTATATTACCAAAATATTCACTGATGAAAACTACCTTTGGCAATCCACTTGTCTCAGTAATTCAACACCCCTTGCTCAACAAATAATCTGGTCTGTGGGGGCATTGCTGACATCATCTCTTTAGCTGCAAGCTTCTTGCACTTGCGTAATAGCAGATTCCTTGCGTAATTGTTATTGATTTTATACTTACAAAATTCAGTAATATATTTTGGGCGTAAAGCTTAAGTTCAATCTCAAAATCTCGATTTTCACTGGTAAAGACAGTTCTGAATTGGCAATCTTGATAAGGAAAGTTTGTATATATCTAGCTTATCAATCAATGAATAAAACTGCTGCACTTAAATTCCCCCGTTTGGCAACCTCCAGTAAAAAAAGGGCGCTTAAGCGAATTACCTTAAACTTGACATCAGATGAAGCTCAGAACCTTGAAAAGTATTGTGAACAGACAGGCAGACTAGCAATAGATGTGATTCGGGAACTTATTCAAGCCTTGCCTTGACCTGACTTTTCACGCCAAGTCTAAAAAGTCCCAGTCCAGAAGACTCATAGCTCAAATGAAAGGTGTTGCAGATTGGGCAAAGTTTTTCAACTTTACTCTGAACGAGAGTAATCCAAGAGCGGTAATCATAGATTAAACTCTATAGATTAGACCCTCATGACTGGATATTTGCTATTTCAATACTGTTACTTGTTGCGAAAATAAAAAACAAAGGTTAGAGATTATTCTCTGACAAAGGTGACGACAGAATCAGGATAGTCGCCAAGCTGGAGAAACAGTTTCTCACTCTTAATTGTGCAACTCAATAATAGTTATCAGGTTATATTGTTTTCGGCGTGCTGCGCTCGTTTACAGCGGGCGTAGCACGCCTTCACTCAATTTTTACGTATCTCTCAATTCTTACAAAAAATTACCACTCGTTAATTTAACACCTCCAATTCAACTAAATTCTAATGCTTGTATCTTGAGAATGAACCAAGGTGAAATGGTTCGCAAATCTACTTTTATTTTGTCAGTGGCAAGGCTCGAATGAGTTCTCGAATTACATCCGTTGCTGGTCTGCCTGTCTGTTCACAATACTTTTCAAGGTTCTTGGCTTCATTTAATGCCAGGTTTATAGTGATTCGCTTGACCGCCCATTTTTTGTTCATGCTGAAACAGATAAATCGTGTAATCATAGCTTCAAACCCTGATTTTACCTTCCAACTGGAAAGTAATCTAAATTTGGGATGTGCCAAGATATCTTTTCAATCGGACACGTTGTAAATAAATATTGCAGGTGTGCTTTAATGATTTACTAACTTGTCTATCAATGATATATGAACAATCAAGATTTGCTACTCTAAAATCCAATACCTTAGGTTAGTGATAATCTGACCCCGAAGCTACCCCCAGTCCACGCCACTTGCTTCCCATGTTCAAAGACGCTTCTCTACGTTCGGGTAGGGTGTCGGAGACAGAGGCTCCGCCAAGACGTAGCTTGCTTCGACCTAGGAGTACAAGTCGGTAACGCGACGTCACTCCCTTTAAGCCTCTTAACCCGTCCAACGCAGTGGCTCCCCTTTAAAAGTGGAGCTTAATTTCCTCATTTTTAAGGAGGGTTAGAGAGGATCAAGCCTTAACCCAAGTGTATTTTCTCTAAAATCAACTTTTCACCCCTTTGAGCTTAATTAGGTAGAAGCCTTACAGCTACTTGAAGGGAGATATAGGAATTTCACTAGTATTAAACGCTAAGTTGAAATTTATAGGTTAAGACGAGGACACGAGAAATATTCATTCTCCGCGTCACTGTGTGTTTCTCTGATTGCGTCGCTCCCTACCCATGATTTATTGATTGATAGCCGACTATTATGGCATCTATTTAATTCTAGATCCTCAAATTTTGCCACCTCTCAATTTAATTGTAAACCTACTTTATTCACCTCCATAACTTAGGTTGTGTTGGCAGAATGCCTATTTCTATAGTTCTGATTAGATTCATAATAGAAGCTTGATTGCAATCAATTTATAATTAACAATTTTGAAGAAAGTCTTAACCTAAATTTGTACTAATTTTAACTCAACCTTTGCTTACGCTGTATGCCTTAGTAAGAAGATTGTGTAGTAACTATGGTAAAATACTGTATTCCCATCGGGTTTTAGATGTATTGCTACCATTAACCCAGAGCTAGAAGTCAAGTTGGAGGTTCTTACAAGTTGCTGTTTACTGCATTAAGGATCGGAGATTCATGAAACTGCAACTAACCCAATTACATATACTCTGAGCAAAATTAACTGGAGCGTAGACCTATGAGAAACACAGGTGCTGCTTGCATAGCGCAAAACAGGTGTCTACGTCGACAGCATGACATTTGCATATTTTCTGTGGAGTTTTCTTAACTATTCTTGAGGAGTACAAATGCTTGAGGCTATCGCTGTTGCTTGGTTATTACTGTTTTTTGGTGATTTTCTATCTACATTCTTTTACCACGTACCCGAGCACGTTTTTGGTAGCCTTCATTTAAAAACGCACCACTCTTGGAAGAAGGACTTCCGCCACTACGCTATTTTGACTTTTAATTCCCAGGTTCTTTTAGATGGTATCTTGGGAGCTTTGCCTTATGTACTTATAGCAGTAGTCCTGTGGTCTTTTTCTCCCATTGGCGTGATCTCTGGATTACTGCTTGGTCAGTTTCATGTATGGTGGAGACACATAAGTGTACTGGGTTGGCAAACTTCAAAGCCTGTAAATATTTTATGCCAAATTCTATTTATTACTACTCCTGAGAGACACTGGTTACATCATCACAAAACTAATTTGGGTTTCGGTGATATTTTCACTTTCTTTGAACAACCTGCACAAATGTGGTTACGCTGGCTTCGGCTACTCAGACTTCGTTTTCGCTACTCTCGGATCTAACTGAAGCTACTGCTTAACCAAATATTTTTTAAAATTACCAAAAGAAGCTGCGATCGCAGCTTCTTTTTGTACATTAGAGGAGATTATTCCAGTCTCATAAATGCGCTCACCTACATACTCAAAAAGCTGATTCCTAATTATTTAAGAGTAGTAGCAACAAGAGATATCAATTGACTATAGATTTAAATCTATGCTTTTTTATAATTATGAAAGCTTTTTTTATAGTTTTTTAGGGCGTGTCATCAGAAAGCAAGGGAGTGACACAGACGGAAGGATGCCTCTAATAAGAAGTTTAAAGGTATTTACTACCGCTCAACTTCACTGTTATATCACCAATCTTTTTGGGAAAGCTAGTCTTAATTAGTAAATTATTATATCCCTAGATTTTTATGAAAATTCCTCTCTTTTCTGGAGATGCTGGGCGTAGCTTGCTTATCCGAAGGGGTATGGATAGCTACAGTGAACAAGGCAGGAGGCAAATCGCTTTTAGCGTCTCCCCTTGGGATAAGGCAGAAGGCAGAAGGTTGCAATACAGTTTAGGCTTCTCTTTGAGACGCTACGCGAACAGACCTACACTGAATGCGGTTAATTTGCAACCTGCTTTAGATGAGGTGTTTCATGTCCGCAGTTAGCCTCAGAAAGATGCTCAACCAAAAAGAGTTGCCATCTCTACTTCATAACTTAGTCTACCAGTTCAACATCGCTATTGATGTTGAACTGGTAGATGGCACGAAACTGATTAGCATTGGGGAGCAAACTACAAAAAACCGATATCCAATCGAGGTTTCAGGAGAAATCATCGGTTGGGTTGTTGGCAAAGAACAGGCAACTCTACTTGCGACTTTGCTCTCGTTTCTGGCAAAGCAGGAAGCTGAGAAGAAAATACTTGCCAAAGAATTGCTGGAGCGGTACCAGGAAATTGATTTGTTTGACGATATCTCGACTCAACTGACAACAAGTTTAGATACGCGACAGATTGGCCAACTCGTGCTTCAAGAATTGAGTCAATTAATTGAATCATCTGCGGGGATGATTCTGCTTTTGAGTCCAGATGCAACTGCGTTTGAAATCATTGCCGAATTTGGAGTGTTTTTTGACCACAATCAGCCAGAACCCGGTAAGGGAATTATCGGCAACATTGTGCAATCCAACCGGGCCGAACTCGTCAATGATGTGCAAGCCGATCCGCGATTAGAGGGGCAAAAAAACGTTGCTGCAATGATTTGTGTACCGTTACGAGCCAAAGAGCGGGTACTGGGAGCGATCGCTATTGGAACCTCCAAAACTGACTCATACATGGCTGAACACCTGAAACTTGTGAGTATCTTTGCCTCTCAAACAGCGATCGCCATTGACAAAGCTGTGCTTTACGAGCAAAGCACTCAAGCAGCCCTCCAGGCAAAAGCCCAGACACAGAAACTTCAGCAAGCTCTTCATGAATTGCAATTGGCCCAAACTAAGTTGATCCAAAGCGAAAAAATGTCCAGTCTAGGGCAACTCATTGCCGGAGTTGCCCACGAAATCAACAACCCGGTTAACTTTATTTACGGCAATTTAAGGTATGTTGCCGAATACGCCCAAGACTTGTTGCACTTATTGGAAAAGTATCAGAAATTCCTACCTGTTGCTCCTCCAGAACTAGAATCAGAGTTAGACAATATAGACCTGGAATTTATCATGGAGGATCTCCCCAAACTGCTAGATTCGATGAAACTGGGCACAGGTCGCATCGTAGAAATTGTCCAATCTCTGAAAAACTTTTCCCGCCATGACGAAGCAGAAATGAAAGCCGTCAACATCCACGATGGCATCGATGGGACGCTGATGATTCTTCACCATCGCCTAAAAGCGGCTATTCGCCGACCGAAAATTGAAATAGTTAAAGACTATGCCAAACTTCCCTTGATTGAATGCTACCCCGGAAAGTTGAATCAAGTATTTATGAACATCCTGGCAAATGCCATTGATGCTCTAGAGGAGGGAATGGGCAATGAAGAAATACCCCCCCCTACGGGACAAATCACCATTCGCACTGAAGTCCTTGACAACCAGTGGGTTGTGATTCGCATTGCCGACAACGGCCCAGGCATGAAGGAGGAAGTAATCCGCCGCATTTACGATCCCTTTTTCACCACGAAAGATGTTGGTAAGGGAACCGGGTTAGGCATGGCAATCAGCTACCAAATTGTTGTAGACAAACATGGGGGAATGCTCAAGTGTCGTTCTCAACCAGGTGAAGGCACAGAATTCTGGATTCAGATTCCAATAAATTGTGCATTGGCAGACGCTGCTGAAGAACAAAATAGCACCTCTGCCTCGCCAACTCCCACAACCGAATCATCCCCCACTCCCGATGCTGACGGCTTCATTCCATCAACAGCTCCAATGCTCAAACCGACGGATTTGCTGATCCGCCATACTCAACTGATCCAGCGACTTTCACAGCATAGTCCAGATGTAGAAGGTGCATCACCCGATCAAATTTACCAGATGTTCCAACGCCACCCAATTTCGTTAAAGCTTTACGCCACTTTGTTGTCTTGGTTCTGTTGTTCTAACCCTACCCAAATACGCCGCTAAAGAAACCTCAACCATGTTTAAACAACTTGATGAATACAATAGTCAGCTATTTGAACTATGTCCTGTTGGGCTAGTACTATGCCGAACAGATGGGACACTAATTAACATCAACCCCGCCTATGCTGCAATTTTGGGGCGCACTGTTCCAGAAACCCTGAATCTCAACTACTGGCAAATTACTCCGGAAAACTATGCGATCGCCGACCAAGCTACGCTAGAGAACCTAGAACAAACTGGTCGCTACGGTCCCTATGAGAAGGAGTTAATCCACAAAGAGGGGCATCTGGTTCCGGTCAGGATCTCTGGACTGATGATTGAGAAAGATGGGGAGCAACTGATCTGGTCTAGTGTGGAGGATATCAGCGACCTTCGACGCGTTCAGCAGGAACGCCAACATACTGAACAAATCCTGAAACAGAGTGAAGCCCGATACCGCTCTCTTGTAACTGCTAATACACAAATTATCTGGGTAAGTACACCACAAGGAATTTGCTTTGAACTGGCAAGCTGGATAGCCTATACAGGTCAAAGTCTAGCTGAAGCGCAAAATGGGGGCTGGATTGATGCCGTTCATCCTGACGATCGCGCCTACACCGGAGAAGTCTGGAGTGCTGCCGTGGCAAACCTGAGTATGTATCAAATTGAATACCGAATTCGTGGCAAGGATGGCAACTATCGCTACTTTTGGGTCTGGGGTGCGCCCGTTATAGAAGAAGATGGCAGGGTCCGGGAGTGGATTGGCACCTGCACCGATATTCACGATCGCAAACAGGCAGAAGCTGAAAATCAGCGTCTTCAAGAACGATATCGCTCCTTAGTAACTGCTACTTCACAGATTATCTGGGGGGCTACCCCGGAAGGACTGGGAATCAGCAGGGAAATGCTCACCTGGATGGCCTATACGGGGCAAAGCGAGGCTGAAGTTGAGGGTTGGGGCTGGCTCGATCCGATTCACCCCGATGACCGTGCCAGTTCCACAGAAGCTTGGAATGCTGCTGTAGCAAAGCGAGGTATCTACCAAACCGAATATCGGCTGCATGGCAAGGATGGCAACTATCGCTACTTCTCTGTCTGTGGTGCCCCCGTCCTCGAAGAAGACGGCAGTATTCGGGAATGGATTGGCACCTGTACTGATATTCACGATCGCAAGCTGGCAGAAGCTGAAAATCAACGTTTATTGGATATGTTGAATCATTCCAGCGATGCCATCATCGTCCGTGATATGAGCGACAAAATCTCTCACTGGAATCAGGGTGCCGAGAGACTCTACGGTTGGACGCGTGAAGAAGTAAAAGGCCAATGCATTCAGGCTTTTATCAAAAAAACCTTTCTAAAACCAAAGGAAGAAATTATAGCAGAGTTATTAGAGCAAGGAAATTGGGAAGGAGAAGTGCAACACCTCACCCATGATGGCAAACTGATTACTGTGGAGAGCCGATGGACGTTGCAACGGGACATCTCTGGTCAGCCCTGCGCGGTGCTGGAAATCAATACCGACATCACTGCTCGCAAACAAGCAGAAATGGCTCTACGACAACTGAATCAAGAACTGGAAGCCAGAGTTGTCGAGCGGACGGCTGCCCTGCAAAATACCCTAGCAGAAGCGCAGGGATTAAATGCTATTTTAGATAACTTAGCAGATGGTTTGTTAGTGGCAGATACCACAGGACAAATCACCCACTTCAATCCTGCCTTTTTAGCCATGTATGGATTGACGGCTACCGCCCTCAACGGTCACTACCGAGAATTACCGATATCTGGTTTAGCAGACCTGGTTGCACGAACTCAGTCCCATCCTGGAGAGGTGTTCTCTGCCGAAGTTGCACTGACCAAGGAACGCATTGGTCAAGCAGTGGCAACCGCCATTTTCAAAAAGACGGCAGATCGAGAACCCGCTGCCTGCTTCGGTTCAGCGCTGCTAATTCGGGATGTGACGGTAGAAAAGGAAATCGACCAGATGAAGACCGACTTCATCTCAACGGTTTCCCACGAACTGCGGACGCCACTGACTTCTGTCCTCGGTTTTGCGTCCATCATTCAAGAAAAGCTGGAAACCGATGTGTTCCCAATGATTTCTACCGAAGACCGCAAGCTTCAGAAAACAATTAAGCGGGTGGCTGACAATCTCAACATTATTGTGTCGGAAGCAGAACGACTCACATCTTTGATTAATGATGTCTTGGACATCGCTAAGATGGAAGCAGGTAAGGTGGAATGGCAGATGCAGCCCCTCGATCCCAGCGAATTACTGGATTGGGCAACCAATTCTACCGCCGGGTTATTTGAAACCAATGGCTTGCAATTGGTCAGCGAGATTGAACCTGGACTGCCTCAGATAATAGGCGATCGCAACCGTCTACTGCAAGTTTTAATCAACCTGATTTCCAATGCCGTTAAGTTTACCGAATCTGGTTGTGTCATCTGCCGCGTCAAACAAGGAAACGACGGTGTTTGCATCAGCGTCATCGACACAGGCATTGGTATTGCACCTGAAGACCAGCCAAAAGTATTCGAGAAATTCCGCCAAGTTGGCGATACCCTCACCGACAAACCCAAAGGCACAGGGTTAGGACTGCCCATCTGTAAACAAATCGTCGATCATCACGGCGGTAGAATCTGGGTTGAGAGTGAAGCAGGTAAAGGCAGCGTATTCTCGTTCATCATTCCCACCTACGCCAGCGATCAAAAAACCACTGCTAATCTGAATTTGGATACGTTAGTCAAACAACTCAAAGAACACGTCATCACCAAAAATGCTGTGCTGAACCAAAACCGTAAAACCATTTTGGTTGTAGATGATGACGCTAACATTCGGGAACTACTCCGTCAACAATTGGAAAACGAAGGCTACAACGTTCGGGAAGGAAAGGACGGCGTGGATGCAATTCATCAAATCAAAATAGCCCGTCCCGATTTGATTCTTTTGGACGTGATGATGCCCCAAATCAACGGGTTCGATGTGGCAGCCGTTCTCAAAAACGATCCCCAGACCGCAGACATTCCAATCATTATTCTGTCAATTATTGAAAATAAAGAACGGGGCTACCATATTGGCATCGATCGCTATCTCACCAAGCCCATTGACACAGAGAAACTCCTCAACGAAATTGGCTCACTGCTTTACCAAGGTACTTCTAGTAAAAAGGTATTGGTTGTAGATAAAAATGCATCAGCCTTAAAAACTCTATCAGATGTACTGCAAACTCAGGGATACAGCGTGATTGAAGCCTCCGATCCACAAGAATGCATTTATAAAGCCCTGTCAGCCAAACCTGACATGATCATCATCGATTCTATCTTCTCTCAAGAAGCCGATTTGGTGAAAACCCTCCGGTTTGAGAAGGAGTTGGAAAATGTATTTTTTATTATGCTATCAGAACAGTAATCGCTGCGACTGGAGGCTGGGGATTAGGAAGGAATTCTTCTAATCTCCAATCCTTAATTCCCAATTCCCAATCCCCAATCCTCAATCCCTATGACCCAGAAAATTCTAATTGTTGACGATGAACCCAATATCTTGATTTTGATGGAACAAGCCTTAGAAGCATTAGAAGACGAGGGTGTTGAACTTCTAACTGCTAGAAATGGAGAAGAAGCTCTCGAAACTATTAAAACTGAAAAACCAAATCTAGTTTTTCTTGATGTGATGATGCCGAAAATGAATGGTCTACAAGTGTGCCATATTGTAAAACACGACCTGCAAATGGTTGATATCTACATTGTGATTTTGACAGCTAAAGGACAGGAATTTGATAAACAAAAAGGAATTGAGGTAGGTGCAGATTTATATCTAACTAAACCATTTCGCCCCAAAGAAGTACTTGAAAAATCAATGCAGGTATTGGGTTTTTCAGGAAAGGTCTGAATGCTTTTCAACTGCGATCGCTTCCAGTCTATCGTAGGCGATCGCAGTACTTGGTAATGCTAATTCATCTGCAATGGGCGTAGCTTGCTTATGATATTATGCTATTTCAACTTTTAGGTGTCAGGTTCTTTTAGATAGAATTGAATATTTTTTAAAAGTATCAAAAGCAGATGCGATCGTAGCTGATTTTGTCAGCTATTTAGTTGGACTAGATTCAAGATATTTGATTGACGCTGGGTCTTTCCCGCAATCAATACAACTCTAAAATTTCTAATTCTGGTGAGAGTGGAAAACCAAATTTTTCATGATCATGAAAAAACTTCAGTAAGAATAGGCATAAAGGTTTATTTCTATAAAAAGCTTGTAGCTTAAATGTGCGAACTTCAAAACCCTCCTTTTGTGCTTCTTGTGATTCAGAAAAGCTTCCAGGGAAAATTTCATCAAAGTGGAAACGCTAAAAGCAAACAAGTCGGGAAACCCGCTGTTAGCGCCTGGCTTGACTTTTCGCTGCGGCGGGCTGCGCCAACGGATAGCGAGTCAGACGCTTCTAGGTCGCTATCGAGCGTTGGAAGCCTCTGCTCAGACAGCTTTTTGCTTGTTCAATCAGAAGCTATTTCTGGGAAACCTTAATTTGTGAGAGCGAGAGGCTTTTGCCAGAAGGAACTAGAATTAGGAAACACCTAGCTGGGTTCTTCTGACTTTTGAAATTAGGAGTGCATGTGTGCCAAAATCCCCTAAATATTTGCTGATTGGATCAACCGAGACTTACAGCGGTAAATCTGCAACTGTTCTGGGTTTGTCTCATCAGCTACAGCAAAAAGGACTGGATATTTCCTACGGTAAACCGCTCGGTACTTGTTTGAATTCGTCTAGTGGAACCGTAATTGAGGAAGATGTCCAGTTCATCGCTCTTAGCCTCAATTTGCCGGAAAACCGCGTTGTACCTACAATGCTGGCTTTGGATGAACCAAATGTGCAAAAGCGCCTGCGGGGGGAAGACAAAACCGATTATCAGCAGTCCCTAATACAGCAATATTTGCAAATGTCCCAAGGCGATTTGGTGTTACTGGAGGGCCCTGGTGATTTGTCCGAAGGCAATTTGTTTGACTTGTCTTTGCTGCAAATGGCTGAAGTATTGGATGCTGGTGTGCTGTTAGTAGCCCGCTATAAATCATTGCTTTCGGTTGAAGCACTATTGGCTGCTAAAGGGCGTGTGGGCGATCGCTTGATTGGAGTTGTGATCAATGATATCCCTGTCACCCAACTAGAAGCGGTTGACACTCTCTTGCGCCCATTTTTGGAACAGCAGGGTATTCCGGTGCTAGCAATGCTACCAAACAGCGATTTGCTCCGCAGCGTGAGTGTTGGCGAACTAGTCAAGCAGTTAAAGGCTGATGTTCTTTGTCGCAACGATCGCATGGATTTGTTGGTCGAAAGTTTAGCAATTGGAGCGATGAATGTCAACTCCGCTGTGAAGTATTTCCGCAAACGCCGGAATATGGCAGTGGTAACAGGAGGCGATCGGGTGGAAATTCAGCAAGCTGCTTTGGAAACTTCTACCCAATGTTTAATTCTCACCGGGCAACTACCACCCCCACCGTTCATTCTCAGTCGCGCTGAAGAACTAGAAATCCCCATTTTATCTGTTGACTTAGACACCCTCACCACTGTAGAAATTGTTGACCGCACTTTTGGGCAAGTCCGCCTGCACGAACCGATTAAGGTTCAGTATATTCGCCAGTTGATGTCAGAGCATTTTGACATTGATCGCTTGTTAACTAAATTGGGTTTAACTCCCGCAGCGGCATTGTCTTAGATTCATCAACTTCAAAAATTAAGAGCATCTATGCTCAGTTATCAGTTAGGAGGCTGTATTGCTGGTGAGGGTACAGCTGGTTCGCCGTCACTTCTCAGGCGACGGCGTACTATCTTCCTTTGCCACATAGCAGATAGCTGCGACATGCTTAGTACACAATTTCGTAAATTCGTGGACAATTGAGGGTTGAAATTTAAACGCACAGAGAAGTCGGAGCGGCAGCTATCCTGCGAGTTCACCGTGGCGGTACGGTGGGAGCGCAGAGGAGCGTAAAGTTTGTTTGTGCCAAGCTTGTAGATGTGCATCAGCTTACTTGGTGCTACCAAGTAATCCAAACAATCAAAAAATTGTAGCAATGTCTAACTCAGGTTCGCCTCGCACCTACACGCTGTTTGGTAAAATATCTGGGTCGTTTAATCTGATTATCTCCATCTTTGAGCCAATCAACAGACCTTATTAACCTCGATACATTAGCGCAAGAACTGGCCACAATCCAGCAAACGGGTTCTAAAAGAATTGCCTTGCTGGGTTCTCGTCACGTCCCGATTACGCATCAGAATCTTATTGAAATGATGACTTATGCCCTAGTTTTATCGGGTAATCGAATCATCACTTCTGGTGCTACAGGTACAAATTCAGCTGCCATCAAGGGAGCAACCCGGGCTGATGCAAATTTGTTGACGGTGATTCTACCCCAAAGTCTGGAACGCCAGCCTTTGGAATCGCGCCAGCAACTAGAACAGGTGATGCATTTAGTAGAAAATCCCAGTAATGATAATCTGTCTCTCGCTGAAGCTAGTTACTTGTGCAACAAGGAGATTGTTTCCCGTTGCCAGCAACTGATCTGCTTTGCGTTTCACGACAGTCGTACCCTGTTACAAACTTGTCAAGATGCGGAAGAACAAAGAAAAGTGGTAACGCTTTTCTACTTTGATTAGTCATTTGTCATTTGTCTTTTGTCATTTGTATTTGACTAATGACTGATGACTGATGACTGATGACTAATAACCAATGACTAATAAGTAATGATAATTTTTTTGTACTCGATCGCTGCTGCTGCCGTTCTAATTTATGTGCCTTTTTTGCTAGTAGCTTATGCCCGTGCGCGTATTGGCTATGAAACGTTTTCGACTCCTCGCGCTATGTTTGATAAATTGCCACCTTATGCCCAACGAGCTACTTGGGCACATCAGAACACTTTTGAAGCGTTTATGGTGTTTGCGGCAGCAGCATTGATGGCTTATATAACTGGTGTAAATTCAACTAAGGCACAAGTGGCTGCGATCGCCTTTGTGGTGGCTCGTTTCCTATACTCAATTTTTTATATTTTGAATATACCCCTTTTGCGATCGCTCATGTTTGGCATTGGCATCCTTGGCTGTGCCACTCTTTTTTTCTTGAGTATCATCCAAACTACTAGTTAATTGGGGAGTGGGAACTGGGGACTGGGGAAGAGTTTTCCCAATACCCAATCCAAAATCGTTCGACTGAGCGAAGTCGAAGTCCAAAATCTAAAATCCAAAATGTTTTATGGCTTCTACTTTTTCCTTTGACATTGTGAGCGACTTTGACCGACAAGAGTTGGTTAACGCTGTCGATCAAGTTATACGAGACATCAAAGGTCGTTACGACCTCAAAGACACTCAAACTACTGTCGAGTTAGTCGAAGAAAGCATTAACGTTAGTACTGACAGCGAATTTACCTTAGATTCTGTACACAACATCCTGCGGGAAAAAGCCGCCAAGCGTAATCTCTCCCAAAAAATCTTTGATTTTGGGAAAGTTGAATCAGCCAGTGGTAATCGCGTGCGTCAAGAAATCAAACTCAAAAAAGGCATTAGCCAAGAAATCGCCAAACAAATTTCCAAATTGATTCGCGACGAATTCAAAAAGGTACAAGCCTCAATTCAAGGTGATGCTGTACGGGTTTCTGCCAAATCTAAAGATGACTTGCAAATTGTTATGCAGCGGTTGAAACAAGAAGACTACCCAGTTGCTTTGCAATTTACAAATTATCGTTAAAAGATTTGCATGGTGGACATTGCCTATCCAAACTACGTTTTGTGAAAATTTGTTTGTTTGGATCTAATACAGGGTAGGGGCATATAGCTGTCGCCCCTACTACAATTAAGCCCGTCCGCCAATACTTTTTTGAAATGCCGGACGCTCAGATAACTGCTTCATATAGTTCAACACTGCTGGGTAGGAACTGAGGTCTAGCTTTAGCATGATGGGAATGTAATTCAGAATAGACCCCACTGCCACATCAGCAACAGTGAACTCATCGCCAAGCAAAAAAGGTTGCTTACTGAAAATTTCATTTAACGGAGTCAACAAGCGGGGCATTTCCCGCTCCCGATTTGCTTCTATAAAAATTCCTGGCCCGAGGGTAGCATTGGCAAACAACACCCATTGGGAAAAGACACCACGTTCCTCTGGTGAAAGTGTAGTTTTACTGTACTTATCGGCAAGATACAGCAAAATTGCCCCAGATTCCCAAAGCTGAAAATCCCCATCAACAATTGCTGGAACTTTACCTACTGGGTTAATTGCCAAATATTCAGGCTTGAGGTGTTCACCCACCTGCATATCGAGCTTGACGAATTCGTAGGGAATTCCTAATTCCTCTAAATACCAGTGAACAATTGACGCTCGACTACGAGCGCCGCCGTAGAGTTTTAGCATAATTACCTAAAGAACTTTGTGAGTGTGAGAATGCTGTTTAACGTTGTCTTCTTTAGTGACAACTCTAGCGGCGTTTAACACCCGCTTGCGCTCAATGGAATACTTAAATTCAGTGTAGTTAGTACCTAAGGGAATCAGGGATTTTGCAGATTCACGACGCTTGTAGGTACGAGCGGCTGCAAATGCCCGTGGCACAAATTCCTCTCCAAACTGAGCCGACTCTGGGAAGCCATCTGGCACCAGTTGTGAATCGCCATCCAGCACAGATCCCAAAGTTGTTGCATGAGCCAGCTTATAGGAGGTAGGAATCCCCTTTAACAGCGCTTCCAAAGCCGCAGAGGGAATTGGTTCTATAACTTCTATTTGATAAACTTCTCCATCTTCTTTGACGAAGCAGGTTGCCAAACCGATAACAATGTAATCATCGGTTGCTAAATCAGGGGCATTAGGATAGGAAATTGCAGTTGTCATCGGAAAATTTCTCAAAACTTAAAAATTGAATCCAGGGAGTGGGAATTGGGGATTAGGCACAAGAGGCTGAGGGGTAGGGGAAAGGGTGCAGAAGAGAGGAATTTTCCCCCTGCTCCCTGCTCCCTGCTCCCCTGCTTCTTTCCCAGTCCCCTCTTTAAGGAACGGCTTGTTGGCATTCTATCAATTTGTAGCTCTCACTACTTGACTAGTCTTTGAGATTAACATCTGCTATTTCTGGAATTCGCCTTCGGGATGGAGTATTCATGATTAGGTTTGAGGATTAATTGTTGATTTAGGGCATAGATTCTTCTTGTGCGACTAGATTAATTTCTCTCTTGAGATAGCTTCTAAGTAGCCCTGAATACTTTAAAAATAGACGTAGTGGTAAAACCACCCGTAGGAAAAAACTAGAATTTGTTTTCACAAAGCAGGGATTTCAGGCAGGGAAAGATGAATATTTACTCATTTTTAGCTGACGGTGACCAGCAAAATAACCAATATTATGTCTTAAATAGTACAAATAAATTACCAAAACAGAGGACAAATGACACGAGCGAATCTACTTTAGGGGATAGCTATTTACGCTCTTGTGCTTTGAAATCTGCTCAACAAGGAGATTATACTGAGGCGATCGCAACTTTAAGCAAACTAATTTCCCGCCATCCCCACAATGCCGTTGATTACAACAACCGAGGACTGATTTATTTCCAAAGTGGTGAAAGGCAAAAAGCGCTTTACGACTATAATACCGCCCTCAAACATAATCCCTATTTGGCTAGTGCTTATAATAATCGGGCAAATTACTACGCGGCTTGTGGAGAATTAGCAGTAGCACTTGCCGACTACGATCAAGCGATTAATTTGAATCCTCGCCATGTCCGGGCGTGGATTAACCGAGGCATTACCTGGCGTGACTTGGGGCAATATGAGGAGGCAATTGAGAATTTTGAGGTAGCACTGCTTTTCGGTCAACTAGAAGGTCATATCTGGGCTGAACGCGGCAGGACTTACCATCTTTGGGGCGACTGGAATTGTGCGATCGCTGATTATCGTCGCGCCCTCACTCAACTGCCTTCTCTCGGCAACAGTAAAGATATTACTGGTTGTCGTTTGCGTTTACAACTCGAAAATTGGCTAAACGAGCTGCTATATGAATCAGCGTCCTAGTTGGTAGATTAGTTCTTCTGGGGGATTCAAAATTCAAAATAATTGATTAAATTTTGAATTAGAGTTTAGTGACGCTGTATCGCTAATGACTAATAGATGATAACTACATAGCTATTCAAAAATTAGCTATTAACCATTATTTATTAGCAATAATATAAATTAACACCCGGTTTATACGTAGCCTGAATCACAAGAAGCCTAAATAATCCTAAATTCGCTATTTGTCTTAGGGTAATGAGTCTGTTTGTTCATCTTCTCGGCGATCTGGATTCATCAACACCACCCGACGCTGACTGGGATCAAATCGGTATCCTTGTTGTTGTCTGATACTTTTAGCTTGTTGCGGATCAAAGTTACGGCTAAATTCCGCCTGTAAACCATTGACGTGTCCTTCCATCTGCTTGACTTCAGTACTAATTTCTCGCAATTTTCCTTGCTGTGACCAGTGATAAGGCAAAAGTTGTGCTAAGGCAGATGCTGCTACGGCTGTAATGACAAGATTAACCGCTATCTTGGCTGTGCTTTCCAGTGCCATCACTTGGTAAGAACGTTGACGAAGATACCGCTTTGGTCGAGGAATGACCCGGCGTTTTTGTATAGGTTGTGACGGTGGTCTGGAGGGTTGAATCGCGTTCATGATGCTAAAAGATAACCTCGCTTAGTGAAGGGAAGCACTGTAAAAGCGCTCTGGCGCTAATTACTGCTTGATTTAGCTGTCATATTACTTCATTTTTTTGAAATAGCTACAAGTGTTGCACCAGTTAAAAAATAACCTGGCTTACGTAAGTGCAAGGTTTCTAGCTACTTATGGCATAAAGCCACAAGGTGTAGAAATTGCACCCCGTACTGCCAGGATTATTAGCTTTTTAACTGTGTCACATCGTAGCGTTATTTGTAAAGTTCTGTGGCTAATCGCCAAGCTAGAACTCCTGGGATCAACGCCACAACTAGAGCGATGTAGACTTGAGTATCTGAGATGGAAGATATCTGAGCGATGTACAGAGTATCTAAGATAGGCATGGCTGAAAACCTCCTAACCTGAATAGATTTTGAACAGTTCGTTTACTACTTTTCCTTGTTTTGCCAAAATTGTGGAATATCTTGTTACAAGATGCAACAAAAGCAGTTATTAGTCAGTACTCGTTAGTTATTCTCCGTTAGAAAAATTTATAAAAATATGAATTTGTATTTGGGTATCGACTTCGGCACCTCTGGCGCACGCGGTGTGGTGATTGACGAGGAAGCTTCTTCTATCCAGGCTGAGGTGCGATATCCCTTCCAGGACTCAGCAGCCGCTGTTACGCCTAGTTTTTGGCAGAATGCTTTGTTTATGCTGGTGGAACAAATACCTGACCAATTGCGGCGAGAAATTAAAGCGATCGCAATTAATGGTACTTCTTCCACCGTCTTGCTGGTCGATGCCGCTGGCAATCCAATAGATGCACCACTGTTGTACAACGATGCGCGGGGATCATTGGTGCTAGAGCATTTGAGGAGTATAGCACCCCCAAATCATACCGTATTGAGTGCCACCTCCAGTCTTGCCAAACTTTTGTGGATGAGGCAATTACCCTCTTTTAGTGAAGCGAGATATTTCCTGCATCAAGCAGATTGGCTGGCGTTTCTCCTACATGGGTATTTAGGTATTAGCGATTACCATAATGCTTTAAAGCTGGGTTATGACGTGGAAGAGTTGAAATACCCAGAATGGCAAGAATTGCTGCAAATACCGATTCAGCTACCGAAAGTTTTACCTCCTGGGACTCCGATTACCCAATTACGCCCTGAAATTGCGGATAAGTTCGGTTTACGCAGTGATTGTTTGGTATGTGCTGGTACAACTGATAGTATTGCCGCTTTTCTGGCCAGTGGTGCAAAATTGCCTGGTGAAGCCGTGACTTCCCTTGGTTCAACATTGGTACTAAAGTTGTTAAGTCGTACCCGTGTAGAAGATGCGCGATACGGAATTTATAGCCATCGCCTGGGTAATTTGTGGCTGACTGGTGGTGCTTCTAATACTGGGGGTGCGGTACTTAAGCAATTTTTCACAAACGCTGAGTTAGAAAGCCTTAGCCGTGAGATTGATGCATCAAAAGCTAGCGAGTTAGATTATTATCCGCTGTTGAAGGCAGGCGATCGCTTTCCGATTAACGATCCCAATTTACCTCCACGTTTGGAACCACGCCCAGATCGTCCAGTGGAACTTCTGCATGGGTTATTAGAAAGCATTGCCCGTATAGAAGCGCGAGGGTATGAATTATTACAAAAAATGGGCGCAGACAAGGTGAGTCGTGTTTATACTGCTGGCGGCGGTGCGGCGAACGATACTTGGACTGCAATTAGGGCGCGTCATTTGCAGGTTCCTGTAGTAGCGTCAGTGTATACAGAAGCTGCTTACGGGACGGCGCTGTTGGCGATGCGAGGGGTTAAAAAAGGACATGGCGAGGGTTGTGTAATAGGAAAGTGTTCAAAAATTCTAGGAATTACGCACTGTACAAATGACTTATCCTGTGAATCAACGTAGATAAATTGTTTCGGTATAAAAGTGAATTTTCTTTTTGCTATTTGCGTAGGCGTAACCCAATCCTCACCCGATTTTCGCAGATATCTTTTAAATCCGTATGTATCCCAGTGACAATCGGCATATCTCGGCCGATACTGGGATGATTAGATACCGGACTATAGGATTCCAGGTTGATCATCTGGGCAGCTATTCGGGGATGGGTGCTTCGCCACAAGCGAATGTCATCTATCCCCTTTACTAATTGGTGTGAGTTCTAACCAGCTTAGGGTATCGGGTGTATTAAGGCGATCGCAGAAGAACGCCAAATTCTGGATTAAGGATATCCGGATGCTAGAAAAACTTTGGGTATTTTGTAGATGCGGATGAATGCCTTACGGCAGTAGGCTGCTCTAATGACAGCAAGCGTAACACGGAGATAAAAAAGTGCAAATCACTAAGCGCAATGTTGAGTTAAGAGTAGATGGCAGCTTAATGCGTGTTTATGTTGCAGCTCCCAAAGCAGCAGGAAAATACCCTGGTATTGTCTTCTACAGTGATATTTATCAGTTAGGTGATGCAATGATTCGTTTAGCTAACTACTTAGCAGGATACGGCTATGTAGTAGCAGCGCCAGAAATTTTTCACCGAATAGAGCCAGTTGGTTTAGTAATTGAGCCAGACGATCTGGGACGGATGCGGGGTAATGACGATGCTCGTCGAACATCCGTAGCTGATTATGATGCCGATTGCCTTGCTGTGATTGAATTTCTGAAAACAGAGAGTGCGGTTTCTCCAAATAAAATAGGCACTCTAGGCTTTTGTATTGGTGGACATTTAGCTTTTCGCGCAGCATTTCAAAGCGAAATTCGGGCTTGTGTCTGCTGTTACCCTACTGGGATTCCCAGTGGTAAGCTGGGTAAAGAGATAGCCGATACAATCCAGCGGGTAAGTGAAATCCAAGGCGAGATGCTAATGGTGTTCGGTACTCTTGACCCTCATATACCAGAGAGCGATCGCCAAACCATAATAAAAACAATTGAAAATGCTAACATACCTCACCAAGTTTTCTTCTATGAAGCAGAACATACCTTCATGCGCGACGACGGTTATCGTTATGATTCTAGTGCTAGCACCGCAGCTTGGTCTGAAATAGTAACTTTTTTGGGGCGCATATTTGCAGAGTAAAAACTTATATTATTGCTTTCTTCGCGTCAATTTTGAGTTGTCTGCAATGCTAGTAACCCAGCACCATAAGCAGGTTCATACTTCGGAAATATCACCTTTACATTAGGAAACTTCTTAACAAGAGACGCTGCAAATCTTTCATGGATCTTGCATCTACCCCGCCAGACACTTCCTGTTGTGACTACTTCCAAAACTGAGTCAGCACTAAAAATTGCATCAATTACTGTAGATGTAGCATTTACTAACTCTTTTACAGCATCATCAATTATGATATTCGCTACTATATCACCTGACGCTGCTGCAATATCTACAACTGGTGCTAAAGCTGCTATCTGTTTAACTCCCCATTCTCGGCGATATACTACTTCTATTAAATCTTCTATACTTTCCAAATCAAGATGCTGTTTGAAACCCTCTATCAAACTCGTTGATATTTCCCGTCCATCATAAGATTTTAATGCTGCGTTCATGCCTGCGATCGCAATTTTATAAGCGCTACCTTCATCTCCTAAAATATACCCCCAGCCGCCGACTCGCTTAGTATCTCCCTGATTATTTCGCCCGAAAACTATCGAACCAGTACCTGCTGCAACCACAATTCCTACAGGCTGACCAATTCCACCAACTAAAGCAATTAAAGCATCGTTACAAATTACAATATTCGTTGGCTGTAATGCCCAAGTAATAGGCAGAGATTTGTTATTTTGCAACTCTTGTATTAAAGTTTTTACTACTTCATTATCTGTTGGACGACCTACACCTGCTAAACCCAGGCATATCGCGTCAATATTCACAGTATTTGTATTTATTGTTGCCTCAACTGCATTGTGAATTGCAGATTGAATAGATTGTAGAGTGCCTTCAATACCTATACTCTGATAGTTAGATGGGCCTGCTTCACCACGACCTAGCACTTGACGCAAATCATCCATCAAGACACAAACAGTCTTGCTACCGCCGCCATCTATTCCCAAAACATAACTCATGAACTGTAATAATCTTAATTATTCTGATGCTTCGGTTCTTCTTTTAAAGGTATATAAAAGAGAGCAATCATCCCAGGAATAGTCAGCAAACAAACCAAGACAAAAAATAATGGATAGCCAAGTGATTTTTGCAGATAACCGCTAACTAATCCGGGTAACATCATTCCTAAAGCCATAATGCCAGTGGAGATAGCAAAATGAGAAGTTTTATATTCGCCTTGGCAAATATACATTAAATAAACACTAAAAGCGGTAAATCCAAAACCATACCCAAATTGCTCTAAGGAAACCAAAGGATACACTAATGTTAGTAAAGGTTTACTGTAAGCCATATACACATAAAATATATCAGGTAAATTCAAAGCTAAAGCCATAGGAAACAGACACTTTTTTAATCCATATTTGGAAATTAGCAAGCCTCCTAATATCCCTCCACAAATCAGGGAAATCACCCCAAATGTTCCATATACTAATCCGACATCTGATGTTGATAGCCCTAAGCCCCCTACTTCTGGTTTGTCTAATAAAAATAAAGAGGCTATCTTGACAAGCATTGCTTCACCAAGCCTGTAGAGCAAGATAAATGCTAAAATATTTATAATTTTATCCTGAGCAAAATATGAACTAATAATTGACCAAAAAGGTATCTTTTCTCTAGTTTGGATTTGTCGGCGGTTATCTGATTCAGGTAAGGGTAAAATTAGGCGATGGAAAATAAACAGGATTGCTAAAATTAAAGTTGAGAAGCCAATAGCTATAGTCCAACTTAAAGGAATGTTGTTGAGAGATACTTCAAGCTGACCTGCTAAAACTACTAATATTCCAGAGCCAAAAATGACAGCCATTCTATAAAACAGTGAGCGAATGCCGACAAAAAAGGCTTGTTGTTCTGGAGATAAAGCCAGCAGATAGAAGCCATCTGTGGCGATGTCATAAGTTGCAGAAATAAATGCTCCTATTGTTAATGTTGCGAGGGAGATGAAAAAGAAATTTGGCAGTTGTAAGGAGAAGGCTATTAAACCTAAACAACCAAACATAGCAAATTGGGTATAAAGTATCCATTTACGTTTGGTAGAGTAAATATCGACAATTGGGCCCCAAAACATTTTGATGACCCAAGGTAGATAGAGAAAACTTGTCCACAAGGCAATTTGCGTATTATCTATTCCCAGTTTTTTGTAAAAGATTACGGAAACTGTGTTGATGATGACGTAAGGGATGCCGGAGGCAAAATATAAAGTGGGGATGAAAGTCCAAGGAGAGGTTGTTTGATTTTTCATGGATTTGCTTCCAGATTCTGGCTTTTTGCCATCAGTAAAACCTTATTGCTATGCTTTCCCACTTTCCATAATGTTCCGGCATATCTCACTACGGTACTTCGGTTCTCAGTATTCAAAGGATGCCATTAAAAATCGGGCGGTGGTCATCCTAAAGGCTTGCCTATTCGTAGTTTTTGTGGTGTAGTAAAGCTTTTAACCTCTCCCACTGTTCGCATTCTTTTTTAGGATATGAAGAGTTTAAAAATACGCCCTAGCCTCGGAATTAATTCCGAGGCGGGATGACAACGAAGTGGAAGATTTAAAAGTTATTGGTAATGACAGAAAATGTCAAGCAAAGGTAGAAAAACCTAGATTCGGTGGAATATCCTGAATACGTCCAGGCCCGATCGCTCGTAATGCTTCTTTGAGTAAAATATCCCCAGTATACAAGGCACGTCCGACAATCACACCAGTCACGCCTTGAGGTTCTAACGCTAATAAACTCAACAAATCGGTAACAGAACTTACCCCACCAGAGGCAATTATCGGGATGGAAATTGCCGCCGCAAGTTCTCGCAAAGCTTCTAAATTCGGGCCTGTGAGTGTACCGTCACGGTGGATATCTGTATAAATTATGGCGGCTGCGCCCAATTCTTGCATTTGTACAGCCAGTTGGGTTGCTAAAACTTCTGAGGTTTCTAACCAACCGCGAGTTGCTACTCGGCCGTTACGGGCATCAATCCCAATGATAATCTGTTCGGGAAATTCTTCACACAGTTCTTGCACTAGCTGGGGTTGTTCTACGGCGATGGTGCCGAGAATTGCCCACTGTATACCCAGATTGAATACTTGTTGCACGCTGGTGCGATCGCGCAATCCTCCACCAATTTCAATGGGCACTGACACCGCATGTGCGATCGCTTCAATTGCCCCCAGGTTTACTACTTTACCTGCTTTGGCACCGTCTAAATCAACTATATGCAATCTAGTAGCACCTTCATCTACCCACTGTTTGGCAACATCAGCAGGATTTTCGCTAAAAACTTGTGAGCGATCGTAGTCTCCCTGATACAGTCGCACGCAGTGACCATCTAGTAAATCAATCGCTGGAATTACGTCCATTTAACTCTTCCTCATAACTCAATGCAATCAAAACGCTAGCTATAGCTGAATTGACTATTTTTCATTTTTCATTTGTAATTGCCTTACAGCTTGTCCAAAACCCAGCACAAGTAAAATATTTGAAAGCGTCAAAAATACTTCTGCACCACCGTGCAACCAATCTATATTGGCCAAAGACTCGCCATAATGCAATTGGGCGTAAATTCCTGCTGGGATGGTGATGGCAACAAAGACGAGAGTGCCGTAAAATCCATACAGCGCTAAACGCGGCATTTGCGGACTACGGCTGATAAACCACAAGAAACCCAAATAGGGAAACAGTGAAAGTGCAAACAGGGTTTCTTTAGAAATCATTGCTCTGATTTGATAGGTTTTGGTTCAACAGTGTTAGCAGATTTGGTAGAACGCCAAATCAAATACGCCGCTGCCCAAAGCGTAAAATTACCAACTAAGGTCATGGTAGCTTGAAGCGTTACCAGCCATTCCAGAGATTCGGCGTTGTCGAAATAATGCCAGGTGCAGGCACACATAGCGCTGACTAAAGCTGGTAACATGGCAAGGGATAATCCCCACCAATTGCGGTTATTAGTCAGTTCGCCGTAAGTCCAGATTAACCAAATGGCGACAATCCACTCAATAACGCTAGAAATATGAATAATCCAGGTGGGAATCGATAGGCTGTGCATAAGAAAGTTAGGATTTGGGAGAGACGCGATTAATCGCGTCTGTACAAGAGTTAGGGGAGACGCGATTAATTGCGCCTGTACAAGAGTTAGGAGTCCTTTTTATCTTCCTCTGTTGCGAAGTTTAAAAATAGAAATTGTGAATGAGTCTAATATCTGTAACAACGACAGATATTCTGTATAAAAAAAGTTGTTAATCTAAAATCCAAAATGGTCAAGATGCGGGCGTTATTGTCTGGGTATTACGGTAAAGGTAATGGTGGTGACGAGGCTTTGTTGGCAACGCTTTTGCAAATGTTACCATCTCACGTAACGCCTGTGGTGCTTTCTGGTAATCCAGAGGAAACCCGCGATCGCTACAATGTAGAAACCTACGATCGCATGGCTCCTTTAGCTGTACTGCAAGCTTTACGCTCTTGTGATGCCTTGATTTGGGGCGGCGGGAGTCTCATTCAGGATGTTACTAGTACCATCAGCCCATTTTATTATGGGGGACTGATGGCGTTGGCACAGAAAATGGGTTTGAAAACTGTTGCTTGGGCGCAGGGTATTGGCCCGTTAGTGCGTCCGCAAACTCGTTGGTTGGCACGGCAAACTTTTGGTAATTGTACCAAAATCAGTGTCCGCGATCGCGCCAGTGCGGCTTTATTATCTGATTGGCAAATTCCTTGTATTATAGCTCCTGACCCGGTTTGGGCGTTGGAATCGAAACCAGTACCGGGACTTTGGGATTTACCTGCGCCGAGAGTTGCGGTAACGTTGCGATCGCATCCCCAACTTACAGAAACACGTCTAGCAAACTTAACTCGTGCTTTGGTTGACTTTCAAAAAGCTACGCAGGCTTTTATTTTATTATTGCCATTTCAAAAAAGTGAAGATTTAAGTATTGTCGAAGCCATTCAACCCCAACTTAAAGATGTCAGCAAGATTTTATGTCTGGAAGATCCGCAACTTTTAAAAGGTGTGTTTCGCGGCGTTGAAATGGCAATTGGGATGCGCCTGCACAGCTTAATTATGGCTGCTGCTGAAGGTTGTCGCTGCTTTGCTCTTAGTTATGATCCTAAGGTAAATCGCCTCATGGAAGATTTGGAAATGCCTGGGTGGGATTTGGCGAGTTTACCAGATGACCCGAATTTAATTAGTCTGACTTGGATGGAGCACTATGCTAACGGCGATCCGCTATCACCAGAGCAAATAAAATTTTTAGTAGATAGGGCATTAATACACCGCGAGTTATTGAGCCAAGCTTTTAATAATTAACCCCAATAAACGGACGTATTACACGCAACCAAGAACCGCTACAAGTAATCTTAGAGATTGAGTATTATTGCTAACACCAAAACCTCATAAACCTAAGATCCCGGTCGAGTCTTCCCTACCTCTCCTAAAAGAAGCTACAGTCTATTCTCTTATGGTTAGAAGGGAGTAATTGTCAAAATTTTGTAAATTGATCGTGAAAATACTTAAGTATCCTTTCTTACGAATGACTTCAGCGATATTATTTAGCATATACAGAAATAATTTTTGCTGATGATAAGCTTTGGCTTTTGGAACGTACTGATAGTAATTGTTGTTGCTTTAGTTCTAAAAAATAATTGGCGATTAGATAATGAAAAGACAGTCTGGAAAAATTCTTTATTCTTAAAATCTTTTGTAATCCAACGGTTGATACAATTTTTTCGTCAACCAATTGTTAACTTTCTCGTCCAAGTAGGTGTTGTATTAGTCGTTACAAGATTTCTTTGTTATACAGGTTGGCTAGTTTATTTACTAAATCAACCAGATCCACCCTTATGGGATTTTAAGTGGTTTTATGTGGCGAGTAAATTGGCTCATCAGCATTTGAGTCCCTTTAATGTCGAAACTTTTAACCAAAGTTTCTGTACCCTAACTAAGGTGTGTGGATTTATTCCACCATTTGTCTATCCACCTAATATCATTCCTCTCATCTGGTTTCTCGGTTATTTTTCGAGCAATACTGCATTTACAATCTGGATTGGAATGCATATATTAGCAATCGGTTTGGCCTTATGGGGAGCGAATATCCTGCTGGAGTCGAAGTCACTAGCTCTAAGAACTATTTGCACAATCTCGGTTGCCTTAATTTATGGTTTAGTTCGCGATCTTCAAGTTGGTAATATTGCCATTTTCGTTGCAGTTCTGATCTTATGGATGTTTATCTTGGCTAAAAAACATCAGGATATTCCAGCAGGAATTTGCTTGGGACTTGCTGTTTGTAAACCAACATTAGCTGCATTATTCATTCTGTATTTTCTACTTAAAAGACGGTTTTCTTTAGTTTTTGTATCTGCGATCGCAGGAACTTCTCTAGTATTTTTAGGTCTAGCCTTGACAGGCACTTCTTTGACACAATTTCTACCAGATGCAGCTCGTGGATTTTCACTCTGGCTAAACGATCCATCGAATAGTCCCTATCTTTCGATTAGTCGCCTCGATTTGATGGTTGTGGGCCCAAGATTATTTCCCAATAATCCATTCTTTGCCAAGCTATTTTCAGACTTAATTGTTCTGATACTTGTTGGTTTGGTGGGTTGGTATTGGTATTTGCAACAATCTCTCACAGGCTGGTCAAAAAAAATATACCTAGCAGAAATAGTACTAGTTTCTTGCTTAAGTATTGCGATCAACTATTCACAGCAAACTAGTTCTGTGATGTTGATACCTGCTGTTGTTTTTTTGCTAAATGATTTGCTGTATCAGATTAGGCATTGTAAATTTTCTAGAACAAGAATGTCTATTTGGTTAGCAGGAGTTTGCTGCCTAGCAGTGCAAACAGGGGTAATTCATGGCTGGCTTATCGGTTCTCTCGCAAACCGCTGGAATGTGAAAGCAGGGGAATTGCCATACATTATGAAAGTAACTATCTTTGCCCTACCAAGTTATGCCATTTTAGGAATCACCGTAAGTATTTTAGTCTTAGCAATTAGTTCCCTGCATCAAAAACAGGTTCTGAAATTTGAATCCTTGAATCGGGTGTCAACTTACCGCTAACAATACCCGACCATTGAACTTTTTTCTCTTTCTCTCGGCGGTAAGAAAAGAAATGCTCTGGAGTTTGGAAAGTACAATAAGGTGCGATCGCAATTTGTTCTGCACTAATCCCCATGTTTTCCAGTTGTAAGGTATTCACTCGCCGGACATCCAACCTTACTTTTCCTGGATTAGGATCTTGCAGCAAAGGTGAATTGGGTAATTCATGCAATGCTTGGACAATTTTTTGTTCGTCATCATCTGGTATAATGCTAGCCCCGATTTCGGCAGCCACTTCGATAGAGACTTGGTAAACCTCACCAGCGATCGCTGGGCCCATCGCAATGCGTAAATCATCAAGTTTGCTGCCTTGAGATTGTAATCGAGCGATCGCTAAGGGGACAATCTTCTTGGCAGTCCCCCGCCAGCCTGCGTGTAGTGCTGCCACCCGTCCAGTTTCCACATCCCCAATCAGCACGGGTGTACAATCTGCACTAGCTACCCAAACTGCTTGTAGAGGCTGTTCGCTAACTAAACCATCTGCCGATGCTAAATCCTCCCCAACAGTGCTTAAGAAGCTTTCAACTTCTTGGGGGGTGAGAACAGTATTGCCATGAACCTGCTTTAAGCGATAGACTGATGCCTCTGGTTGCAATACTTCTGTAATAACTTGTGGCGATCGCGGCCAAAACTGCTGGGTAAAGAAACCGTGATGCCAACGTTCCAGAATACTACAAGTTAGATAGGGGAGTCCTTCCCAATTGCGCCAGTGCCAAGTGTGCATCTTCAACCAAACCTAAACAGAAATCACTCATCAGCCAATCAATGCTAACTTGAACAACGGAATTTGGGTTAACTGCTGTGGGATTTAATCTGCAAAATTTGGAAGCAGCCTTGAAAGCAGGGCGTAAGTATACATATTTACCATTTTCCCTCCACTTTTTTGAAAGTGTCTCCTCAACCAACCAAACCCTTTGGAACTTACTCAACCAAGGGGCTATTTCAGGAACAGTAGTAATCGCAACTGAGCAATCTGCTGGGCGGGGACAATGGGGACGCCAGTGGATTTCTCCTGCTGGCGGATTATATGTTTCCGTGGCGATTTCTTTCGACCACAAAATAGAGGCTACTGATAGCTACCAGCTAACTTTTGCTACTGCTTGGGGAATTGCGTCTCAATTGCGTCAACGCGGCGTAGATGTTGGGATAAAATGGCCCAATGATTTAGTTTTAAATGGTCGCAAACTAGGCGGCATTTTGACAGAAACCAAAGTAAACAAAGGACAAATTACCCAAGCAGTAATTGGTGTTGGGATTAACTGGACAAACCCAGTACCAGAAACTGGAATCAATCTGGAATCGTGGCAAGTGTCCCAAGATTTCAGACCAATTTCTTGTCTGGAAATGCTCACCTCTAAAGTCTTGCTGGGAATAGAATCCGGTATGGAGTGTCTTTGCCAAGAAGGAGTAAGCATACTCTTGTCTCGCTATCTAGATTTGCTTACAAACATGGGCAATCGGGTGTATGTCAATAATCTTTCAGGTACTGTAGTTGGGGTGACTCCTCAAGGAAATTTACGAGTTGATTTAGAAACACATGATACAAAGGAACTAATTACACCGGAAATTTATATTGAACCCGGTACAATCAGTTTGGGGTACCATAAATCTTCCGTTTAAATTTGAGGTTTGTTCAAAATTTCGCTCTTTGGGCAAGACAAACCACTAGCATCATCTCTTTAGGCTAATTACACACAACTGAGAGAACAAATGACGCAGCGCAATAATTCTGCCCATCATCGTTTGCATTACTTATGGCAGCAAGGTCTAACAAAAAAACGTTTTGCCTCAACGCTACCAGCTCAGACCCTCTGTTGGCTAAGTAGCGTCAGCCTCCTTAGCGGCGGCTTTGTGTTTGCCCAAACGGAAACACAAATAGACAACATCGTTCCCACTATTGAAAGTTCCCAGCCAACAGCAGTTACAAATCCAGTTAAAAGACAGGCTGTTGTGCCGGAAGCAGCGCCAGCGCAACCGGAATTTTCTCAACGGCGAGCCAGACTCAGAAAGAGATTAGCCAAGCCAGAAGTTGCTCAATCAAAAGAGCCAGTTAGGCAGTCTACACCAAAAATCGAAGCTGCTGAACCTGTTGTGATTATCAGACAGTCAAAACCCAAGGTAGAAGCCTCCCAGGTTACTCCTGCACGTGTGAGACTGGAAAAACCCAATACCCCTACCCGCTCTTTACCTGGAAAACTCCCAGAAATTTCTCAACCATCAAATAACTCCAACAGCCCTGTCAGTGCAACGGCGGGGAAAACCAAGGATTATAATAACGCCTATATTGATCCTAATAGTTATGACAGTGGTGCTACAGGTACTTATCAAGCACCAAATTCCGTAATTCTCACAGAACGCTCCAGTGGTTGTCGAGCCATTTTGCCGTCAGGGCAAAGCGTATTAGGAGGCGTTTGCGCCAAAGCACCCCAAAGGAGTGTAGCTGATTCTAATGGTAAAGCAGCACCTAATTGGCTCAGAAGAAGTCAAAATGCACAATTACCAGTAGTTCCACCCGTGCGGCAGGTTGCAACTACTGGCAACACTAGCAGATGGCGTGCTGCTCAAAGTGGTTCTAATGCTGTAACCAAGAGCGGATTTCGCGCTAATCGGTTTATTCCGAGTCCCGGCGAGTTCAGCCCCACAAAAGTGAGTGCAACTCCCATCGCACCGAGTGGCGGGACTTTACCTCCACCAATGGCAGATGGCAACATTGCACCCCGCCCCAGCAACGTAGCTTATGACTTCTCACTAGCATCAGTATTGCCGCAAATCCCCTACACGGGGAGAGTCGCCTATAGTGGTACGGGGATGATGTATCCACTGTCTATTCCCGCTTCCATCACTTCTGTATTTGGTTGGCGAGTTCATCCAATCACAGGTAATCAACGCTTCCATGCTGGTACAGACTTAGGTGCGCCTACGGGAACGCCAGTTTTGGCAGCAGCTGCTGGTCAAGTGGAAACTGCTAACTGGTTGGGTGGTTATGGTTTAGCCGTTATCCTGAATCACAAATCTGCTGAACAAACTCTCTACGGTCACATGTCAGAAATCTTTGTTCAACCTGGTCAGTGGGTACAACCTGGAACTGTCATCGGGCGGGTTGGCAGCACCGGCAACTCCACAGGCCCTCACCTGCACTTTGAAGTCCGCCATCTGACACCGAACGGGTGGGTTGCTACTGACCCAGGCGTGCAATTACAAAGCGCCCTCAGCCAGTTAGTGCGAGGCTTACAAACCGCCCAGGTAAGCCAGGAACCAGGTAGCTAGAAGAAGCTGAGGGGCAGGGGGAGCAGGGGGAGCAGGGGGAGCAGGGGGAGCAGGGGAAGAATAAGTAATGCTCCATACCCCATTCTTAATACCCTACTCACCACTCTCTACTCCCCATTCCCAAATTACAAATACCCGTGTTCTGCTAAGAATGCGGGTGTAATGCCATCTATACTAGTGTCATCAGGGGTTGTGGTGTGTGGGTTGCCAGAATAAAGGAATTTTTCCACGTATTTGCCGAGAATATCCCCTTCTAAATTCACCAAGCTGCCAGAAACCAAATAGCGAAGATTTGTCTCGGTGTATGTGAGGGGAATTACCGCCACCTTGAATTGAGAGAGTTCTGGCTCATAAGCCGCTACTGTGAGGCTGATGCCATTAACGGCAATGCTACCTTTGGGGACAATATACCGTGCGATCGCCTCGGATGCAATAAAGGTCATTTCCCAAGAGCTAGCTGTTTGTTCTGCCACTAGCAATCGACCGATGCCGTCTACATGACCCATCACAAAATGACCGCCGACTTTGCTGCCCACCCTTAGCGATGCTTCTAAATTGACATATCTCTGTTGCGTTTGCTCGCCTCCCAGAGTCGTGCGGCGTAGAGTTTCCGGTGAAGCAGTGGCGATAAATCCATCTTTTAAAACTTTTTCCACTGTCAGGCAAACACCATCTACAGCAACACTGTCACCATAAGCCAAATCTTGCATAATTACTTCACCCGACTGGCTTACACAAGTAATTTGCCAAGAATCGCCCCCTAAGGGTTCCATCTTTCCTAATGCCTGGATTAATCCTGTAAACACGGCTTTTTTGTCAAACTAACTCTATTTATTGCCTAAATTTGGCTGAAATCAATTGGTAATTGTCACAGAAATCTTGAACATCCAAGTATATTTTCTGACTTTTTTTCTTATAGGGATATTAACACATTAGCATCCTTCACAAGGCATACTTGGGTAAGAAGGTTATTGTCTAAGAAGACCAATTTGACTTACTCTGGTTTTCACCACAAGTTCGGAGTTTAATAGAAGCAATTATAGAGAACGAATGCTTATGTTTATTACTGTCGCCAAACCGCCCAAAAAGGGGTACTATTTGTTACACAGCATCCAAGGTTCTCAAAGGATTGTAGAGGCCTAGCCAATGATTGAAATGAAAGTCGCTGGCATAGCATTAGATGCCATAACCCGCAGCCCGATCGTCCTTTTGAAAGATTCTTCAGATCGGCGGGCTTTGCCAATTTACATTGGTCAGGAACAGGCTAGGGCAATTATGGGCGCACTGGAGAATCAGAAGCCTCCCAGACCCTTAACCCACGACCTGATTGTGAATCTTCTAGAGACTTGGAATATGACTCTAGAAAAGGTGATCATTCATTCCCTGCAAAAGGATACATTTTATGCGGCTTTAATTGTCCAGCAAGGCGAGGTCAAAAAAGAAATTGACGCGCGTCCTAGCGATGCGATCGCCATTGCCCTCCGTACAAATACCCCTATTTGGGTAATGGAAGAAGTCATTGCCGATGCTTCTATCCCTGTTGATCGCGATGCAGATGAAGCAGAACAGCAAGCCTTCCGTGAATTTATTTCCAATCTCCGTCCTGAAGATTTGATTAAACGCTTTGGTAATGGCGACAGCTAAAAAAGTTATGAGTTAGGAGGTAGGAGTTAGGAGTTACTTGCTTCAACTCCTAACTGTTAACTTTTAACTCCTAACTCTTTTTAAAGATGCAATACCGACGCTTTGGGAAAACGAATCTACGCCTCTCGGTTTTTTCTCTGGGAACAATGCGCTACTTGGCTTCTTTTGAGAATGCTCACCAGACCATTGAACAAGCCTTAGCGCTAGGAATTAATCATCTAGAAACTGCCAGAGGTTACGGCAAAAGTGAGGAGTATCTTGGTAGGGCGCTAAAAGCTGGGTTGTCAGTACCCCGGACGAAGCTTCACGTCACTACCAAAATCTCAGCCACAGCAGATGCTGACACCATGCGTCGGTGCATCGACGAATCCCTAGAACGATTACAGCTAGATTATTTAGATTGCTTAGGTGTTCATGGTTTGAACACTTGGCAACATTTAGAGTGGGTGCAAGCCAAAAATGGCTGTATGCAAGCTGTAGAGGAAGCTGTTGCTGATGGTCGAGTGCGACACGTTGGTTTTTCCAGCCACGGGTCATTAGAAGTAATCCAGGCTGCAATCAACACAGATTTGTTTGAATTTGTCAATCTGCATTATTACTATTTTTTTCAACGACACGCACCAGCGATTCAACTAGCTGCCGAAAAGGACATGGGGATTTTCATTATTTCCCCTGCTGATAAGGGAGGACGCCTCTACACGCCACCCCAAACCTTAAAAGACCTGTGTTCCCCGTATTCACCCTTAGAGATAAACTATCTATTTTTACTTAATAATCACCGTATTACTACTTTGAGTATAGGACCAGCAAACCCAGATGAATTAAGGGAACCTTTGCAAATTGCTGACCATAATGCAGAGTTAACAGCAGCCGAAAATTCTGCTTTCCAGCGGTTAGAAAATCACCAAAAAGTTGCTTTAGAAACTGATAAGTGTAGCCAGTGTTATGCTTGTTTGCCCTGTCCAGAAAATATCAATATTCCAGAGGTATTGCGGTTACGCAATCTCGCAGTGGCATACGATATGACTGACTATGGGCAATATCGTTACGGAATGTTTGAAAATGCCGGTCACTGGTTCCCTGGAATGAAAGGCGATCGCTGTACAGAATGCGGTGACTGTTTGCCTCGGTGTCCCGAAAAGTTAGATATTCCAGCTTTATTGGAAGATGCTCACCAAAAATTAAATGGGAAAGTAGGTCGGAGATTGTGGGGATAAAAATGTAAAATTTATAAAGATTAAATAGAGTCAGGAAGATCCGCTGAATCTGGGGTATCTCGCGGAAAGTAAAGATGAAAATTAAAAAAAAAGAAATATCCTACGCCAATCACTGACGGTTTTCCGTTACAGTGGACGGGCTGTAAGCTTAGTATGGACTACTAGCCGATCGCTTACTATTCTTCTGGCTAGTTTAACTTTAGTGGCTGGTCTTTTACCGGCGGCGATATCTTACATCAGTAAGTTAATTGTTGATGCAGTGGTATTTGCCTCTCAAGCTAACTCACAAAGCAATGGTTTTGTCAATATTTACCCTTCTCTGTTGTATGTAGGATTAGAAGCGATCGCTGTCATTTTACTAGCAGGCAGTCAACGGGGAATCATCATTTGTCAGTCGTTATTACGGGCGCTAATGGGTCAACGGGTAAATGTACTCATCTTAGAAAAGGCGCTGACACTGGATCTTAGGCAGTTTGAAGACTCAGAATTCTATGACAAATTGACCAATGCCCGACGAGAAGCATCAGTTCGTCCTCTTTCTTTAGTAAGCCGCACCTTTGGGTTGGTGCAAAATGCCCTTTCCCTAATCACCTACGGTATTTTGCTGATAAATTTCTCAGTTTGGGCGGTGGTGGTACTGGTTTTGGCAGCTATGCCTGTATTTATTGCGGAAACGAAATTTGCTGGAGAAGCCTTTCGCTTGTTTAGTTGGCGTGCAGCAGAAACCCGCCAACAGCACTACTTAGAAAATCTGATAGCAAGAGAAGATTTTGTCACAGAAGTCAAACTCTATCAGCTGGGAAAAATGCTGCTAGGACGTTACCGCAGCCTGTTTGATCAACTCTATGGCGAAGACCGTGATTTAACTCTCCGGCGAGGACTGTGGGGATATCTGCTGAGTTTAGTCAGTACTGGTGCTTTTTACCTAGCTTATGCTTGGATTGTCCTGGAAACAGTGCTAGGTAGGATTTCCTTGGGAGATATGACAATGTATCTCACCGTATTTCGCCAAGGACAGTCTACTTTCTCCAATGCCCTTACTTCTATTGGAGGAATGTACGAAGACAACCTATATTTATCAAATCTCTACGATTTCCTGGAAGAAGAAGTACCAAAGTCTTGGGGTAAGGCAACTATTGGTTTAAATCCTCAAGATGGTATTCGTTTCGAGAACGTATCATTTACTTATCCAGGAAGTTCTAAGCCAGCGTTGAGAAACATTTCGCTGCACTTGAAACCCAGAGAGAAACTGGCAATTGTGGGTGAAAACGGTTCCGGTAAAACTACCTTAATTAAACTACTTACCCGACTCTACACCCCTGACTCTGGGCGAATTTTCTTAGATGGCTTGGACTTACAGGAATGGGATGTGGATGTGTTGCGGCGTCGCATTGGTGTGATTTTTCAGAACTTTGTCCGCTACCAGTTCACTGTAGGGGAAAATATTGGCGTTGGTGATGTAGAACATCTCGAAAATAAAACCCGTTGGCAAACTGCTGCCGAAAAAGGCATGGCCCAATCTTTTATTGACCAATTACCCCAAAGCTTCCAAACTCAGCTTGGTCGTTGGTTTAAGGGAGGACAGGAACTTTCTGGGGGACAGTGGCAGAAAATTGCTCTCTCTCGTGCTTTTATGCGATCGCAAGCAGATATCTTGGTGTTAGATGAACCAACATCAGCAATAGATGCCCAAGCTGAGTTTGAGATTTTCAATCATTTTCGCGCTATTACTCAAAATCAGATGGTACTTTTGATTTCCCATCGCTTCTCGACAGTACGAATGGCTGACAAAATCCTAGTTATAGAAAACGGGGAAGTTATAGAACAAGGAACTCACGAAGAATTGTTAGAGGTAGGAGGACGTTATGCCAAGTTGTTTCTCTTACAAGCAGCCGGTTATCAATAGAATGTGAGCTACTTTGTGGATTTAGATAGCGATGCCTACGGCGGGCTGCGCCTACGCTCACTTTTTACAAAGTACATAACATCTCTATCTAACCACGTTAAACTGTTCAGTAAATATAGGTCACTAGACGCTCCGTATCGTTAAAAATTGCTACCTGATAAAATTATGCAAATAACAAAACAGCGATACTATACCCCAGAGGAATATTTAGAGTTAGAAGAAGCTGCTGACTACAAAAGTGAATATATTGACGGACAAATAATTCCTATGGCGGGTGGATCAGTAAATCATAATCAAATAGCACTCAACTTAAGTACTGAGTTAAATTTCGCTTTTAAAAAGCAGAACTACCGGGTTTTTATGGGTGATGTTCGTCTGTGGATAACCCAAAAACGTACCTACACCTATCCAGATGTGATGATTCTGGCGGGTGAACCAGAGTTTTTTAACAACCGAATGGATATAATTCTGAAGCCCCAGATTATTGTTGAGGTTTTATCAAAATCGACCAAAGGCTATGATCGCGAAGATAAATTTCAGGCTTACCGAACCATTTCCACTTTCCAAGAATATCTATTAATTGATCAAACACGGATTCATGTAGATCAATTTTCCAAAACTGGGAAAAAGCAATGGACGCTTCGTGAATATGATGAAGAAGATGAAGCGATCGCACTTGTAACCGTACCCTTTGAGATTTCCCTACAGGATTTATACAACAAAGTGAAGTTTGAGCCTGTTGAGTCTGAAGGGGAAAGTGCTGATGTTGAGGGATTGGGGTAAAAAAATTTATTACCCCTAAGACTAAAAATCAGTTTGACACCACAAGAAGTTTAGGGGAAGTCTCTAGCTTAAACTCTGCTTGTATAATATGTGAAATCTTATTAACTCTTTCAGGTAGAGCAAAAGACATAAGAGTATTAAGTGTAGTTTTTCCAATTCCTCCAGTCTTAGGTTCTGGATGACCTA
The DNA here is from genome assembly GCF_034531305.2 of Nostoc sp. ChiQUE02. Taxonomy (NCBI): domain Bacteria; kingdom Bacillati; phylum Cyanobacteriota; class Cyanophyceae; order Nostocales; family Nostocaceae; genus Nostoc; species Nostoc sp. ChiQUE02. The sequence goes on from NZ_JAVRBN020000016.1 coordinate 100,810, forward strand.
TCTTCCATAGAATATTAGAAAGTTTTATTGAAGGACAAGAGTGAACATTGAAAGTTAATCTATCTTGATTTGCAAAACGTATGTACCAATCGTAGTCTGCCAGAGTATTTAGCTTAATATCTTGATTTCCACCCAAAAATTCAGTATGTTCAATGTTAGGTTCAAATAATACTCTTAATTCCTGCATTCCATCATCCCAATTCAACTCCTCTGCTGAAAAACTAAATTCCGAATCAACTTGCTTAACTTTTTTCTGAAGTTCATACCCTTTGCAAAGACTTCGATTCAAAAAGGCATACTGATAGAGTATTTCTGGCATTTCTACTCCAAGAGTATATAAACTCCGTCCCTCGCAGAATGCGCGAGCCTCATCACGCAGTTGATTTATTAGTAGACTAATATCTTTAGTAGCAAAATTTGTGTAATCTCCTCCTTTAGCTTCAAAGGCATCAGCTTTTGCTCTGACACTAAAGGCAAGAGCTACCATTAGTGGTAATCTTTCCGGTTTGCCTATGTCAATACGATTAAGTTGAGTTCGCAGCCAAGCTTCTAAATCCTCGGCTCTTTCAATAAGTTGATCTGCTTCTAGTAATTCAGGCAATATATAGGTAAATCGTTCATAGGCTTTGAGTAGTTTAAAAGTTCGAGTTTCAAACTCTTCTCTACGCCTGCGAGCTTCTAAATCTTTAACTTCTTCTACAACATTTTTAAAATCTGTACGCATCTCCTCACGGAGAATATTCATTTGCTGTGCTAAATTACACTGATTACAAACTAATAACTCAAGGGTGCGGTGTTGAACAGTAAGGGCATTTTGAATACTGTTAAAACAAGTCTGGATCTGTTCATGATTTCTGTCTAATTTATCTGAGACTACTTGAACTTGTTCATGATTTCTATCTAACTTATCAACACATGATTGAATCTGCTTTTGATTCCGGTCTAATTTCTTTGTGACCTTCTGAAGTTGGACAGAGTTGTAAATGCCTACACCCAGGTTAAGAATATTGACACCAAGATTAGCAATGTTAAACATATCAATAGCTGGTCTAACGGATTGAATTGTCTCTCCACTCACACTATGGCGGGTACACCAAGTACCTGCTTCACCTGTAAATACCTCGTAATCTGAGGCATCTCCTCCCTTAAACAAATGTGGTTCTGGTCGCTGAGTAAAAGGATTAACCATAGTTGTTGTCAAAATAGACTTAATCTCAGTATTCCCCGGAATATTCTTGGTGTATCATTCCTTCTATATAAAAAGCGATCGCCTAACTTACATGTCTAGGTTTTATCAGCCTTCAATCCCTTGTCATACTTCTGTCTATATTTGTGAATAGCAGATTTGAGTTTTCCTTTCAGTTCTGGCGGATTTTGCATGACTGACATAAACAAATCTCTATCACGATCGCATAGCACTAAACTTTTAGATTCTTTCAACATAGTTAATTTCCGCCTTCAGCGTAGTTATTCTTAGTGGGCAATGTATACACAATATTTATTTTGAGCATCACATCCTGTTTTTGCCCTCTCTAAAGAGGAATTAAATTGCCACAGAGGAGATAGCGATCGCCCCACCATCCCTCAATAACTTCGATAAAATCACTATGGTGCTACTTAACCCTAAATCTGATGAAAAGCGATCGCTCTTTTTCCCAATCCTCCCTTCAACGTCCTGAACTACTCGCGCCAGCAGGTAATTGGGAATGTGCTAAAGCTGCTGTGGAAAATGGGGCAGATGCGATTTACTTCGGTTTGGATCGGTTTAACGCCAGAATGCGGGCAGAAAATTTTACGGAGGCGGACTTACCTCAATTGATGACATTCCTCCACCGTCGGGGTGTAAAGGGTTATGTCACCGTCAACACACTAATATTTCCCAAAGAACTAGCAGAAGCACAGCAATATCTCCGCACAATTATTGCAGCAGGTGTGGATGCGGTGATTGTTCAAGATATTGGTATATGCCGTCTCATCCGTCACCTTTCCCCTGATTTTCCCATCCATGCTTCCACCCAAATGACCATCACAAGTGCGGCTGGGGTGGAATTTGCCAAGTCCCTCGGCTGTCAGTTAGTCGTGCTGGCGCGTGAATGTTCTCTTCAGGAAATCAATAAAATTCAGCAGCAGATTGCCCTACAAGAAACTTCGCTGCCCTTGGAAGTTTTTGTTCACGGTGCTTTGTGCGTGGCGTATTCCGGTCAGTGTTTGACTAGCGAGGCTTTAGGCGGACGTTCTGCAAACCGAGGTGAATGTGCCCAAGCTTGCCGGATGCCCTACGAGTTAATCGCTGATGGGGAAGTTGTGAATTTAAAAGAACGCAAATATTTGCTTAGTCCTCAAGATTTAGCAGGGTTAGATGTTTTGCCAGATTTGGTGAAATCAGGAGTAACTTGTCTCAAAATTGAAGGTCGTTTGAAAGCTCCAGAGTATGTTGCTAATGTGACCCGCGTTTATCGGCAAGCTTTGGATGGGGTGATAGCGGAATTAGAAAGACCTAACCCCCTAACCCCCTTCCCTACGTTCGCGCAGCGTCTCGAAGAGAGGGAAGGGGGAATAAAAGCTCCCCTCTCCGTTTCGGAGAGGGGCTGGGGGAGAGGTCAATCAGATCAAGAACACTACAACCTAGAAATGGCATTTTCTCGCGGACTCTACACGGGTTGGTTTGGCGGGATTAATAATCAGGAACTAGTTCACGCCCGCTTTGGTAAAAAACGTGGGGTTTATTTGGGTGAAGTCAGCCGCATTCACAACGAACAGGTAACAGTCAAACTAGAAGCGCCTGTAAAACCGGGAGATGGAATAGTATTTGACTGTGGTCACCCAGAGGCGAAGGAAGAAGGCGGCCGAGTTTATGCTGTGGTGTCCAAGGGTAAAGAAACCATGCTGACCTTTGGGCGAAATGACTTGAACCTGCGCCGGGTGCATATAGGTGATCGCATTTGGAAAACCAGCGATCCAGAATTAGATAAGCAACTACGTCAAAGTTTTGCTGGTGAGAACCCCCAATTTCAGCGTCCTATTTCTGTAGAAATTTATGGAGAAGTTGGTCAGCCATTGATTGCGATCGCTCGCGATCAACTCGGTAATATTGTACAAGTGGAGTCTGCAATTTCACTGGTTGAAGCGCACACCAAACCCCTAGATACAGACCGTTTACAAGAACAATTCGGTCGTCTCGGTAACACTCCTTTCTGTTTGGGAACGCTAACCAACCACCTCAGCGGTGCTATTATGCTGCCCGTAAGTGAGTTAAACCGGATGCGGCGGGAAATTGTGGCACAGATGGAAGAATTGCGAAGTCAACCCAAACGCTGGAAATTACGTTCTGATGTCTCTTTCCAAGACTTACTCCCCTCCTCAGTACCCTCATCTCCTACCCTGCAGGAAGCTAAAGCTACATCTCCTTCACTCATAGTCTTGGTACGAAACCTCAAGCAACTCCAAGCCGCCCTCAAAGCTGGTATTGAAACACTGTACTGTGAATTTGAAGACCCCCGCGCTTACCGAGAAGCGGTGCAGCTAGTACATAAACAAAGACAACAATCGCCACTCCCCACAATTTGGGTTGCACCACCCCGAATTACCAAACCTGGGGAAAACTGGATTTTACAGCAAGTACGTGCCTCTGAGGCAGATGGCTATTTGGTGCGGAACTATGATCAACTGCAATTTTTTGCCCAAGACCGTTGTATCGGAGATTTCTCACTCAACGTCGCTAATCCTTTAACAGCAGACTATTTTCAGCAACACTTTGGTTTAGAAAGGCTGACGGCATCCTATGACCTGAATATTACCCAACTACAAGACCTACTCACCAGTTGCCCACCCCAGTGGTTTGAGGTGACAATCCATCAACACATGCCGATGTTTCACATGGAACATTGTGTATTTTGTGCCTTTCTATCAACGGGTACAGACTACACTAACTGTGGACGACCTTGTGAAAAGCAGGAAGTGAAATTGCGCGATCGCGTTGGTAGCGAACACGTCCTCAAAGCGGATGTAGGTTGCCGTAATACTGTATTCAACGGCACCGCTCAAACCGGAGCCGAGTACGTACACCGCCTCATAGAACTGGGATTACGTCAGTTTCGCATCGAGTTTGTCAATGAAACCCCAGAACAAGTGAGTAAAACAATACATTGCTACAGTCAACTACTGCAAGGCGAGATTACAGGTTCCCAACTCTGGCGCGAGTTGAAGCTGCAAAATCAGCTAGGTGTAACTCGTGGCCCAATGGGAGTATCTGCACTGCGGTAATAATTGTTGGTGCCTTATTTACCAATGCTGGGCAGCTTGTTTAACTATCTCCACAAGCCTCAGCACAGTTGGGGATGTCTCGTTTTTTCGCCAAATCATGGCGACCGCTACTTTTGGCGTAGATTCTTGTACAGTTTTATAAACTACCCCAATCCGTTGCAGGTTTTGCAAAGATGCAGGCACGATCGCAACGCCCATCTCAGCTGCTACTAGGCTAACAATCGTTTGCATCTGGATAGCTTCTTGAGCAACCTTGGGACTAAAGCCTGCTTGCTGGCAGAGACTGATAATTAAATCGTAAAGTCCTGGTGCTAATATCCTGGGAAATAAAATAAACGGTTCATTGGCAAGGGATGTCAAACAAACATCAGATTGACTCGCTAGCAAATGCGCTTCGGGTAGTGCCACCATCAGCGGCTCTTGAAAAATTGTTTCGCAACTAAATCTATTTTCTTCAACAGGTGGACGCAATAATCCTACATCCATTCGACCTTCTCGTAACCACTCTAACTGTTGATCTGTAGTCAGTTCATGCAACTCGATGCTCACACCAGGAACGTAGCTACGAAAGGTTCGCAGAATAGTTGGCAAAATATTATACGCCGCAGAACTGACAAAGCCGACCACCAACTGTCCAATGTCGCCCCGACTGGTTTGCCGTCCAACTTGGATAGCCTGTTGTAATTGCCTCATAATTTGCTGGACTTCACCCAGAAACACCTGCCCGGCTTCTGTTAACTGCACATTTCGCTTTGTGCGGTGAAACAGTTCAAAACCCAATTCCCGCTCTAGCTGCCGAATTTGTTGACTTAGAGGAGGTTGGGCAATATGCAATCGTTCCGCTGCTCGTCCAAAGTGCAGTTCCTCAGCCAAGGTGACAAAGTAGCGTAAGTGTCGTAGTTCCATCTGTTACCTAAACTCATATCTTTAAAATATTAGTTAAGGTGAAAATATATATTGGACATAATTAAAAATCTTTTTTATTGTGATGAATAGGCGATCATCAACCCAAGACAGATGGTTGATTATTGGCAAATCAACACACTAGAATTTCAATACTTATGAATAATCTTTCAATCCCTAATAATTATTGGGACGCTTCTGTTTATGAAGATAAACACGCCTTTGTCTGGCAGTATGGCGAGGACTTGCTGAAATTGCTCAATCCCAAACTAGGAGAATTTATTTTGGATCTTGGTTGTGGTACTGGGCAACTCACAGAAAAAATTGCCCAGGCTGGGGCTGAGGTTATGGGAATTGATTATGCGCCTGAAATGATCGAGAAGGCAAGACAAAACTATCCACATTTGCGCTTCAATGTTGGTGATGCCCAAATCTTTCGAGTAGACAAGCCTTTGGATGCTGTATTTTCCAACGCTGTATTACATTGGATTAAAGAACCGGATGCAGCGATCGCTTCCATACATCAATCCCTAAAACCCGGAGGCCGTTTTGTGGCAGAATTTGGTGGTAAAGGAAATGTGCAGGCGATCGTCACAGCTTTGGAAAGCGCCTTAGAAGCATTTAATATTTCTGCACAAGCCCTAAATCCTTGGTATTTTCCTAGTATTGGTGAGTACGCCACTCTATTAGAACAGCAAGGCTTTGATGTCATCTATAGTAGCTTGTTTGCTCGTCCAACTTCTTTAGCAGATGGAGAAGCAGGTATGGCAAACTGGATTCAGATGTTCGCCAGCACTTTTTTAGCAGGACTTTCTAGTGAGCAACAAATACAAGTAATTCGCGTCGTCGAAGAATATCTGAAGCCAACGCTGTATCAACAAGGAACTTGGACAGCAGACTATCGAAGACTTCGCGTAGTTGCCATAAAACTTTAAATTGCCCGAATTTTGACTTGTGCCTTAATTACGAATTACGAATTAGTATCAGCTATGCATATACCAAAATTGTGCGATCGCCCTACAGCCCTTTGGGCATCCTACGGCAGGCGTTGGTGCAGCCATCGCCAGACATCATTATCATTATTACTAACCATTAGCCTTACCACTTTACTAGTCCCGCCCTTACTAGCACAAACCCCCCCAATACCATCGCCTTCTAGTGCGCCTCTGGAACTAGACTTATTAACCAAGCCAAAAGACTATGTAATCACAGCTAACACCATTAACCCAGCACAATTAACCGTTCCTAGTTTATGGTGGGCACAACAAAACTCTGAGAAAAAGCTATTGGATAATTGGATTGCATATCCAGCTTCTGAAAAAGAACCTGCACGAGTAGACTTGATCGTGAATCAGCAAATTTGGAGCTTACTAGAGTATGTAGAACGCTACGACTTCGTAAATCGCTTGGGTAGCGCTGCACGCAACTTTGGTTACAATGTCCGGGTATTTAATTATCAAAAAGAACCCTTGGCAACCTACACTTGCAACTTTAATACAAGTCCAGCTTTATGCAGTATCCAAACAACTGTTAAGAACAAGATAGGGTTACAGCGTTCACTCTAGTCAAGAGTCAGGAGTTAGGGAATGGGGAATTGGGAGCAGGGGGAAAATTCCTTTCCTCTCCCAATGCCCAATTAAACCTTAATTTTGGCGAACAAAGACTCGTATTGTTTTATTGCTGATGGGGGTAAGGGAAGCAAAAATTCGCTTTTATCAAAAACTTCGCGATCGCTCTGCAAAAGGCTCCGTAATGGTTCTTGAATATCGTAAGCGGCAATATTTGTAGAAATTGGCGAATTACTTTTGGTCAGCACCAAAATTTGTTTAGCTGTGCTTGGTTGCCAACAAAAGTCAATCCATTGATCTGATAAAGTACTCTTAGTAGTAATACCTGCGGGGCGTACCCACAAATCTGCCCAGATTGCTGTTCCTGACTGGGGGATAACTGCCGCAAGTTGCGGATAACGTCCCAGAACTGGCAGTACATCGGTTGACCAACCAACCGCTAACCAAGTGTCTCCCATAATTAGAGGTTCCAAATAGTTATTGGAACTGTATAACTTCACCTGTCGGTTTAATGTCTGTAATTCCTTCTCCAAGTCTGCTACTTGGTCAAGATTCTCTGTATTGTAAGATTTTCCTAACTTCTTTAAGACCAGACCAATAACTTCTCGTGGTTGGTTAAGTACGGAAATGCGCTGCTGCATTCCATCTCGCCACAAATCACTCCAATCTTTGGGCGTCCACCCCAATTTTCGAAACTTGTCACGGTTATAAACAATCACCGTGCTACCCCACCTGTAAGGCGCACCCCAGACTTTCCCTTGAGTATCTAAGTTACCTTGGTCGTTGCGCGTTACCAGTCTCTTCCACCTTTCATCTAAAGCAGACCATTGCTTTAATTGGTTTCCCTGTATCTCTTGGAGTGGTTGAATCAGTTTCTGTTCAATAGCTGCTTTTAACCAGTAATCTCCCAATGTCACTAGGTCTGCATCAGCCGTTTTTTGACCTTGCCTAAAGGGTATAAAACGTCTCCATCCCTGCTCATCAGTGGCTTTTGGTTTCTGCTGCCAATTTTGTAATTGCTGAAATAAATCCTGTAGCTGCTCAACTGGAGCAAACTTTAATTGCACCTGTTGCTGCAAACCTTTGTGGAATTGATTAACTACCTGACCAGGTATAGAACCTTTTAATAACTGTACTTTTAGTTGCGTCTGGTTGTTTCCACCACAGCCAAAAAGCAGTTGTGAAAGTGCCAGTGTACTTGTACCCAGCAAAAAAGACCGTCGATCCATTGATTTTGGATTTGAGATTTTTGATTATACCTAATATTAAGCAGAGATTCACCAGAGGCTGACTAGCTAAAAAAGTGGAGTTGGAAAATTATCGGTGTTTTTCTAGGTAATACGGATGATTTGGAATATTTGACTCAAATTAGCGACTTTTTCGGCAAATAGCTACCTAAAGATTAATTTTTCTCCATAAAATTCCTCAGTACTACTTATAGTCAAACTTTACTTATATTTAGAAGTAATGATTTAAATGTCAGATTTGCACCAAAAATTATCAATACTTAAATAATCCCTAAGTATAGTTAACATTGAGAGTAAATTGAATAACATAAAGAAAATCTACGGTTGAGGGTATTAAATGGAGCCATTACAGAAGCAAATCCTGACTTTAAGCGAAAAACTGGATGCGCTCTGCCAAGTGATTGAGCAGCTTGACGATAAAGTCGCTCAAGCTTTCTCAGAATGTTCCTTAGCGAATACACAAGCAAAGGATAATTATCAGGAAAATAGTACTGCTGGAGGCTACCAGTTCAAAGGACGTAACAATTTCAATCCAGAAATGGAACACAAGGATGTATTGACAGATGGCATTTATCTAGACATGCATCGTCAAGGTGGAGATAACATAACACCAGAAATTCAAATACAACGACTGACAGCGCAATTAACAGCAGCATACAATCGCATTGCTGCTTTAGAAGAACAATTACTCAGAGAAAGAATTCATTAAATTTAACTTGAGTTCAATGAATTAAAAAAATGGCTGAAGCTAGAAAGGCAAGCCTTTAAGTTAAATATCGAGTGATAGCTTTGTAGAAATATATTAAGTATAAGCAACTAATCCAGCTATCAAATTGATAAATTTCTTGCTAGCACTTGATGACAATCCTGGATGGGAGTTTTTAATAAAGCGCAGAGGGACACAGATTCCTACTAAATTTAATTCGCTACGAATTAATCAAATGCTGTACTTAGCCGTTCAAGTTGGGCTTCAATGGCTGCTAAAAGTTGGTGTTGCAGCCAATCTTGGCTCAGATGGGCGGCTATGCAAGCGGCTCCAGCTCCCATACCTTCTTTCACAAAGCCCTGCTCATAAGCTCTCAGTTGGGGATAACGAGAATCAGCAAAACTCAGATGAGTTGCTAATAGGGGAGGGATTCCTCCACTGTGAGTTAAGCTAACTTTTCCTAAGCTGAGGGCTAAGTCAACTGTAGCGCCAGTAGGGTCTTCTGCCACCCAGCGGGTTGTACCTATAACTACTGCTTCTGGTTGCCATGATAAAGTGTAAGCTTGAGCGATCGCACTTATCAGCGCATAAACCGCCAGCATTTGCGTCCCACCAGCAAGCATTACACCACAACTACGACTAGCAGCGATCGCCATCCCAGCTACTACCACTTGCATCGGATCGCCCACGGCGGCGACGAGTTTTAGAGGATCTACAGAATTTTGGATTTGAGATTTTGGACTTCGGCTACGCTCAGTCGAACGATTTTGGATTGATGATTGCAAGTTTATCTCCCCCTGCTCCCGGCCCCCTGCTCCCTGCTCCCTACCCCCAGCTAAGTGCCCCCTGCTCCCCATCATCTTCTCCAGCCCCGCTTGCACTAGTGCCCACTTTTGTGCGTGGTTACAAACAGGGTGACTACTGTTAACTTTTCCGGCAGCATCTATACCCAAACCAGTTAAGATTGCCAGAGCAGTTGTGGTGCCTCCGACGACGCACTCACCGACAATTAGATACCCCTGTTGGATGTTGCCTGCAAGGCGTTCTCCCCAAAGTAGCCCTTGTTCAAACAAGTGGTGTACAGTTGTGATTTCCATAGCAGCACCTCCACTTAAACACTTAGCAGGAGAGCCACCCAAATCAATTACTGGCACAGCAGGAGGCTGAGGCAAACCAGCATTAAACAAATGAACTGGTATATTTAGTGACTCAAAGACAGCGCGAGAAATCAGCACAGGCGAAGCCCCAGCCGCTAATGGTGGTAGGGGATATTGGGCTTTATGTTCCGGGCCGTAATACAAAAACTCGGCATCGGCACAAGCAGTATATTTCCGATCCTCTGGAGTGCGGCCAGCAGCAGAAATCCCTGAAATTAAACCAGTTTCAGTAAATCCTAAAACACAGGCAAATACGGGTAGACAACCACGATACCGTCGCAGCCATTCTTCACCCTGTTCTTTTTGGGTATAAATACTAATTTGGGAATTGGGCATGGGGAATTGGTGATTAGTTAGGAGTAATCATTTAACCAAAGATTAATGACTAATGACTAACCGTCATAATCCATGAGGACTTGCACCCAGTGTGGTGGACGGGGAATGGGGTTGCCCAAACGGTCAAAAAGCAACCATGCTGCCAGGTGTACCACAAAAAGGTAGATAAAGTTGTTGAGTAAAATTAGAGCGATCGCTCCTACTTGAATCAAAAATACACTGGGAGTTGCCAACAAACTCAGCTTCAAAAATACCCACTCAATGAACTCAGTCACCTGGGTAATCACATAAATCCATAGGTCTTCACCTGACAAAACAGACAGCAACCACAGCCTAAAAAAAACTCCCAAAGTACCCAACAGCGTACCCAAGGTGATGGAAACAATCCAGGGAACACGACGACGATACCACGTCGCTCCTAAAAGCACGCCCATAAACCCGTAGGGCATAACAAACAGTAAACTGCGCGCTGGTCCCATCAGTACCGTCAGCAGTAACCCGGAGGTGAGTGCTGCCATCCATGCCGCACGTTTGCCCCAACGCAGATAAACTAGAGCGATCGGCACTGGAAAAAATATCCGCAAAACTGGGCCCAATGGAAAGTAGAAATTAATAAACCAAATTAAGCTAGCAGTACTGGCTAAAAACGCTGTTTCCACCATCCTCAAGGGCGCATCAGCCTTGAGTTGAGGAGGCATTAACTGCTGTTCTTTGTCTAACCAATGATTGTGAGGAGTTGGAGATTCAGGGGATGGATCTTTCTCCGGCTCATCTGGCAGAGAATCTAAAATACTCATATCTGACAAGTTCTTAAACTATCATTCTTTCCAAGGCTGACAAATCGGGAATACAAATAGTGTCTTGATCCCGTTTAATCAAGCCTTTTTTTTCTAGCCTTGTCAACACTCTTGTTACCGTTTCCCGCGCCAGTCCGCTCAAACTACTCAATTCTCGATGAGGTAAATTGGGGATTTCGGTTCCTGTTTGCCCTTTTTTTCCCTGTCCTTCTGCCAAAAATAGCAACGTATCTGCCACACGTGACTGGCTATCAGATTCCCGCAATCGCAATCGGCGATTTACTTGCCGCAAACGTCGTGCCATTAGTTGCGCCAATCGAACTCCCGCCAAGGGTTCTATCTGAAGTAACTTGACAAAATCCTGAGCAGGCATACTGCCAATTACCGTCGGCGCTAAGGTAATCACATCTGTGGATCGAGGTACTTCATCTAGTGCCGCCATTTCACCAAACAATTCCCCCTTGCCAAGAATATTCAGCGTTACCTCTTTTCCTTCCAGGTTGTAGGTGCGAATTTTTACCCATCCGTCCATAATAAAATACACAGAACCGCCCCAGTCATTTTCCAGCAGAATTACCTGATTGGCTGGGTGAGTGCGGGTAACAAGATGGATCAGGGCTGATTCCACAGCAGTTTCTGGCAACCCTTGAAAAAAGGGCGCGGAGGTGATCATCCAGGGATTAGCCTGTGCTTGCAAGCTATATCGGTCTTCCATTACGACATTTTTATTGAAGCTGCTATATACACACAACAAACAAGAGCGCCATTTTTAGCCTAAGCTATCATTGCACAGCTCCCTTTCAAAGAGAAAACTAAACTATGCTACATAAGAAAGCGACAAGAACGTTTTTCTAAATAATCTTTACCTATAAGTTTAAATGGGGTAAAAGTTTTGCAAAAAGTAGTTTATAGCCGGCGGTTGTATTGCTTAGGGGCTAGCTGCACTGCAAACTTGATTGGTTAAGAATATAGGCAAACAACATCAATGATACTAAAGGGAGTAAATTATTGCTCAGGTATTTTAGCGATTTTCAAAAATAGGCAACCAATGAGCTGCAAAACTAAGCTTCTCAAACAAACGCTGATTGAAGATTGCCACAACTCCCAGTAATCCATAACATAATGACAGTCACAAGTCCAAGTAGTGGCTTTTACCACTCAAAACTTCTTCTATGGTCGACGCTGCGTGTAGCAAGATCCCCATAGGGGTACGGTGATTGTAAAGTAATTGTCACATTAGTTGATAAACATTTCTACGTAAGGTAATAAAAGTGACTTCCAGTGCAGACGAAATTCAAAAGCTGATCGCAGACATTGACAACTTACTTGCCAGTGGTGGCAAACGCGTGTCTAGATTTCTGTCTGGTCAGGCGCAAGAGCCTAAAGAGGTTTTAGAACGAATTCGCAACTTCTTGGTCAGGCTACAAGAAAAAGAAGCATTAGAGAACGGCATCCCAAATCAGTCTTCTGAAGAACCGCGTTCGCCCTTGGCGATGGCTCCGCCATCGCCTTTATTAACAAAATTTATTGATCGAGGTAATAACCAGTATCCATTACCGCAGCTCGAACCCTATCAGGAACAAAGTACTGTTGGGGGAGGACAATTAAAAAGTGAATTTTCGAGCTTGATACAGCCATTGCGATCGGAATTAGAAGGGTTATTGCAAGAGCGAGCCACTCTCATACAGGAAATTCGGCAGCTAGAACAAAAGCGTTTGCAAAATTACTCCTTAGCGCAGCAGTTAACAAACCAAGAGCAGATGATTACCGAGTTTTTACAGGTACTCATGAGTCGTCTTGTACCAACTTTAACGCCACTGGTAGCACAGACGTGGGAAAATTCCCCCAATTCCTCAGGAGGAATTAATCACGCCAACTCAGAACCAACAACTTCTGCAACTCAACCTTTTTTAGAATCACCAGACCGTGTAGAGCGGTTAACCCAGCTAGCCAGAGAGTTGGATCAACGCCTATTATCACTAGATGGGACTGTGAATGTAGTCTTTGAGGCACTACAGCGTAACATTAATACCTATTACGAATCTCTGTCGCAAGCACTGGCAAGAATGCATAGCAAGGGGATGCAAGGCGAACAGCTGATGGCCAGCTTTCTCAATAATCTGACCCAGCATTTGCAGCAACAATCCCCTAGTTCCCAGTTATCTTTGTTGGGAGTAGAATCTCAGACACCACCATCATTGGCTGACCCAGCTGAAATCACTGCTGGAGTTGTACCCCAACCCTTGGAGCTTATACAGCCAGAAATTTCATCTCCACTCACAATTAATTCTGAGCAACAGGAGACTATCCTCACAGAGGATCTAGATGCAGTGCTGTTGCAGCTTGGTTTCGACTCGTCTCAATCTTCTGAAACCCCGACCGAATTACCACAAGATATTTCTGGGTTAATTGGTGATGAAGTAGACCAACTTTACGCCAGTTTGTTTGGTGCTGGTGATGTTAATAATCCAAGCCTTGATGTTGCCACAAATGACTTATCTACTTCCACAACTTCCCCATCATCGTTGAATATCGCACAGACCCCACCTGTGTCTCCAACTGTGGATTCTGCGGTTGTAGATATGGGTCTTTCAACCCAAGAAACTTTAGTAGAAACCACAGATTTATCATCAGAAACACAGGAGGAACTATTTTTTGAAGAGGTTACTGACCTAGACTTACCTCTTAGCAATTCTGTACCACAAATAGACAATTTCCCAGTGCAACTCAGCACTCAGCCAACTAGTGCTGATACAATTAATACCCTAACCGACCTATTGCCTGATAGAGGTAGTGAGCAGCAACTACTGGAAGCATCATCCTTTGTAGAGGATGCCACAACTACAGCACCAATTACTCCAGAAGTAACAGAAATTGCGTTGGCACAGCCTACTGTACCCCTACAGGGAAGCAAGCTACGCGCAGCGTCTGGTAGAGAAGGTATCGTTACATCGGAAGTATTAATTAACGACGATCAGTCAGAACCGTCTTCAGATAACTACATTGCTGCTTCACCACAAGAAAACTTGCTTTCTATTGAGTCAAACCAGGCTCCAGCCGTACCTGATATTTCCCTAGATGAAGAACAGTTGCAGCAATTAGATCGGGATTTGGCTAATTTTGATCGGCAGCTAAATTCTGAGGCGCAGCCAGCTAGTAACTTGGATGTTTTCTCAGAACCAATTGATAAAACTCAAGACACAATCCCCACAATTTACCCTGAGCAGCGATCGCTAGAAAATCTCCAAGTAGCAGAAAACACCTCAACTGCTGCTTTCTCCAGTTTGGCAGTTCCTCAGGTAGAAACTGAAAAAAAAAAGGAAGTCACAACTCCTGTTCAAGAAAGTTCTTTACCTACAATCTCTAACTCCATAAATAATCCAGAAATTTCGCTCAATGTTCTAGAATCAGTCTGGTATTTAGGAATTGATTTGGGTACAACAGGAATTTCTGCCGCATTACTAAATCGCTCGACTTTTGTTGTACATCCTATCTACTGGTCAGCAGAAAATCCGCCGGGAACAAAGGACTTCCAGCAATCATTTCGTTTACCAACAGAGGTTTATCTGCCTACAGCTTCTGTACCCCACGGAGAAAACGAAAGTATCGAAGCACATGAGCAGACTGCACCTGCGGCTGTTGCCCAAGATAAAGGGCCCGATCATTCTGCCACCACTCCTGCAACACCGAGATCAACAGCAGATCCGACGACAAATAATCTCTACTCGGCGCAGTTGAAGCCCTATTTACAAGTAGCCATTCCCTACAAGAGTGAACGACAGAAATGGGAACCTATTTTGCAATTAAATGAATGTTCCGCAGGCCCTTTGATTTGGGTTGTGCGATCGCTCTCTAAACTACTGTTAACCCTCAAATCCGAAAAAACTTGTACCACCCCTAGTTTAATGGCTGGTGCTGTTGGGATCAGCGAACAAAATTTTCCCAAGATTATCAATAATATTGCTGGTGTCATTTGCAGCTGCCCATCTAGCTGGTCGGAACAATATCGCTTCAACGTGCGGGAAGCTTTACTCACCAGCAAACTCATCCAACATCCGCAGCAAGTCTTTTTTGTGGAAGAAGCGATCGCTAGTCTACTCCCGGAACTCGATGCTGCTAACGGTGAGCAAGTAAAATTAAGCGATGCTCAAGGTTCTCATCCTGCAAAAACCAGCGAAAATCCTATTGTTGGCAATACCCTTGTGATTAACATTGGGACAACTGCCACAGAAATGTTGCTGGTAAATGTACCAGAAACCCTGCTGCAATTGACATACAATGATTTCATGCTCCACAGTTTTGCTTATGCTGGCAAAGGAATTGAACAAGATATTATCTGCCAGCTGCTATTGCCACCTAAATCTCGGCAATTACGCACAGAAACACAAAGCGATGCCTGCGGCGGGCTACGCCAACGCAAAACTATCACCAGTAATCCTTGGCAATGGCAACCCTCAATTCCTGGTTTAGA
Organism: Nostoc sp. ChiQUE02; assembly: GCF_034531305.2. Classification (NCBI taxonomy): domain Bacteria; kingdom Bacillati; phylum Cyanobacteriota; class Cyanophyceae; order Nostocales; family Nostocaceae; genus Nostoc; species Nostoc sp. ChiQUE02. The sequence goes on from NZ_JAVRBN020000016.1 coordinate 116,258, forward strand.
CCAAATGCGTTGGCAGAATTTAGGGTTGGAAGAATTAGAACTACCCAGAGTCGGAGAACCAGATATCACCGCTCGGATTCGCCTCCAACAGCGTCTAGAAAGTTCTCTGCTGGGACAGGCGGTATTAGATGCGGCACTAGCTCTGAAGCTGATTTTGCAACACCAAGACTCTTTTACCCTGGAATTAGCCGATCAGCGGTGGATTTTGCAACGACGAGACTTAGAAAGCCAGGTATTTATCCCCTTTGTGCGCCGCCTGAATCGAGAACTCAACAAATTATTGGTAGCTCGTGGCATCCCCACAGAAGCAATTAATCAAGCTATCTTGACTGGTGGGGTGGCTTGTGTGGGGACGGTGAACCGCTGGTTACGGCAAAAACTCCCCAGCGCTAAGATTATTCAAGATTTATATCTCGGCGAAAACGGTGCTCCCAATTGCAGTCGGGTTGCTTATGGTTTGGCAATGCTGCCTCTGCATCCCCAGATTTTAGATATACCCAGGCAACAATACACTGATTATTTCCTATTTACAGAATTGCTGCGGCTGCTACCAGAGCGACCCTTATCTTTTGGTGAAGTTATCCAGTTATTTGAGGGTCGTGGTATCAATACTCGCACTTGTCAGCAACGCCTACTGGCTTTTTTGGAAGGTGAACTGCCTTCGGGTTTGATACCTTCAGTTACAGACTCAACCTGGCTTACCCAGAGTTCGCAAGAAAATCCTGCCTATCAGGCGATCGCCACAGCACCACTTTTTGAAAAACAAGGGAGTCTCACTTATCGTCCCAATTCCCAACAACTGTTGTCTTTGCGCCGCTATCTAGATGCGATCAAGGCTAGTAATCAGCAATCACTGGAGGAACCATATACGGTGAATTTCGCTTTAGAGGTTGATCGTTGAGACTAGTAGATCGCGCTAGAAATAAAGATACTACTCAAAATTCCAAATGCTTACCAGGTAAGCATTTGGAATTTTGCAAAGTACTACTACAGTAATTTTTTGGATGTATACCCTAGTAGTATCTTTTTTATTGCATGGAGAAAAATACTGTAGATTTACAATCTACTACTTTAATTGAAAGATTCTGTAAATTTTGGGTTTTTAGTTTTTCTATCGGTTAAAATTTGTGTATATTAACACTCGGTAGTAGCGACGGAAGCAATAAAAATCGCGTAAAAATCATGTCCATGTCTACACTACTGATGCAAAAATTCCTGTTATAAAATAAGTTAGCCCTTGTGAATAATCTTTATCTTTATTCAGTTAATTGTTCGCAACAGCCTTCACACCCGTCAACTTTAAGCGTGAGAAAAAGATTAATTGACATTGTTGGAGCCATTGTGGGGCTGATCGTTACATTTATGGTAGCAATTCCTGTAGCAATTGCTACTTTTATTCATGAGCCAAGTCCAATATTTTATTCTCAAATTCGCTGTGGTTTGAACGGAAAAACTTTCCGTATATGGAAATTCCGTTCCATGATCGTCGATGCCGATAAACTCAAGCATTTGGTTAAAAACCAAGCCAAAGGTCACATCTTTAAATCTGTTGACGATCCTCGCATTACTCCTGTGGGTAAATTTTTACGGCGTACTAGCTTGGATGAATTCCCTCAATTTTGGAATGTTTTGTTAGGGGACATGAGTTTAGTTGGTACTCGTCCACCCACTCCTGATGAAGTCAGCCATTACGATCCACACCATTGGGATAGATTGCGAGTTAAACCAGGCATCACCGGAGAATGGCAGGCTAATGGACGCTCTAGTATTACAGACTTTGAAACCATTGTCAAGATGGATATAGATTATCAGCGCAAGTGGTCTGTAACTTATGACCTGAGTCTGATTATTAAAACTATCTGGGTGGTCTTTAAAAAGACTGGTGCTTATTGAATTGGGAAATGGGGAGAGAGATTTTTATCCCTTGACACCGCTACCAGTTTCCGTGGGTACAATGTAACGTTGTAGAAATAAAAATAGTAATAATACTGGGGCGATCGCAATCACGGAGCCAGCAGCTACCAACCGCCAGTCAAGAGAAAATGTCCCTGCTAGCTTCGCCACCCCTAAGGGAAGAGTGTATAAATTTTCATCTTGGATGACAATTAAAGGCCACAAAAAGTCACTCCAAGCACCAATGAATACAAAAATAGCTAAAGTTACCAATGCTGGGCGAACTGCTGGTAACATCACGTGCCACCACAAACCTAACTCCGAACTGCCATCCATCCTGGCGGCTTCTTCTATCTCTTTGGGGATACTCATGAAAGCTTGGCGCAACAGAAAAATACCAAAGGCAGAAGCTAAACTCGGAAAAATCATCCCTAGATAAGTATTTCTCAAACCCAACTGGACTGTCAAAATATAGAGGGGAATCATCACGATTTGGAAGGGAATCATAATCGTGGAGACGATCGCTACAAAAATCCAGTCTCGCCCCACAAATGACAATCTTGCCAACGGATAGGCAGCCAAAGCGCAAAACAGCAGATTTAAGCCCACAGTCAGCACTGACACCAAAGTACTGTTATATAGGTATTGTCCAAAAGGTAGAGAGTTCCACACACTAAAGAAGTTATTTAGTGTTGGTTGACTGGGCAATAACTGTGGCGGTGACTGAAAAATATTTTCCGTAGGCGATTTCAAGGCTGTACTAATTAGCCATAGTAATGGGAAGAGCATTACCAGTGCGATCGCTCCCAATAGCGCATACATTAGCAGAATTTGCGATCGTGATTTTTTCCAGTTCAGCATTTAATTAATAAAGTAAATTATCTTTTTTTATAATTAAATTATCTCTCACCACAAGCGGCGAGAAGTTAGGAACGAAATGTAACGCACCCTACAATATAGATAGATGTAGAGACGTAAAATTTTACGTCTCTACAAGAGTTTCGGTTGCATAACTAATAACTTTTATATATCAAATCAGCAACGCAAAAAATGGTATCTACTCAAGTGGGCTTATAGCTTATCATCCTACAGTTTTAAATCAAATTATAGTGGTGAATCTTCACCCGCTACATAAGGTTGTGGTTCCCGTAAGCGTTGGGCAATTTGTTCTCGTCGATACTTTGCAAGTTCGCTGTAAAGTCTCTTGCGAGAGAGATTCACACTTCCAACAGGCTCATGCTCTAGTAGTGTATGCCAAGGCGAAAACAGTGAACCCTCATCTAAGCGTTTGCGTTCTTCAAAGTCAAATTTCTGACTGGGAATGCGGACAGTCGCAACTTTAATAAAGGGTGAATCTGCTTCTTGCCATTCCTGAACGTGGTCTTCAATGGGCGTTTTGTCATTATCTATATAAAACTGAATTAAAAAGTCAAAAGACGCTTCTCGACCTTCTTCAGTCAAATATTTGACCAGCGTTTCTCGGAGGTAATTTTCTGATTCTGGAAGTGTTTCTGGTGATTGTTCAGGCTGTTGAGATTTAACAGATAATTTTACAATGCGACTACCAAACTTAAACGGAGCCATACTCCAATATTGAATCAAAAGTGGATTTCCTACCTTGTGGCTGACAATTTTTTGCAAGATAGCAAAGGCGTAACCAAGTTCCTCTAGCCGCTCTGGGGTAAGTTCTCCACTACCTGCTTTGGAGATATCAGCATAATCACGAACGTCTTTGGTAAAGAAAGTAGGATAATTGTTGAGTATAAAATCTTGAGTTTTTTCTTCATCATTTAGCACTTTTTGCCCGTCCACATTCATCACCTTGATGGCGATACCACGAACATCAGGTTGGCTATCGGAGCGGAATTTACCACGTTTTTCAGGCGAACCACCACTAGAGAAACGAATCCATGCAGGATAGGTTTGGGGCGTTTTGAACAAACCTACTCTCAGTTCTTCGGTAAGATTGGGTTCAATAATAAACTCTCCCCAAAGGAGTCCATGACTTTTGCTATGAATTTGGCGGAGGTCTGGGCCTGTTTTTTGTTGAGCTTGGAGGCTAGTTGCGATAATCTCGTCGATTATTGCTTCCTGATCAGTGGTAGATGACGTTGGATTAGTCATAAAACATTTAGATGATGTGTCTTCATCATCCTGAATCCTTCAGCCTTTTGGAGTCAATCCGGTTTCCGTAGAAACAGCTTGTAGTGGTTTATCCCAAAGTTCAATAGGTATTTGGGACAAATAGGCAAAATCAAAGACAATTCCGATAGTTGGCTTTGTGTGCCACTGCGGTAAACTGAGCAAGCGATCGTAATATCCACCACCATAGCCTAGGCGATATCCTTGATAGTCGCAAGCAACACTGGGGACAAGAATCAAATCTACTTCGGCAGCATCTAAGATTGGAGCGTCGGGGTGTGGTTCAGTAATGCCATAAGCGCCGCTTTGGACAGAATCGTTAGGTGTCCAAATATGCCAATATATTGATCGATCAACGCAGCGAGGAAATCCCCAACGGTATTTGGTGTTTGCAAATAGTGGACTGAGGTCAGGTTCTTGGCGAAAGCTGAAATAAGCGAGTATTGTTTTTGCTTGGGTAAACAAAGTAAAGTTTTGTAAATGAAAGCAAATGCGATCGCTTTTTTCTCTCCACTCTCGAACGGACATTGATTGACGTGTTTTGAGTAGAGTTCGACGTAGTTCTGCTTTATTTAGTTGATGAGTCACTTTGTCCATGAAAATTATTTATAGCATCAAACAAATAAGCTGGGCATTGCCCAGCTTATACCACTCTATATTCACCAGTACATCGTTATGCAGCGTGTTGACGATACCACTCAATGGTATTCTTTAGCCCTTGCTCAAAGCTCACCTGAGCCGTGAAATTAAAGGCAAGCTTGGCCCGTTCAGTATCTAAACAGCGCCGGGGTTGACCATTAGGCTTATCAGTTTGCCACACAATTTCACCCTTATACTCCATCAATTTGCAGATTAGAGTTACTAAATCAAGGATGGAGATTTCATAACCCGTTCCCAAGTTAATTGGTTCTGATTCGTTATAGAATTGAGTTCCCATAACAATCCCCCGCGCTGCATCTTCTGAATAGAGAAACTCACGGGTGGGACTACCATCACCCCAAACTGGGAGTTGCTTTTCTCCCTTAATTTGGGCTTCGTGAACTTTGCGAACTAACGCTGGTATAACGTGAGAACTTCCTGTGTCGAAGTTATCTTCTGGGCCATATAAATTCACTGGCAGTAAGTAAATACCATTAAAACCGTACTGCTGGCGGTAAGATTGCAATTGGACTAAAAGTGCTTTTTTAGCAATTCCGTAGGGAGCATTGGTTTCCTCTGGGTAGCCATTCCAAAGATCATCTTCTTTGAATGGCACTGGGGTGAATTTAGGATAGGCGCAGATTGTCCCAACACAAACGAATTTTTGTACTCCAGCTTGATAGGCAGCGTGAATTAGCTGGGTTCCCATGATCAAGTTATCGTAGAACAACTCTGCGGGTTTTTCGCGGTTCAGACCAATGCCACCGACATGAGCTGCTAGGTGAATAATTATGTCTTGCTGGTCAACTGCACGTTGGCTATTTTCCCAAACACGCAGATCGCAATCGCGCGATCGCGGTATTGTAATCTTCTCACGATCAGCCCCTGCTTTACACAGTTGATCTATCACCTGACGACCTAGAAACCCCGACCCACCAGTGACGAGAATGCGTTTATTTTTTAGTTCTAAGGCGGTCATCTTTTTATCCTTTGTGGTGCAAATCAGAAGTGCAAAGCGCCCAGTTCTTGACGAATAGTCGCAATATCATGTGGAAATTGCGAACCTTTTCCATTGGGTGAAGTGTGACCCAATGCTTGTAAGTCTGCTTCTACCATTAGGGAAACTAGTTCTTCAAAGGTTACTGATGGTGTCCAGCCTAACTTCTGCCGTGCTTTGGTAGAATCGCCAATCAACAACTCTACCTCAGATGGACGGAGGTAACGCTCATCAAACTCTACATAATCTTGCCAATTGAGATTTACATAACTAAATGCCAGTTCCAAAAACTCTTTCACTGAGTGGGTTTCACCAGTAGCAATTACGTAATCGTCTGGCTGGTCTTTCTGCAACATCAACCACATTGCTTTGACATAATCCTTCGCATAGCCCCAATCTCGCTTGGCGTCTAGATTACCCATGTAAATTTTTTTCTGCTTACCAGCGACGATACCAGCCACTGCTCTAGTAATTTTGCGGGTTACAAAGGTTTCACCCCGTCTTGGTGACTCATGGTTAAAAAGTATGCCATTGCAAGCAAACAAATCATAAGACTCGCGATAATTTACAGTTTGCCAGTGGGCATAAACTTTTGCACAAGCATAGGGACTGCGGGGATAAAAGGGCGTTGTCTCAGTTTGAGGTATTGCTTGTACTAAACCGTACATTTCTGAAGAACCAGCCTGGTAAAATCGCACCTGAATTCCGGTACGTTGTTGGTAGTCCCGAATTGCTTCTAACAAACGCAGGGTTCCCATTCCCACAGCGTCCACTGTGTATTCTGGTGAATCAAAGCTGACTCTGACATGGGATTGAGCGCCGAGGTTGTAAATCTCTACTGGCTTGACTTCTTCTAAAATGCGCCGCAAGGTAGTACCATCCGTCAAGTCACCGTAGTGAAGAAACAACCGTACTCCATCTTTGTGGGGGTCTTCGTAAATGTGATCGATGCGGTCTGTGTTGAAGGTAGAAGTCCGGCGAATAATACCATGAACCTCATAACCTTGTTCCAACAAAAACTCACTTAGATATGAACCATCTTGACCAGTAATACCAGTTATCAACGCTCGCTTCTGTTGCGTCATGCTCAATTATCCCTTGTTGTCCTTGATTAAAAAGTTACAGGCAATCTGATACAACCTAGCAGCTAATTGCTGAATTGCCTAATGGGAAACCTACGAGTTATTGTTGTTATAAGACTTTTTCCGTAAATAAATATACTTAATAAAAAGTAATTTAACACGTAAGTCCAATCTTAGATAGATCAAGATTGTCTAATTATGTATATTTATTTTTTTACCAGATAGATGAAGATTATTTTTATATATGTTGCTTTTTTGTCAAAGCTTTATATATCTCTGGTTTTATGAAGACTTAATAAAATAGGCATTTTAAAATAGACTTCTGGCAAAAATCTGAATCAGGGCAAAAATAACCACAGATACACACTCACAGAAGTCTAAGTTAACTAGAAAAGCACAAATTATAGATAACTATATAAAGAACGATCAACAATCGTTTGGTCTTAGGGCAAGAATTGGTACTTAGGGGCATTAACTGCCCCACAGAATCCACCCTAACTAGTTACTCAGTATGCCCCGTTATTTTTGGGCAGAATGACCACATCAACAGTTTTCAAGATGATCCATAAATCAAGCCAGAAATTCCTAAATTTGACATAATGCAGGTCTATTTGGACTCGCCGAGGGTAGGGAATGTCATTACGCCCAGACACCTGCCACAAACCAGTAATTCCTGGACGGATTGTTAAAATCTCATCAATGTGACAACCGTATTTTGGCAGTTCTTCTGCTACCAAGGGTCGAGGACCGACTACACTCATGTCCCCTTTTAAAACGTTCCAGAACTGGGGAAATTCGTCTAAGCTAGTAATTCGCAAAAATTGACCAATTTTGGTAATCCGGGGGTCTTGTTTCAGCTTAAAACTGCTCTCAAATTCTTGTCGCAACTGGGGCGATGTTTCCATCATTTGCACGAGGATTTCGTCCGCATTGCTCACCATTGTTCGGAATTTAATACAATTAAACGCTTTGTAATTTTTCCCTACCCGTTCCTGGATATAAAAAATTGGACCTTCTGAGCTGAAGGCAATCAGCAAGGTCAAGATTAAGTAGACGGGGAAGAACAAAATTAACACCGACAGCGAAAACACTATATCGAACAGTCGTTTGGCAAACTCTCCGTTTAAACCCTGAAAAGATAAACCTTTGGGCTTAACTTTTGGCGTCTTTGTTTTTTGACCGCGTTTTAAGAAAGTACGCGTAGACGCTCTAGTGTCTTGCCGTACGCCTCGCTTGCCGGAGAGGAGTGAGCTCTGGGCAGTCATCATACTCCTTAATAATCCACACCACACATAGTCCCAATATTAAAGCCAAAATGAGGTGCTTCTGGGGGGAAATTGCCAAAAGCCTAAAAAAATCAGACATTAACCAAGACCATCATTCCAAAAATGGTCTTTTTTCGTTGCACTTGTTTACAAAATCTAGATAACGATCTGCAAAGATTTCCGGTGAAAACTGTGCGGCGTGCGATCGCATATACTCGGAACTGAACGAACCCTGATACATTTCAAACTTTTCTACTGCCTCCACCAAAGCCGCCTCTGTTTGCGTCCTGAAAAATATACCTGTCCCTGTATCCACACAAGAGCGGATATCTCGCACTGTTTCTAGAGCACCTCCTGCACCATAGGCAATTACTGGTGTACCGCAGGCTTGTGCCTCCACTAGGGCAATACCAAAATCTTCACAAGCTGCATATACAAACGCCTTAGCCCTAGACATATATTTTTTTACCACATTATCGGGTTGCCATCCCAGTATTTGGATATTGGAGTTTGCCATGTCGCGAATCTTTTTCATTTCATCTCCTGTCCCAATAACTACTAATGGTCGTTTTAGTTGATTAAAAGCGTTGACAATCAACGATATTTGCTTGTAACTCACTAATCGGGAAACTGTCAGGTAAAAGTCCTCTTTCTCAGACAGAAACGGGAATTCCGCAATATTCACTGGTGGGTAAATGACTGTTGCTTCTCGCCGATAGCAACGCCAAATCCGCCGAGCTGTATGCTGCGAGTTGGCAATGAAGTAATCAACGCGATTGGCACTCAATACATCCCACTGGCGCAAACGATGTAATAAATATCGCGTCACCCAGCCAGGTAAACCACTACCGAGTTTGCTGTGGCGCAGATAATCAAAAGTCAAGTCCCAGGCATAACGCATAGGGCTGTGACAGTAGCAAATATGCATCTGTTCAGGAGTGGTAAGGATTCCTTTGGCAACAGCGTGGGATGAAGACAGAATTACATCATAATGCCGCAAATCAAGTTGTTCAATTGCCAAGGGCCACAAAGGCAAATATTTTTGTATCCCGTTGCGAGCATAGGGAAAGTGCTGGAGAAACGTCTTGCCAATCTGACGCTTGTATAAATAACTTTCTCTATTGCTAGATTCAAAATCAATGAGAGCATACAAATCAGCATCAATGTGATTCAAAATTTCTCGTACAACGAGTTCTGAACCACCGGTGGCTTTGGGTGTCAGCCACTCATGAACCAGAGCATATTTCAAGGGCACAGCTAACTTGAATAAATGGAAAATACTTAGGCAACTTGATGACGTTAACTAAAAAGTTTCCCTTTGTGATTGATTAACGGGAAGTGCCCAGATTAGCACATAGGACGCAATCTTTCCCTCAGAGGTTCCAGATAGATGCTGCAACCTGATAACCTCAGATTGGGGCATTAGGGATTGGGGATTGGGCACAAGAGGCAGAGGGGCAGGGTGCAGAGGAGAGGAATTTTCTCCCTGCCCCCTACTCCCCTGCTTCTTCTCCACTCCCCACTCCCTTGACGACAACTGATATAGAAAGGGTGAATTTATGCGAATTCTAATTATGGGTGGTACTCGGTTTATTGGTGTCTATTTGACTCAACTACTTGTGGAACAAGGACATGAGGTAGTACTGTTCAATCGTGGGAATCGGCCAGCACCTTCTTTACAGGGAGTAGGACAAATTATAGGCGATCGCACTGTTGCTACCCAATTAAAAGCAAAATTTTCTTGTGATAATTTTGATGTCATTTTTGACAATAATGGGCGGGAACTTAGTGATACTCAACCACTAGCAGAGATTTTTAAAGACCGGGTGCAACATTTTGTGTATATGAGTTCTGCGGGGGTGTATCTTAAATCTGACCAATTGCCCCATATAGAAGGCGATCCAGTAGATCCCAAAAGTCGCCATAAGGGTAAACATGAAACTGAAGCTTATCTGACTCAATTGGGATTGCCTTTTACTTCTATTCGTCCTACTTATATTTACGGACCTCGTAATTATAATGAGTTGGAAGGCTGGTTTTTTGACAGAATTGTGCGCGATCGCCCCATTCCTATCCCCGGAAATGGCTTGCATATCACACAGTTAGGGCATGTAAAAGACTTGGCAGTAGCAATGACTAAGGTTTTGGGCAATCAACAAGCTATAGGACAGATTTATAATATCTCTGGCGATCGCTTTGTCACTTTTGATGGTTTAGCCCGTGCTAGTGCTCTAGCGGCTGGCAAATCACCTGATGCTGTCAAAATCGTCCATTACGACCCGAAAACGTTTGATTTCGGCAAGCGCAAAGCTTTTCCGATGCGAGTGCAGCATTTCTTTGCTTCGGTGAACAAAGCGCAAACAGAATTAAACTGGCAACCTGAATATGATTTAATTTCTGGGTTACAAGACTCTTTGGAAAATGACTATTTGGCTAATGCAAAAGACAAAGCCGAAGTAGATTTTTCTGTAGATGACGAGATTTTAAAAGCTGTTTAATAACAAGATTCCTGGCTTTTGATAAAAGTCTGGAATCTGAGTCTTATATTTCATCTAAATTGATACCACCGTAAGCGCTTTTTTATTGCCTATAAAAGACGTAATTCATTAATTTCTATTTTTTAGCTAGACAGGAATAAATGTTTTATTGTGTTGTTGATTTTCAAAATAAAATTAGTAAGGTAGACTTTTATATTAATACCGCAAATTATATAGTAAAAACAATGAATTAACTAATTAAACGAAATGAAATTAACTAGTAATCAAGCTAAAAAACTAAGCTGGAGAGAAACTAATTACGAATTGGTAACTCATCCAGATTGGAATCGTTATGTGTTGTTGGTTGATAAAATGAAAAAGTTGCAATATCCACTCCACAATATTCTAGAGTCCCGTGCCCGCTTAGGTGAAGGCCCCATCTGGGACTCTACCCAAAACCTAATTTATTGGGTTGACATCTACAACCATCGGGTACATCAGTTCAATCCTGCCACGGGGAAAGACATGTTTTTTGATGTGGGAGATGTAGTAGGCGCGATCGCAACAGCAGGTACAGATAGATTAATTATGGCACTGCGTCATCACCTGGCATTCCTCAACACCCAGACAGGTGAAGTTACCCCCTTTTTGGAGATTGAAGCAAATCTGCCAGAGAACCGTCTCAACGATGGCAAATGTGACTCTCAAGGCCGTTTTTGGATCGGTTCAATGTGTTCTTCAGAAAAACCCCAGGCTAACCTTTATCGCTACGATCGTGACGGTTCATTGCATGTGATGGAAACGGGATTGACTATCTCTAATGGTCTGGGGTGGAGTCCCGATCAAAAAACGTTTTATTTGACTGATTCTCCTCAGCAAAAAATATATGCTTACGACTTTAATTCAGCAACGGGTAGCATTACTAATCGCCGGATTTTTGTTGATTTAACTCATGAATCTTTCTACCCAGATGGGTTGACGATAGATAGTAAAGGAAATATTTGGTCAGCCATGTGGGATGGGTGGTGTGTGATTCGTTTCAACGCCAAGGGTGAAGAGATATTGCGGATAAATTTACCTGTGCAATTGCCAACTAGTTGCACTTTTGGCGGCGAAAATTTGCAAACACTCTACATAACTACTGCTTCAGTTGGACTCAGCCAAGGGGAGATAGAAAAAAGTTTCTACTCAGGTGATTTGTTTGCTCTCCAAACTGATGTTATCGGATTACCTAGCTATGATTTCTAGAAATAAAGTAGCCGCTGTGTCAAGGTGAGGTGGACAATTGAGGGTTTAAGTTTAACGCAGAGGAACGCAAAGTTTGTTTGAGTCCATTTGCTACGAACTTGGGCAAAGCTATATTAAGGGATTTTCAAATAAAAAAACATCAGTTCCATACAGCTTTTTTGAGTTCACTTTGTACCTAGCGGTGTATTTTCTCTGGTTGGATTTTGTGGTATTAGGTAAATTGCTCCAGATATTAAAGTCAAGGCAACAGAAATCCAAAAGGCGATCAGAGAAGGAGTTTGCCACACCTCAGGTAGGGGTGCAATCAGAAGTGCGATCGCTACTATTTGACTAACAGTTTTGAGTTTACCCCAAATATTCGCCCCGGTAATCGTCGTTTGATTCACCCGCCAACCAGCGATCGCTAATTCCCGCGCTAAAATCAAAAACACTCCCCAAGCCGGCACTTTTCCTAGTTCAATAAAAACCATCAACGGCGCAAGTACCAGAAATTTATCCACTAAAGGATCAAGAAACTTACCCAAGTCACTGATTTGGTTGAGTTTCCGCGCCAAATAGCCATCTAACCAATCAGTTAATGCCGCAATGATAAAAATCGCCAAACATATCCATCTAGCTTGTGCTGTGGGATTGTACAAGCCATAAAGCAGAAATGGTACACCTAGAAGGCGAGAGAAGGTAATCCAGTTGGGTAGGGTCATCGAAAATTCAAAATTAACAAGTGTAAAGCAATAAGCAGGCAAGCAAATATGCAAAATATATGCAGATTAGTGTACGTGAGTGTACCTGCGTGGGAAAATCTGTTTTCTGTAGCTCTCCTAAAACAATACTATGACTGAACACACAGACTCCCAATTCCGCATCGAACGCGATTCGATGGGCGATCGCCAAATTGCTAGTAGTGTTTATTACGGCATTCAAACGCTACGGGCAATAGAAAACTTCCCTATTAGCGGCATCAAGCCTTTAGCTACTTACGTAGATGCCGGACTAATCATTAAAAAAGCTACAGCAATTGTGAATGGTGAACTAAATTGCATTCCCCAAGATATTAGTCAGGCGATTGTGCAAGCAACTGATGAAATCCTGGCTGGGAAGTTCCGCGATCAATTTGTCGTGGATGTTTATCAGGCGGGTGCTGGAACATCCCACCACATGAATGTCAACGAAGTTTTAGCAAATCGCGCCTTAGAAATACTTGGTGAAGAAAAGGGCAATTATAAACGTGTTAGTCCCAATGACCACGTTAATTATGGGCAGTCTACCAATGATGTGATTCCTACGGCAATTCGTATTGGTGGTTTATTGGCATTATCCAAGACATTACACCCAGCAATAGATGGTGCGATCGCGTCTTTAGAAAATAAAGCTGTAGAATTTCAAGATATCGTCAAATCTGGCAGAACCCACTTACAAGACGCTGTACCTGTGCGTTTGGGTGAGAATTTTCGGGCTTGGGCACAAATCCTCACAGAACATCAAAACCGGATTTACACCGCCTCTGGTGATTTGATGGTGCTGGGTTTGGGAGGTAGTGCAGCCGGAACGGGTTTAAATACTCATCCTCTTTATCGCGCCCGTGTGGTAGAAGTTCTCTCAGAATTGATTGATACTCCTTTAGAACCTGCGCCCCATCTCATGGCAGCCATGCAGAGTATGGCACCATTTGTGAATGTTTCCGGTGCTTTACGCAACTTAGCGCAGGATTTAGTCAAAATATCTCACGATTTACGGCTGATGGATTCGGGGCCAAAAACTGGTTTGAAAGAAATTCAACTCCCCCCAGTGCAACCAGGTTCCTCGATTATGCCAGGGAAATATAACCCAGTCATGGCAGAGATGACATCAATGGTGTGTTTTCAGGTGATGGGTTACGACAGTGCGATCGCTTTAGCCGCACAAGCCGGACAATTAGAATTAAATGTGATGATGCCGCTGATTGCTTATAACTTGATTCACAGTATCGAAATTCTGGGCAATACCATCGCTGCACTCACCGAACGCTGCATTCAGGGAATTACTGCTAACCGGGAACGTTGTTTAGGGTATGCCGAAGGCAGTTTAGCTTTAGTAACTGCACTAAATACCCACATCGGTTATTTAAATGCCGCAGCTGTCGCCAAAGAATCTTTAGAAACTGGCAAATCCCTGCGGCAAATTGTTTTAGAACGAGGATTAATGAGTGAAACAGACTTAGCTACAGTTTTAAATCTAGAACAAATGAGTGGTATCTTACCGCTCAGAACAGAATAATAGATTACAGGTAATCTCCTGTCCCCAGCAGTCTCCAGTCCCCTATCTCCTATCTATCCATGCAGACTCAAAAACCATCTGTTAGTCTCATTCGGGCTACATCCTACGAACGAGAGGCCTTACGGGAATCTTTAGTCATTCTCCTGGAACCTTTTGGAGGAATGGCAGCGTTTGTAAAAAAAGGCGATCGCGTTTTACTCAAACCAAATCTACTTACAGGAACGCGTCCTGGTAAAGAGTGTATCACTCGTGCCGAACTAGTTTACGAAGTTGCCCAGATGGTAATTGAGGTTGGCGGTAAGCCATTTTTGGGCGATAGTCCTGCTTTTGGCAGTGCTAAGGGCGTAGCAGTGGCAAATGGCTATCTGCCTATTTTAGAAGAACTCAATCTTCCCGTCATCGATTTTCACGGTCAGCGTTACCAAACTATTAGTGACAATTTTAACCATCTGCGGTTGTCTAAAGAAGCAATGGAAGCAGACGTAGTAATTAACCTACCGAAAGTGAAATCACATGCCCAGTTGACATTAACACTGGGCGTCAAAAACTTGTTTGGTTGCGTCCCCGGTAAAATGAAAGCTTGGTGGCACATGGAAGCCGGAAAAGATGCGAACAGATTTGGTGAAATGTTAGTAGAAACTGCCAGGGCAATTAAACCTAACTTAACCATTTTAGATGGCATCATCGGTCATGAAGGAAATGGCCCCAGCAATGGTGAACCTCGCCACCTGGGCATTTTAGCAGCTGCATCAGATATATTTGCCTTAGATCGGGCAATGGTAGAAATCCTCAATGTTCCTCCTGAACAAGTGCCCACAGTTGCAGCTTCCCAAAGGCTAGGAGTTTGTCCAGAACTTACTGCCATAGTGTTTCCGCATTTAAATCCTGACTTATTAAAAATAGAAGATTGGCGGCTACCAGACAAATTAATGCCCATCGATTTTGGTATGCCCCGCGTAATTAAGTCTACGTTTAAGCATCTTTACACCCGATTTATCAAGGAACCAATGAGTGTTTACGGAAGGGAGTAAGGACACAACTCTTGGAGACGCTCCACGTAGCTTGCTTCCACGTTCGCGTAGCGTGCCGTAGGTAAGTGGTACGACAAGCGGTAGTTGAGCGCAGTCGAAACTCAGTGCATCGCTGGGGAAGAAGCAGGGAGCAGGGGTAAATTCCTCTCCTCTGCCCCACACCCCGCCCCTCTGCCTCTTTTCAATGCCCAATCCCGAATTTACAAGTGCAAACTTCGTTACAGCAATTTGATTTGTTAAGAGAGTAATCTCTAATTACCCTCCGATTGCTTAACCAGACCGCCCTATGATATTTTAGTGGCGGTTTTTTTAGCTGATTAATTTTTATGCAATTTCTCGTATTAGGTTTTGATTTATCAAAAAGTTATACAGATTTAGGATCTGGAAATTGAGATTGGGTATTTTGTTCAAATATCAGCAAAGTCTGGTGATAACCCGCTACTCGTCCATGCCACCTTCCAAAGCATTTTTACTCTACCTATATATAGATTGACAAAATCACTGTGATATTGCATGGATTGAAAAATTTAAATTCTAAAATATTTATTTAGTGAGATCACTGAATCCATGCTGCACAATACAGTTGATGTATCTGTATTTATTCCGTAGCTATGATTGGTTACAAAAATCATTCCTACCCAATTCTTCTCTAGTGTTAAATATTTTTGTGTATAACTACTGTATAACAATCAAAAGTACTGAATCTCTAGCAGTGGTTTTGCGGTTTTGTGTTCTGTATCACAAATTAGTAATTTCAGTAAAATGACCTTATCAAAGGCGTTGTAGGATGTTATAATCATGAAGTATCGGACAAATACATTTTGCTAATTAATATTTAAGCAGCGAAAAAAATGTAACTTATGATGCTGTTAAAGTTGGCTTTGCGTATGCGAACCGTTACAAAATACAGGCAAACTTCTGAAAATATTAATCACAAAATAAAACTTGATTTGTTTGTTTGTAACTTTGGATTAAGAATTCCATGTATAAAAATGCTATTATGACAATTTTAAAACTGGTTTAGTTTGTAGAATGCTACACATTTTACAGTTTAAAAATAGCTAAAATAGCATCAAGACTCTCAATGAGAGAGTAGACCTACACAGTGTTACGAAAAACGTCAATTTTGTATGAATTCAAATAGCCAGTCTGCCAATGCCGATACATATTCCCAACGTTTGGCAGACATTGTGGGAACTGCGATCGCTCTGTTGACTCTCACCCTACCCGTGTTTGTCATCGCCCACTATTCTTCAACTAATGTTCAAAATAACCAGCAACCCCTAATCCAAAACCTCAAAGGAAGTCAAGATTGATAAAGCTTTCCAGTAGCATTTTACCAGCAGAAGAGCTACAGTCCAAATTCTGTAGGTGCGATCGCCATAGAAAGATAACATAGCTAACAAAACCCATCCACTAGATTTTTCAGGACTGTCCTTAATTAGATATAGGAGTGAAATTCTTGTAGAGACGCGAGTTTCGCGTCTCTACAAGAATTTCAGGTAATGCATAATTAATTTCACAAGATGTCGATTAAAGCTTTTGACCCACCTTTAAACCAGTTCAATTGAGCTTGTTTTAAGGAATCCCCGACCGTTTACGGCGGGGAGGATGTCAACACAAACTTATGGCAATGATCAGACAAACCAGCTTCCGATGATGGTAAAAGCTTGTTTCCGCTCTTCATCAATATGTGTGTCTGCGTAGGCGTAGCCCGCACTTCTCTACGAGACGCTGCGCGTAACTTGCTCTTGCTTTCACGTTTGCATAGCGTGCCGTAGGCAAGTGGTACGACAAAGTTCACTGACCACCGTAGGCATCGCTTGTTCAATAGCTTCTGATGGAATCGCTGTTTTTAAAGCTTTGAGTAGTGTACCTGATTCAACTACAGGCGAGAGCAGTGAGAATTATTGGAGTTGTAATTTTTACTCAGTATGCTCCGGGTATAAGGCTAAGTTTACCTGGTTTGACGCTTAACCAAACCGTATTGGCACAATTAAAGGTAGAACTAGCCAATACCGCGCAAGATTCTTGCGCCGCATTACCCATCTCAATCCTTTATAGAGCAGGCTTTTTAGCTAGGCGATCAAAAATTTTTCTTATGCGATTCAATGTCGTATAATTTTAGCAAGTCTCTCAAAAAGTTTACACTGGAAATTAAATCCTTAAGTTCATTATCCTTACTACCTTAGGTTTAGTAACGGAATTTAGTAATTGGCAACGCAATAATCAGGGTTTTAAGTAGAAAAGATTTATATATCAGAGCAAGATTCTGCCCTAACTACTTTCAGTACCAAGTGGAAATCATTCCTAGAAACCTAAAAGGATAGAAAGTTAACTCCATTTTCTCTTGGTCTACAAACTTATGAAGTACCCACTACTACCCTTGATTTTCTAATTCAGCAGTTTGGAATTCCGAGATACATAAAAATTGATGTCGAAGGATATGAATTAGAGGCAGTAAAAGGATTGTCTTATCGAATAAATTTAATTAGTTTGGAGGCTAATCTGCCAGAATTTCGCGAAGAAACAATTAATAGCGTTTCGCATTTATTTGAAATAGAAAATAAGGCATTATTTAATTATGTTTTGAATGACACAAAAAATTTTCAACTGGATACTTGGTTAGACTATAGAGGAGTAATTAACTTTCTCAAAACTACTAATTTAAGGTATGTAAGGTATATGGAAATTTATTGCAAAATGGAATAATTGATTGTTAAACATTTTAGATAATTGGCCACGGGGCGATCGCGAACTCAATTGTCATCAAAAATCGATTAAGTCCTCTACTCCCAATTCGTTCGGACGACCTGATTTGAGCTTCAGTGGAGTATGATGCTGTACGATCAAAATCATCCGCTGGAAAGTCTGACGTTTAACACCAACATATCGTTTGAAGAAAGCGCCTAGAAACTTTTCGTGCACACTTATATCTTGAAGTTGAAGTAGCAAGCAAGTAGCTTATAATACCAGAAAATATTTTTGTAAGAGACCTAATGAATACCTTGGGATGAATACCTTGGGAAGAGATCCATATTGCCCTAAAATTCTACACGGGGAGCGAAGCTGACTGAGTGCCCCCATGATTCACTGTTATCAGAGGAGTTTTTTGTGGATTTATCTCGTATTCCTGCCCAACCGAAACCTGGTCTAATCAACGTTTTGATTGAAATTACTGGCGGAAGTAAAAATAAATACGAATATGACAAGGAACTAGAAGCTTTTGCTCTAGACCGAGTACTTTATTCCTCGGTACAATATCCTTATGACTACGGCTTTGTACCCAATACTTTGGCTGATGATGGCGATCCGCTAGATGGTATGGTCATAATTGATGAGCCAACCTTTCCAGGTTGTATTATTGCCGCGCGACCGATTGGCTTCTTGGAGATGATTGACGGTGGCGATCGCGATGAGAAAATCCTTTGTGTTCCTGATAAAGATCCGCGCTACACTCAAGTAAAATCACTGAAAGACGTAGCTCCACACCGCTTAGATGAAATTGCCGAATTTTTCCGTAGTTATAAAAATTTGGAAAAAAAGGTAACTGAAATTCTCGGTTGGCAAGATGTGGATAAGGTTGCAGCTTTAGTAGAAAAATCCGTCAAAGCTTATAGAGGATAATAGAAGAGTTACGATTTATGAGTTAAGAGTTATGAATTTTTATTCCTAACTCCTAACTCCTGTAGAGACGCGATTAATCGCGTCTCTACTCATAACTTTCGCTTGTTACGGATTGTAAAAACTGCCACCAACCCCAAACCAAAATGCAGCGCACTCTCCTTTTGGCAAAAATTCATAACTGCACCCTCACGGGGGCTAATATCAACTACGTGGGTAGTATCAGCATTGATGAAATCCTTTTGGAAAAAGCTGGTATCTTACCCTATGAGCAGGTGCAAGTAGTTAATAATGCCAACGGTCAGCGCTTTATTACTTATGCGATCCCAGCTCCAGCCCATTCAGGAGTAATTGAGCTAAATGGGGGTGCGGCACGTCTAGGCATTATTGGCGATCGCTTGATTATAATGACTTACGGGCAGTTCACTCCAGAAGAGTTAAAAAGTTACTCTCCTACGGTAGTCATTGTGGACGAAAAAAACAGGCTGTTGGAAGTGCGGCGCTACGATGACCTGCTCAGTAAGGTCTAATTTCAAGGAAAATGTCAAATTTTGAGTTGTCGGGTTCCCAGAGCTACATACCTGAAAAGTCATCTACCCTGCCAAGTAGCCCAGCAGGTGAATTTCTCGTGCAATTTTGGGGTGTAAGAGGTTTGATTCCCACTCCAAGTAGCAATACCAGTCGTTATGGTGGTAATACCGCTTGTGTAGAAATGCATATAGCTGGGAAACGCTTGATTTTTGATGGCGGTACTGGCTTACGCATACTGGGTAAAACTTGGCAAGAACTGCAACAGCCACTAGAAGCCCATTTATTTTTTACCAACTGTCAATCAAATCGGATTCAAGGGTTTCCCTTTTTTGCTCCAGCATTTATTGGGGAAAATTGTTTTCACATT
Organism: Nostoc sp. ChiQUE02; assembly: GCF_034531305.2. NCBI lineage: Bacteria > Bacillati > Cyanobacteriota > Cyanophyceae > Nostocales > Nostocaceae > Nostoc > Nostoc sp. ChiQUE02. Next base: position 135,807 of record NZ_JAVRBN020000016.1, read on the forward strand.
TACGGCACAGCTGCCTCAAATGGAGCCTCAATCAAACAATGTCTGTACGACCAGATGCTCCAGCCCCACTTTCCTTACCCTTTACAGGTAATGCAGTCGGAATTACAGTTTTACAATCTGACTCCAGACAGTGACGTGAAGCTAGATGATGTCACGATTACAACTGCATTAATCAATCAAACTCAGCGGTCAGTTGGCTACCGAGTTACTTGGCAAGAGTATAGTGTTGCCTACATCACGGATTTGCACCAGAATGCCGATCAAATAGAGCGAGAGCGGATTTTAGAGTTTATTAAAGGCGTTGACTTGCTGATCGCCAATGCTACTTACACTCCGCCTACCTCTCACAACCATGATTCTGCTGATTTACTCTGGCAAGCTGCGGTGAATGCGGCTCTGAATGCTGGCGTCAAACGGCTAGCCATTTCTCATCATCACCCAGATGACCATGATGATTTTCTTGACCAGGTTCAAGTCGATATTAAATCTGCCTTTCCTCAAGCAATACTAGCCCATGAAGGTCTAGTATTAGCTGTTGGTAAGTGATTTAGACTCCTTGCCAGAGCATAGCTAAAGGGTAGCAGGGGGAGTAAAACACCACAAAAGTTATCCAGTTTTTACATTTATGAGGTTATAGTACCTGATCTCCTTTGCAGACAAAGTAGGGGCGCACAGCTAGCTGTGCGCCCCTACTATATTCCACGCTTAAGTTGACACCAGTAACAGATATGCCCCACTACGTAGCATTTTGCAACTCGGCCGTGCGGACTGAAAGCTGCTGTGTCTGATTACCTCGTTGCACTTTCACCTGTAATACTTGACCAAGACGACTGTCTTCCACAACGTTCTGCAATTGTTCAGCACTGGTAATAGCTTTACCATCAACTTGAAGAATTACATCCCCGCGCCGGATACCCGCAGATGCAGCAGGAGAATTGGGGACAACTCGCATGACAAAAACACCATTAATTTCTGGTATCTGAATAGGAGAGTTGGGATCAGTGTTATTTTGCTTGGCAAGATCGGGTGTCAAAGTTAGCATTTGTACGCCCAAATAGGGATGAGCAACTTTGCCATCACGTTGCAGTTGCGCGGCGATCGCTTTAGCTTTATCAATAGGAATCGCAAACCCAATACCCATCGCGTCAGGACGAATGGCTGTGTTAATGCCAATCACTTCACCTTGACCATTCAATAGTGGTCCCCCAGAGTTACCAGGGTTAATGGCAGCGTCGGTTTGAATGAAGTCCAAGCGTTTGTCACTAATGCCGACTTGGGCGCTAGAACGTTTGAGAGTACTGACAATTCCCAAGGTAACGGTGTTATCAAATCCCAAAGGATTACCAACTGCGATCGCCCAGTCTCCTACCTGTACATTAGTGGAAGAACCCAAGGGCGCTACTGGTAGATCGTTACCAGCATTAATCTTGACTACTGCCAAATCTGTGACTTCATCAATACCTTGAACTTTCCCTTCAAAGGTGCGACCATCTTTGAGTCGGACTGTTACTTTATCAGCTTTATCGACCACATGAGCATTGGTCATAACTAAACCGCTCTTGTCAATAATGAAACCTGAGCCTAAACCGCGTAACTGCTCAGAAGGCATCTGTTGAGGGAAGCCATCACCAAAAAACCGCCGGAAAAAGGGGTCTTCCATAAATGGATCAGTGCGACGAGTAATTGTGCGCTCAGTATCAATTCGGACAACTGCTGTTCCCACACGATTCACTGCTGCTGTGACAAAGCTAGTGCTACCGATCGCAGCAGTGGCTGGTGATTGCCGTTGGGCAATTAGGTTTGAAGTATCTCCAGCAGTTACTGTGGGTGCTGGTTCGGCTTGGGAGGGCAACACCTGCAATGTGCTAACTGTTAGCAAAATTCCTAGCGCGATCGCTAACACATGAGTACTGAGTTGACGTAAAGACCGGGGTAATTTGAGAAAACGCATAATCACAACCTAATTTATAAGCTTAATTGTTGCTTAGTCGTGACAAATCTATTTACAGTTATTTTTACAAAATTGACGTTGGCTTTTTACTTCAGGTTTCGCCTGCCGTTCCCACTAGTGGGGTTATGGCATTTTGCGAACTACCTGTAATCAACTTAATGGAAAATTTAACCCAAAAGCTATTATGGACATTCACCCTTTACAAGTTCGGTTTTTACCCATCAAAAAAACTTTTGGATTGCTAATAAGACTAAACCTTTCAAGGCAGTGACACCCATAATAAGGGACTTCCAACTAAAAAAATGTCCCATCGCTGTGTAAGCAGGGGGAGCATACTTCGACTCCCTTCCCTACGGGACGCTACGCGTAGCTTGCTTCCCCGGAGGGGTACGACTACGCTACCTCGGCTTTGCTCGGCACAAGTCAGGGCAAGTTGCTCAGTAACCGGGGGAAGCAGAGGAAGCAGGGGAGGAAGAATCTGATCATCATCATCGCTCTAAAAATTGGATAATTTAATTTCTGGAAATCCCTAAGCGGCCAGAGGATACCCACAAGCATTTTTGGTTCAAAACCTTGTCAGATGATAACTTTAGACGATGAACTAACTTTTGAATAAAATTTCATTGCGACTAGTTGCGCCTAGCAGTGGTAAAGAGTTGATAACTGAGTGGGGAGTGAGGGCAGCAGGAACAGTTGGAGGTAGTTGTAATTGTTGTACAACACGTTGCAATAGCTGGTCTTGTCCAGTCCGGAAACCCCAGACATTTGTTCCACGGTTGATAATAGCAAACCAAACCAAACCGCGATCGCGTGTTGGCATCACTCCCGCTAAAGCGCTCACATCGCGGAGAGTGCCAGTTTTGATCACAGTAGCAAGGGGAATGTGTCTGGCATGTAGTGTCCCGCGGTGATCAAATCCAGACATGGGGAACAAGTCAGCCAGATTCAATTGATGAGCAGATGCCTCACCTTGAATAGCCATCAACATGGCGCAGACAGCTCTGGGGGAAATGCGATTTTCGGGGCCCAGTCCAGAACCATTTATTAACTGAATTTCTACTTGTGGCACCCTAGCAAGGTGAGCAGCAGTTGATTGGACTACAGTTGCTCCTCCCACTGAGTCTGCCAGCATCTCTGCCATATCGTTGTTACTGTAAACGTTCATCTCCTTGATTAGTTGCTTCAAGGGCAAGGAGCGATGACGCAGTAACAAAATTTGTTGAGGATTTGGTTGCGCCGCAACTTTCACCGCACCCGCAATCAGGACTTGAGGCTTAGGTGTTCCCTTGGGCATGATTGAGTGTGTATAAATAGCGGGGCGGCCCCAAGTTGCGCGATTTAGTGTTTGCTTGAGCATCAGACCTGCCAGCATCGGCTGACGTTGGAAATTCATGGCAAAACTGCCAGTAACGATCAAATTTCCCTTTACCTGCTTGATGCCCATTTTATTGAGAGTATTACCAAGAGCGATCGCTTCTTCCCAAACAAACAAAGGATCGCCACCGCCAGTAATCACCAAATCGCCCTGCACAACTCCCTTCACCACTGGGCCAGTGACACTCACCAAAGTATCAAATTGGTAATCTGGCCCCCAAGTTTTCAAAGCAACTAATGAAGTGGCAATTTTGGTTAAAGAGGCAGCCGGCAGAGGTGTTGTGCCTTGGTGATTAGCCATCAACATCGGCCCAGACTGCATCCAAATTCCCTGACTCTCAGCCAGATTTTGCCCTACAACTTTTGATGTTATTAACCCTTTGAGATATGCCTGCACCGTAGTCGCCCCAGCTGGATTGGGATCAGGGGCAAGAACCAAGCCAGGGCTACTTTGCCAGGTCAAAGCGTCTAAGGCATCTAGAGGTTTGATTTGTACCCCGGCCATTTCCAGCCAGAGCGACACCAAACCTGAACCCAATAATTCCAGCATGTTTTATTCCTCTGTTAGGATCTGATACGTTGTTTACTGTGCTAATATACAAGCTTTTTTACGATAATCAGTATTGAGCCATAATAGCTGGTGTTTTTCTCATCTGGAAGTAGGATGAATAATATTGTTTTGTGGCTCATTTGACAATGTCAAAATGCCCATTGCTCATGGAGATACCCACATGAAAATTAAAAATCTTTAGCTGAGGCAATGATCTCAATTAGTTATGAGAAAAATGTATAGCAAGATATGAATCGATCAAATCCCAAAGATAAAGCAGACATAATATCATCTTGAAGTGGGATTTTCTTGGTGTTTAGGTATACCTAATACAGACTTTTTATCTGTGGAAATGTTACCCCGTTAGCCTGATTCAGGAACTAGCGATGTCTACGATGGTCACTGAGCGACTTGCCCTGACTTGTGCCGAGCAAAGCCGAGGTAGCGTAGTCGTACCACTTCGTGGAAGCAAGCTACGCGTAGCGTCCCATAGGGAAGGGAGTCGAAGTGCGGGCTACGCCTACGCAATTCCATAACCTTGAAGCAAGGAAAAGGAAAGTGATTTAAAATTATCCCCCTTCCCTTCCCTTTCTTAATACCTACTTTCTTTCTGGATGTGCTGCATCCTCTGGTGAAGGAGTACCCATCTGGTTAATTGTGGCAATCATCTGATACAAGCGCCCCAAATCGCGTTGATTGAAGTACAAAATGAGACGAGGTAGTCCAACAGTTTCATCTTGTGCTTCTTGAGGGAATGCCTGACTTTTTTCAATCCGTCCTTGAATAATAATGTCGCTAAAATCAGCATTGAGTTGCTCTACAAGAGCGTCTGATATATCTGTCTTCAGGCGGATGACTAACTGATCTCCTACATATCGACAGGAGTGATAAACCTGGTAAAAACGGGTGATGGCGTCGCAAGCCACATCCAGATTGTCTGTCACCGTGTAAAGGCTGGGGTCTTCAGGACTGACAAGACCATTTTGTACTAGTTGCTTATCAATGTATTCGCTCCAAGACCGCCAGTAATCGCCACCAGGGCGATCAATTAAAACTAAAGGTACTGGGCCAAATTTACCAGTTTGGCTTAATGTCATACATTCAAAAGCTTCATCTTGAGTGCCAAAGCCTCCCGGGAACAAGGCTACAGCATCACTTTCCTTGAGGAGAAACAGCTTGCGGGTAAAGAAATATTTGAAGTGAATTAGCTTGGGATCGCCCTCTATAAAGGGGTTTGCTTCTTGTTCAAAAGGTAACTGAATGTTTAATCCAAAGGAATTTTCTCGCCCAGCACCTTCGTGACCCGCCTGCATGATCCCACCGCCACCGCCGGTCATCACCATAAATCCTAATTGAGAAACAGCGCGACCAAATTCAAGCGCCATTTGGTACTCTGGCGTATCTGGCGCTAGGCGAGCAGAACCAAAGATAGTGACTTTGCGAACATGTCGGTAATCATAAAAAAGCTGGAAACCGCGCTCCATATCTGCTAACGCAGCCGATAATATTTTCCAATCGAGACGCTCAATTTCACTATCAGCTAAACGAATAATAGTAGCAAGTGCTTGCTGAATAAGTTGCCGATTTTTTAATGTCGGTAAACGAGCGATCAATTCAGCGATATCCGCCTGTAAAGACTCTAATGTGTCAAACGACGCAGATGAGGTCATGAGAACTGCCGCAACAATGGCACTATATTTTACGTGAACGACTTACACTCTAGCAAGCGGGATATAGCCCTCTGATGTACAGTTAGCGCTCTCATAACTGGCTTTGAGGTAGTATTGGTCATTACTCAAGCACAGATCCCCATTTTTTGAGATTGGAACTCGGAAGTTGGTGTTCGGCACTTGAAAGATGGTGTTCAAACCTACAAATTTTAAGGCTTTTGGCTCTAACTTATTATGGGGTGGGTGTCTCGCCATTGGTGTCAAGTTAAAAAAATAGAAATTTATCAAGTGGGTAAAACTCAACACTTTTTTGTTGAGAATAGCCATGAGTAAACCACGGAAGAAACAAAAAAATTCAGACTTTCGACATCGGGTAACTTCGGCCGCACACTAATGGTGTCTTGCGCTTCCCTGAACTTTTAGGCTGCAATCAATTTGCGCTATGAACTGATGTTAAACAGATGAGAATTGATGCATGATTGGTGATGAGATGAGTTTAGGCTACCAATTTAGGGGAGCAAAGTAACACATCTAAAACACCACTACTTTGTCAACTGTTTGCAATGAAGTATCAAGTTGGGGACGAGTTTTTACAAGAACTGCCACTGATTTTAGCGGGGCCAATCCTCAAACATACTGAACCAGAGTCTGTGACGGTATGGGTGGCACTCAAACAGTCTTGTCAGGTAGAACTCAAGGTTTATGACACAACAAATGATGGTGAAGCACTAGGAAATTGCTTATTGGAGGGGGAAGGTTCTACCGTTGCTCTGGGTAAGTATCTTCATGTCGTTGCCATAACGGCTCGGTCTACGGTTGGACATCGCCTAAGTAGCGATGCCTGCGGCGGTCTACGCCAACGCATCTATGCATACGACCTCCAGTTAACTGTTGCTGACCAAACCCCGCACACTCTGCAACAAGGATTATACTCAAACTCTTTTCCTAATGTCAGCATCAGCTACTTTGCTCATCAAAAACCAACCTTTGTTCTACCGCCAAACCGTCTTCAAGATTTGCAAATTGTCCATGCTTCCTGCCGTAAACCTCATGGTCATGGATTTGATGCACTGCCAATTCTTGACTGTTTGATTGAGGCGTCAGCGAATCAACCCCAACACCGCCCTCACCAGTTGTTTCTCACTGGAGATCAAATTTACGGCGACGATGTAGCAGAACCATACCTGTGGGTTGCCAGTACTCTTGGTGATGCACTTTTGGGTTGGGAAGAACAACTTCCTATGAATGGAGTGTACTGCACTCCCCAGCAACTACCCCCTGGAGAGCGGGCTGATGTTGCGACAAATCAAGCTGGCTTGACCGCAGGATTACATAATAAAGCTGAGAAAGTTGCCAGTCATCTTTTCAGCCTCGGTGAGTATTACGCTGCTTATTTACTAGCTTGGTCACCAGTGTGCTGGCCGATCGCATTCCCCAAAGGACACCAAGTAATGCGCGATCGCCATGCTATCAAGAAGTGGAACCGAGAAGTCCGGCATTTGCGCCAATTCATTTATACGCTTTGGAAAGTGCGTCGCGCCCTTGCCAATATTCCTATGTACACCATCTTTGATGACCATGATGTTAGTGATGACTGGAATTTGAACCAAGCTTGGTGTTTGCGAGTGCTGGGGCGTCCCTTAGGGCGACGAGTAGTGCAAAATGCATTGTTAGCTTACACGGTGTTTCAAGGGTGGGGCAATACGCCTGAGCAATTTGCACCAGGTAAACCTGGTGAAAAGCTGTTGGTGGCTGCACAAGCTTGGTCAGATTCCCAAGGGAGGGACGCAAAGGTTGATGAGGCGATCGCTCGCTATGTAGGTATGCCAGCCAACGATCCCCACACAGACTTACCTATTTTAGTTCGAGACGGTTCAGTATTCATCCTGGATCGACATCCTGAAGCACTGACTTGGAACTACATAGTCCGGAGCGATTGCCATGAAGTAATTGTGCTTGATACGCGGACTTGGCGGGGTTATCCAGCCGATCAAAAACCAATTGCGCCGCCGATGCTGCTGTGTCCAAAAGCCTTTGAGCAACAACTAGTTTTACCTTTACAACAAATAGATGAACAAACTCAGATTCAAAATACATTTGTCATTGCACCCACAAATGTATTTGGATTACAAGTGATTGATTGGATTCACCATTGGCACTTACAACAGGAGAAAGTTTTTTCAACGGATGTTGGAGATGCTTGGAATATTAATGTTGAAGCATTGGCGAAATTCTTAACCACCTTGTTTGAGGAACGTCAACAAGTCGTTATTCTATCCGGGGATATCCACTATAGTTCTGTTGCTCACTTGTCTTATGCACGCACCCATTCCAAATTACAGTCTGTCTTGGTGCAGTTAACCGCTAGTGCATTGAAGAATGAAGAGATTTTGACGCGGCTTATTCATACACGATTGAAAGATTGGCTGCTACCAGAAAAAGTGCGACATTGGATAGGGTGGATCGATCCACCTAATATGGTAGAAATTTCCGCGAGACAATTACACCATAATCGCCAGATGCTAATTGACTCTGACTGGCATTGTGTGCTGGAGTGGATACCTCGAAACAGTGTTCAGACTTATGACTGCACAGCAGATATATTATCGTTGATAGCTCCCTGGAAACGAGCCGAAAATGCTAAATGGAAATGGTTACAACCTCTGATGTTTTGGAAATTTCGTTGGTTTCAGGAGGGGCGAGAAGTAGTTGGATTGAATAATTTAGGTTTGGTTCACTTTCAGTTAGTAGATAGGAGTAGTTCTGGCAAAGTTATTCAAGATTTGTACTGGTTTTCTTCTTGGTATCCAACCCAAGTTGTTTACAGCCGTTTTGAGACCCAATTAAAGCCCAATCAGTCCTTGTTGCGATGACCTTTATAATACGCTTGGGTTAAGAGTTATTGGTGTAGATGGCTGGTCTTTAAAGACGCGATAAATCGCGTCTCTACATCAGGGTTTTGGGCTTATCTAAACTGTATTGACCTTTATAAGACAAGGGGAGAGGGAGACAAGGTGAAATTTCATCCCCTTGTCCCCTTATCTCCTTGTCTCTTCAATGACCAGCTTTGTTCTGTGAATGGAAATTTTGGTTGTATATCTGGGCACTCTATATTAAAGAAACTTACTGGAGAGTGATTTCTATGTCTACGACCTCAATTAGTGCAACATTGGCACAAACAGACAGAGATGCTGTGTTGCAAGCTATTACCACCATTAAAGAAAAGCTACCATTTTTGGTTGATTTGAGTTCCGACGATCGCAAGACTTTACCCAAGATGGGAGATAAGAGTCGGGCGTTTGTAAGCATTGCATTAGAGGTGGCGGCGCAGAATCCAGAGTTTTTACCACGTTCATTTGATTTGGATGAAATGCGGAAAGACGTGCAATTATATGAAGCGTTATATCCGGTGTTGTTATCGTTGACACAATTGCAAGAACTCGTCGATGATACTTCTTTGGCAGTCGGCAGTGAAGCTTATGCAGCCGCGTTGCAAGTGTATAACTATGCCAAAGCCAGCGGACAAGGGACGGGTTTAGATGCCGTGGTTGTGGAAATGAGAAAACGATTTGCTCGTAAACCTGCAAAGGCCGAGTATAAAGAACCAATGTTATAGGAAATAAGTCTGTAATTGCACCTCAAAGGTATAACGTTGAAGCTCAGAAATTGGATGTTGGAGTTAAAAGCACGATATTCCAAGTTCTGAGCTTAATTTTTGGAGTTCAAAGGCTCAACATTCGAGCAAAAAGGTGCAACTTCCGAGTTCAGAGGCTCAACGTTCGAGCAAAAAGGTGCAACTTCCGAGTTCAGAAGCTCAACGTTCGAGCAAAAAGGTGCAACTTCCGAGTTCAGAAGCTCAACGTTCGAGTAAAAAGGTGCAACTTCCGAGTTCAAAGGCTCAACGTTCGAGCAAAAAGGTGCAACTTCCGAGTTCAGAGGCTCAACGTTCGAGCAAAAAGGTGCAACTTCCGAGTTCAGAGGCTCAACGTTCGAGCAAAAAGGTTCAACTTCCGAGTTCAGAGGCTCAACGTTCGAGCAAAAAGGTTCAACTTCCGAGTTCAGAGGCTCAACGGTCGAGCAAAAAGGTTCAACTTCCGAGTTCAGAGGCTCAATTTTGGTGTTCTAATCAGTAAAAGCTGAGAATGTATGGAGTCAATTCAATAGAATTATCCCAACACGGCATATATTCACGTCATATACTATTGTGGAATTCAAGAAACCCAAGCGAATTTTGACTTTGCCGAGAAATAAAAGTTTTTCTTTTGGCGGGAGGGTTAGACAATGAGTGATTTACAAACCCAGCTACCGACAGATACATGGATTTACACTTCTTGGGAGGAGTATGAGCATGAAGAGTTGGGTATTGCCGAATACTGGGTAGTAGATGTCCAAAATGCCCAAATAATAGCTTATGCGATCGCAGATCAGGGTAGTAAATGTATCCAGGAATCACAGGTATTGCCTGGTTTGGCGATCGCTATTTTAGAGGAAGCCTTACGCCGTAGCCGTGAAATCAATCTGAAGTGGGAACTTGGTTATTGAGCCAATTTCAGCAAAAGGAGGATTGAGTATAACTGTTCTCAAGATATTTTGTGCAGAGACGCAATTTTACTCGCATCTCCACAATCTCTTTCCATGACTTTTATTCAGCGTTCACAAATTCCAAATACCCACTGCTAAGTTCTTTCACCGCCAAGTCATAAAATTGCTTACCATGTTCAGGCGTTGCTAAAGCCGGATTTGATCCCATACGTCCATCTGGATAACGCACTCGAAAGTCAGCAGCGCTATAAATTCGATGTCCGCTTGCAACTTCTGGTGAAAGATATGCTTGCTTAATCGCATCTGGATAAACGTACTGGGTGAGGGCGACTTCACTTGGCGTTGCATGAGAACCTTCTTGATCCCCATATAATTCTTTAGCTAGCTTATATACAGAACCGCACATAAACCAGTTTGCCACTTGACATTGCACATGTTGAGCATTACTAATCTGCAAATCTTCTAAATGCGCGTAAGTTTCTGAGAAAGCAGCTTTGAGGGTGGCGATATTACCACCATGTCCGTTAATAAAGTAGAACTTGCTAAAACCAGCTTTGGCTAAACAAGTTACATAATCTCGCACTACTTGAATTAAAGTACTAGGACGTAGACTGATTGAGCCAGGAAAGGCAGTATGGTGCAATGCCATCCCCACATTGATTGTAGGGCCAACGATCGCTTGAGTTGCATCACCTACACCAGCTGCGATCGCTTCTGCACAAATGGCATCAGTGCCAATTAACCCCGTTGGCCCGTGTTGTTCTGTGGAACCAATAGGGAAAATAATCCCCTTTGACTGCTGTAAATAAGCTTCGACTTCTTGCCAAGTACTTAAATGCAGTAACATTGTTAATGATTTTCCTCAATAAAATTGCGGTGGGACGAAACCTTTTTCTGCTAAACTCCCACTAACATGATTATGAACTCCCTTGCTTTTAAGTGGCGGGGATCGCTATGAAATCCCATCATCTCTGCCAAACTTATATTGGGTCAATTATAGGATTTTTGCTTGTTAACAGTATTTATAGCCCTTCTGCTGTGGCGGGACGCTATGTTTTCAATCAAATGCCTAAAACAATCGAGCGCTATTTTGGTCGTTATATTACTAAACAAAGCAATGGCGATACCGTTACTTATACTTATGCTCCACAAAGCTTTTGGCGGCTATTTTCTCAGTTTACAAAAGCAATTTCTCGATCATCTTTGTCAACAATCAGGTCAAATATATCAAACTAAATTTCAACAGTGATTTTTATCAATACTCAGGAAGTTATAATTACGATTAGGCTGAAGCAGTAAAATTTTACAACTATATTTTTAGTTATCACCCACCAATCTGGCAAGAACTTTCTGCTAAATTTGGAGGAAATGAGACTATTTATTCCTATCAATATTGTTTAGGGGATGGAGTCGCAACGAGTTTCGACAGATATGGATATAAGCAATTTACCGATTCTGCCACTTTATCCTACGACACTCGCTGCGAACCTCCATATAATAGAAATCTAAATTAAGTTATGAGATGTTGTGAGGTGTTGGTCTTTTGGATCATTAACAGACAAAGGGATCACTCTTGTCTATTGACTAATCAAAGTAATAATGTTTTTTCACGTTGCTTCTAATTTCCCATGTGCAGGACATACCAGAGGGAAAAATCACCAAATCGCCTTTACCCATTTGCACTGGCTGTCTACCATCAGGAATAACAATTACATCACCTTCCAAAAAGTAGCAAGTTTCTTGAGAATCATAAACCCAAGAGAATTTTGAGACTTCCTTTTCCCAAATTTCCCATTTAAAGACACCCATTTCATTAAGACGTTCTTGTCTGGGTTGATGCTCAACTTTAATTTCCATATTGTGTTTTTCCTAGTTATGTTCAGCAGTAGGATTGAATATCCTCTCCACACTGATCTACTAGATAACACAAAGCGCGAAAACGCAAGTAGACAAGTTCGTTATAAAGCGGATTGAGCTTGCACATAGGTGGAATATGACCTATTGTGCGGCCAAAAAGCATGATATCACGCTCGAATGGACACTGGGCGGGAATCAGTTTAGCAATAAATTTGGCTAATTTACGATTCTGAATGTCAATTTTGTCAAGCCATTGACGTAATGGTTGCAGTAAATCTAATTTAGGTTGAGCAAATTGCTTTTTACTACCTGCTTGATTCTTTTCTTCTAAAGGTTTAATAAAAGCAGGCAGAAAAATACGCTGATTATTTGTTTTAAGCATAGTTTTAGGCAAGGTTTTCCTTGTGTAGATGAACTATTTGCCGCTTGGGAATATTACCATGTAATTTGTCTAGTCAATTTGCGTTATGCTTGTAAATTAGGAAGGAAAATAAGCACAATGCAAAGAATTTACATGCATCTTTGGGGGGAAATTGTTTAACTAATTGTTATTTAAGCCCACCAAATCAGGAAGAACTGTCCCGTTAAATACAAAATAACAAAGAAAATATAAAAATGGCATTTCTTTAACTTATGGATTGCTAATCTTGGAGATAGCAATTTTATATCTTAAATATAAATGCCTGGTTCTGAAACTGCATAGTATCTAGAGATGGACTTTGAGGGAGAAAAATATAGTTTTGTTCTGACTCCATATAGATTTCGTTAGGATTAATTTTTAATATCTAATAATTTTAGAGTATTGAATATCCATAATTTTGTCTAATATACTACACAAGCTAACCTAAATATTATCTAATAAGTAGCAAGAAATCGTTTGATAAGTCCAAACTAATATTAGGACTTACGCAGAAAAGATGTCCTATTGTCTCCAAACCCACAGAAGACTCCTAGCCTCATAAAAATGGGAACTTTGGCTTCATTTTCCCTTTTTCAAGGGGAGACAGTGCATTGGGTGACCCTACCGAATTGTACTTCTTGGTTACGGAAGGCTGCGTGAATAAAGAAGCTATTAGCGTACAAACCCCCTTTCCTGCGGACTACCTCACCAGTCACCTGCTGCGGGAAATCGGCTCTGACATCTCATTTACACCGCTGGACTTACCTCAACACACTGACTTCTCCCTTGCCTGTCGTAGCTTTCCGGGGTCAATCAGCTATGGTTGTTTTTAGTAGGATATTTATTTAATAACGTGAGTTTCCAACGGAGGCGCACGTTTTGATAAGGCAACACCTCCTCTATCTAATCATAAAAAACTTATTTCTTAAAATATCTCAAGCCATAACGATCTTGATATTTGTTGATATACTCTACATTCTGTTGCTCTAATTTTGACAGCAATTTAGGTGGAAATGCTTTTGGTAAATATATAGGGCGATACCAAGATTGGTTATTAAAGTAATTTTGTAATTCAGGAGTGTCAAAACGGCGACCGTGACTGGCAAAAATCGAATTTCGCATAATATCTAGTTCAAAACCGTTTTTACCATCCAAATCTGTATCAGTTACAAGTCTTTGGGAAAGCCAGAAATAATTGTTGACAGCCGTGGTGTCAACTGGCGATATTGATGTAGTTGACGAAGGTGTAGATTGAGTAGGAAAAGATGGGGTAGTTGGTGTAAATATGGGAGTTTCTATCACTGGGTTGGTGACATTTGACGGTGTTTGTGAAGGTAATACCGCTTTGTCTGGTGTCGGTTGAGAAAATTTTGGTAACACTTGACTAATAATCACAGATACACCGATTAACCCACCTGCAATCAAACTGCCCATGAGAATACCATTTGGTTGATTGCTTTGAGGAGTAGGCTGTGGCTTGACAGCTACTGTCTGAGGTGGTGGTGCAGAGACTACAGTCGGTTGAGTCAAGAGGGGTTGCGTCGGTGGAATTGGATTTGCTATGCTCTGCAAGGTATCCAGCATTGCTCTGGCTGTGGGGTAGCGATCGCGCGGATGATATGCGATCGCTTTATCGATTACTCCTGCCATAATTGGGCTAACATGGCTAGCATACTGTCGCCACACAATTTCACCCGTCTGGGAATCCGTTTCTAGTTGTTGTGCTTGTCTACCAGTCAGCAAATAAATTACTGTCATTCCTAAACTGTATAAATCACTCGAATAAACTGGTCTACCTGCGGCTTGTTCACTCGGCATATAGCCCGGTGTACCAATCACAATCGAACTGGTAGGATTGCCTTGAGAATTTACTACTGTTCCCATCGATTCCCGTATAGCGCCAAAATCAATTAGCACTGGTTTACCATCCCGATGACGCACAATAATGTTATCCGGTTTAATATCGCGGTGAACGATATGCTTAGAGTGAACGTAATCCAGGACAGGTAATAAATTCATGAATAATTCCTGGACAGCGCCTTCACTAAATAGCCCCTGCGTTTGAACTTTTCCAGTTAGGGTATCGCCTTCAATCCACTCCTGAACTAAGTAAAATTGCCCACCTGAAGAGAAATAGGCATACAATGCTGGAATTTGGTCATTTGCGCCACCAAGTTCTTCTAGAATAGCTGCTTCGCGTTGAAACCTCTCTTGCACTAACTGGTAAATTTGGGGATTGTTGTGAATCGGTCTTAGCTGTTTAACCACACAACGGCGCTTTGAAGGCATGTAGGTATCTTCTGCTAAATAGGTTTCACCGAACCCACCAGCGCCCAGTGTGCGGATAACTTGATAGCGATCGTTCAGCAGCTGTATTGTCATAGGAGATTACAAGCAATATTCATAAGATAGTTTTCCCCATAACTACCTTCATTTCAAATCTAGTAAACCTTCTTCTTTCAATTTAGGATTGAAGCGAATTTGCATTTGCAAACCACGCACTTCTAGCAATTGCGTTGAAATTTCTGCTTCTATTCTCCGCGCCACATTTTTAAGAATTTTTATTTGTGCTAATTCATCATTAGCTGGATTTTGATAATTTGCCTGTTCTTCAGGTGTCATTAGCACTTTAACATCAACGGGATGAGTCCATTTTTCTTTGTGATCCCCATTACCCCATGGCACACTACCATTTTCAGCAATCCAAGCATTTTCAGTATTTTCTAAAATTGTACGACTAGGGCGTTCAATAGTTTCAACTTTGACCCAATAGCATTGCTGTGGCTGACGGACTAAATGCTGCTTGAGGCTGAGGTAAACATCACGGGAGTATCCTACAAATTGCAGCACTTTTTCTTGATCAAAAATAGCATACACCCCGATTTTACCCTGAAATTGTTCAGGTAATTGACCGCGATCATCAATGTAAGGAATGTATTCCAGGGTTGTCAAAGAAGAAAAATTCGTTTCAAGAGCCATACATCAAATATCAAACTTACTATTTGTTTTCAGAATTGAGAATTGCTAATTATGAAAAAATTATCTTTAAAATTACCCCTTATCCACTTTTTGGTAAATTGCACAAAGACGACTGGGTTTAAAAATCTTAGCACTAAACATGAAATTTGGTGGTACGTTGATAATGGCATACTCATCAGATTCATGATACTTTTCAAATTCTGCTGGCATTCCTTTAGTAGTAGTTAGGCTGTAAGGAACTGGTTGGAAAAGTAATTTTGTAAATTTAACTTGCTCCCACCGCAACTGCTGACAAATTTGGTTTAAGAAAGCAACGTTTGTCAATAAATTGAATAGAGTTTCTTGAGCTTGTGTTTCAAGAGTGAAACTGCCATCAAAGTTCTGGACGATTTTAAGGGGCATTTCTGTATAGGTAGTTATTAACAACTAAGTGATCATAGAGGATAGGCAATATGTTGCACATGGTCATCCAAAAATGCTAGCCAACAAAGCTTACCTTTTTGTGCAGATGAGCTTGGTGAAAAATTACCACTTTAAGATCAGCTTATTGGATTGTGGAACTTCTGTCAGCTACACGAGGAAGCTAGTGTGGTTAAGAATCATGAAGTTTAGCAGATTTTGGTATAGGTGATTTCTCCTTAACTCCTTAATGCTGTGCTGATAAAACAAGTCTAATTCTCTGAAAAATAATATGCATTTCTTTCAGGGTATGAGATACATTTTTGACTTCAACCAGTTTCTTTTTTGCTCTTCATTTAAGTCAGACTCATTTTTCAGTAAAACATATTTGCTGTTCTTCAGCCCCGATAATATTTTGGTTCTTCAGTACCTAGTATGCCAAAAATATAGTCGGACAAGTAAATAAACTTGCAATTGTGAGGGGACGCACACAAGAAATAATCAAGGAAACCCTTGTAGAATGGGGAACTGAGATTTTAGAGCAAATAGCCCTCTTCTGTCACTCTCCGGAATAAGCAAGTAGTAAATAAGTTAAATTATCCAGAAGCATAACCAGGTTTAAATTGATTCATTGCAGCAATTAAATGATTGAATCCTAGCAATAACTGTGAATTAGGGAAAATACTTAACCAAGGATAAATCAACCAAAATAGTAAGAGTGGTTGGATAATGAGACGCAGATTATTTAAAGTATTCTTCCATCCGTGTTCATGGTTCCATTGTGGATGATTAGAAAAATCAACATCATTATTTTCTTTTGTCTCAGTCTCAATTTGACGAGATTGATTTAAGCCTAAGAAGACTGGAGAATTTAAACTAATCATCGTGTAAACACAAAAAATAATCTCCCACCACCTCTCAATATGTTGGAAATTGGTGAAACGGTAATCTGTCCAGCCTAGTTCCTGTTTACACTGCCGAAAACCATATTCTACCCAGGTTCTTAATCCATATAAGTCGCCTAAAATCTTTTTGAGATTACCTTGAAGATTTGTCATTACAAATGTTGTTTAATTCTCTGGCATGGTTTCTGGGTCAGTAGTTATTTCCCAGTAAGTTATGGCTCTTTTTTTACCATAAATTATTTCCCTAATGTATCTATTTTCTGATTTCTGATTGCTAAATGTTCTCTCTTTCTTTACACCACTTATTCGCCCTAACGCTCTGTCCTGCTGGCAACCAGACGCCATGATTACTTCTTATCGCTACGACATAATCTAATTTATATTCAGCTAGTTTTCTAATAAATTGGCTGCTTTCACCCTTACGGGTTCGCCAGTCGCTTCAAGTCGGGGAACCCGCCCAACGCGCTGGCTCACCATATAAACTATCTGCTAGTACTAATTCAATATTAAATCCTGATTCAATTAATTCAGTAATAATTTCTGATGCCAACTCTATTTTAGTTTTATATTTATCTGACTCCTTTAGTGTTCCTTTTGGTTTAAATACTTTTACAATTAATGGAAAAGTTATGTTAGAGCAAACTCCATAAGCATTGACTGAAACTATCCCATTATCTACCTTACCCACACTTCCCAAATATTGTCTAGCCACATAATCAGTCTTTTTACCTTTTTTTCTATCTCCTGTTTCATCTATTACTACTGTAATCACCTGACCATCTAATTCTTTCTTCAATTTATTTAATCTTCGTTGTTTTAACTTATTTACTGACCAATCTGAATTGGCTAGAAAATGATGTAACGACTGTGCAGAGTTTATACTTACTACTTTCGCTATCTCTGGTAATGATTTTCTTTGAATTTGGGACATTATTCCCAGATGTAAATATTTGAAGCACTCATAATTTCTTACTTCTTTAAACAGGTCTTTATACTCTGCACAATATTCATCTATGGTGGCAACTGTTGGATGAGCATCTCTTGCCAAATGTTTCAAGATTTGTAATTCTACATCCATTGCTCTACTTACCTTTCAGGGTTTTCTTTTTTTATCCTTTTATTCAGAATACCCGGAAAGTGACAGAAGAGGG